>NZ_CP040244.1:862500-1007500 GCF_005517195.1 Streptomyces vilmorinianum | reverse complement strand
TGTTATCCGGTATTAGACCCCGTTTCCAGGGCTTGTCCCAGAGTGAAGGGCAGATTGCCCACGTGTTACTCACCCGTTCGCCACTAATCCACCCCGAAGGGCTTCATCGTTCGACTTGCATGTGTTAAGCACGCCGCCAGCGTTCGTCCTGAGCCAGGATCAAACTCTCCGTGAATGTTTACCGGTTATCCGGTGCACACCACGAGAGCGGAACGACCAGTCGGAATAGGACCAGTCGTTCACAGCGTCCTCGCTGTGTTGTTGCCTACCCGCCGCATGGGCCGGTAGGACTTTCAAAGGAACCTCGCCATCCGAAGATGGACGGGGTATCAACTAATCTGGCGTTGATTTTTGGCACGCTGTTGAGTTCTCAAGGAACGGACGCTTCCTTCGTACTCACCCTCTCGGGCTTTCCTCCGGGCTTTTCCCTTCGGTCTTTCGTGTTTCCAGCTTAGCAGATCCGTTTTCCGTTTCCGCCACCCGCTGGAGCGGGCTGCCGGGCCGTTCTTCGCTTTCGCGTTTCCCTTTCCGGCGATTCCGACTTTATCAGATTCATTTCGGCCGACCTAATCGGTGGCTTCGTGATTCGAATAAGGAATCGGAGTGGCTCCGTGGAAATCAACTTCCCGACCGGAGCGAGAGAGACTCTAGCTGCTGGCCTTCGAACTTGTCCAGTCCGAGGCAACCAGTTGAATCTACCTCCCCACGTCGACCGTGTCAACGGTTTTTGTGGGCGAAGAGGAGACTAGCAGGTCAGCGGGGTGGTCCGCACATCAGGCAGCGGTCGGCTGGGCGGCGCTGCGGTCGGTCTCCTCGACGTCGCCCGTGTCACCCGCTCGGGCGGCGCGGCCGCCCAGGATGTAGACGTAGGCGAGAAATGCCAGTTCAGCTGCGACGCCGATGGTGATGCGGGCCCAGGTCGGGAGGCCCGACGGCGTGACGAAGCCTTCGATGAGGCCCGAGAGGAAGAGGACCAGGGCCAGGCCGATCGCCATTCCCACGGCCGCGCGGCCCTGCTGGGCAAGGGCGGCTCGGCGGGTCATGGGGCCGGGGTCGATGAGGGTCCAGCCGAGGCGGAGGCCGGTGCCGGCGGCGACGAAGACCGCTGTCAGTTCGAGCAGGCCGTGCGGGAGGATCAGGCCCAGAAAGACGTCGAGGCGGCCCGCGGAGGACATGAGGCCGATGCCGACGCCCAGGTTCAGCATGTTGAGGAAGAGGATCCAGAGCACCGGGACGCAGAGGAACGCGCCCAGGACCAGGCACATGGCGGCGGCCTGGGCGTTGTTCGTCCAGACCTGGGCGGCGAAGGAAGCCGCCGGGTGGCTCGAGTAGTACGTCTCGTACTGGCCGCCCGGGCGGGTCATCTCGCGCAGTTCGGCGGGGGCGCCGATCGCGGACTGGACCTCCGGGTGCGTGCCGATCCACCAGCCGATGATCACCGCGAGGAGTGTGGAGAGGACGGCTGTCGGGACCCACCAGTGGCGGGAGCGGTAGACGGCCGCGGGGAAGCCGGCCGTCAGGAAGGCGGCCGCGTCGCGCCAGGAGGAGCGTCGGGTGCCGGTGACCGTGGCGCGGGCGCGGGCGACGAGCTGGGTGAGGCGGGCCGTGAGCATGGGGTCCGGAGCGCTGGACTGGATCAGCGAGAGGTGGGTGGCCGCCCGCTGATAGAGGGCGACGAGTTCGTCGGCCTCGGCGCCGGTGAGCTTGCCGCCTCGGCGCAGGAGGTGGTCGAGGCGGTCCCACTCGGCTCGGTGGGCGGTGACGTAGACGTCGAGGTCCATGATCGGCTGCTGCTCCAGGCACTGGGTGCGTACGGGTCCGTACTACTGCGGCGCGCTGCGGGTCAGCTTGGCAGACTGTCGTACTGAGGGGTCGGGAAGGCCGGAGAAGGGTGGGCGCCGTGAGCGGGGTTGTGACGGGGGACGCGGTCGTACTGGGGTTGCAGCCGGCGCGGCTGCCGAGCCGGGCGCTGGCGCTGTTTCTCGATCTTCTCGTGGTGTGGGCGGCCTACCTGCTGATCTCGATCGGGCTCGTGGTGGCCACGGCTTCACTGGACGAGGCCGCTCAGATGGCGATATCGATCGCCTCCTTCCTGCTGATACTGGTGGGGGCGCCGATCGCGGTGGAGACGCTGTCGCACGGGCGGTCGCTGGGGAAGATGGCCTGCGGGCTGCGGGTGGTGCGGGACGACGGGGGACCGATCCGGTTCCGGCACGCGCTGGTCCGCGGGGCGATGGGGGTCGTGGAGATCCTGATGACGTTCGGGGTCGTCGCCTGTATCGCCTCGCTGGTGTCCGAGCGTGGGCGGCGGATCGGGGACGTGTTCGCGGGGACTCTGGTCGTACGGGAGCGGGTGCCGGCGGCTCGGACCGCGGCCGTGCCTCCTCCCCCGCCGTGGCTCGTGGGACGGTTCGCGGAGCTGGATCTGTCGGCCGTGCCGGACGGGCTGTGGCTGGAGATACGGCAGTACCTGACGCGGATGCGGCAGCTGGACCCGGGCGTGGGGAGGCGGCTCGCGGAGCGGCTGGCCGATGAGCTGGTGGCGCGGACGGGGACGCCCCCGCCCCCGGGGGTGCCCGCGGCGGCGTATCTGGCGGGGGTGGTCGGCGAGCGGCAGGCGCGGGAGGCGCGTCGGGCTTTCGCCGCCTCGGCCGGGCATGGTGGGGGCGAAAGCGGTCCCGGGTTCGTGGCTCCCGCCGTTCAGACCGTGCCGCCCGTCCAGCCCGTGCAGCCGGTGCGGACCGTGCAGCAGGCGCAGCCCGAGCGGGTGGCCGGGCAAGGGGAGTCGCGCGGCGCGCGGACCGGGTTCGCTCCTCCCGCCTAGGGGAAGACGGACGGCGGGGTCTCGAGGGCTTCGAGTTCGATGCCGGGGGCCGAGAGGACCACGTCGCCGGCGATGTGGATCGTGTGCTGCTCCCCCGTGTCCAGTGCGTTGACCTGGTACTCGTCCACGATCAGACGGCCGTTGTCAGTGGGGTGCGCTTCACTGTTCACCAGGGCCCAGGACTGGTCGATCGTGAGGGGGGCGAGGACGGGATCCGTGAAGGCGACGAGCCGGATGCGGGTCGCGGGGGAACCGGGGGTGAGACGCAGCAGTCGCGTGATGGCGACGAGGAACGCCGGTGAGGTGCCGGTGAAGGCATGGGCGCGCACATTGCCTTCCGTGGCATGGGTGCCGGTGGGGTCCGTACGGACCCAGGTGACGCCGTCGAGTGCGGCGCCGCGGACCTGCCAGCTCGCGGCGTGGAGTTCGAGACGGATGGGGCGGCCGAGTTCGTCGATGGCCAGGTCGACGGAGCCGGCGTGCTCGCCGGAGGGGGTGGTGATCTGTGAGACGTAGCGCCAGCCGGAGGGGCCGGGCGCGCAGTTGAAGTGCTCTTCACCGAGGGGGGTGTGATCGTGCGGATCATGGAGCGAATAGCGGCCGCGGGGCATGGGTCCTCGGGGTGCTCTTTGGGGCGGTAGGTCCGCGTGCGGGCCTGACGGACGAGGCAGGCCCCCGACACGGGGGTGCGGGGGCCTGCCTTATTCCTCTACGGGTCGCGGGGACGGGCGTGCGTCAGTGCACGGGCGCCGTCCGGTCTCGCGATCAGTAGCGGTAGTGGTCCGGCTTGTACGGACCCTCGACGTCGACGCCGATGTACGCCGCCTGCTCGGGACGCAGGGTCGTGAGCTTCACACCCAGCGCGTCGAGGTGGAGACGGGCCACCTTCTCGTCCAGGTGCTTGGGCAGCACGTACACATCGGTCGGGTACTGCTCCGGCTTCGTGAACAGCTCGATCTGGGCCAGAGTCTGGTCCGCGAACGAGTTCGACATCACGAAGGACGGATGCCCCGTCGCATTGCCCAGGTTCAGCAGCCGGCCCTCCGACAGCACGATGACCACCTTGCCGTCGGCGAAGGTCCAGGTGTGCACCTGCGGCTTCACCTCGTCCTTCACGACCCCCGGGATCCGCGCCAGGCCCGCCATGTCGATCTCGTTGTCGAAGTGACCGATGTTCCCCACGATCGCCTGGTGCTTCATCCTGGCGATGTCCGACGCCATGATGATGTCCTTGTTCCCGGTCGTCGTGATGAAGATGTCGGCCGTCTCCACGACATCGTCCAGCGTCGCGACCTGGTAGCCGTCCATCGCCGCCTGCAGCGCACAGATCGGGTCGATCTCGGTGACGATCACACGCGCGCCCTGGCCACGCAGCGACTCCGCACAGCCCTTGCCGACATCGCCGTACCCGAACACGACCGCCGTCTTCCCACCGATCAGGACGTCCGTGGCACGGTTGATGCCGTCGATCAACGAGTGACGGCAGCCGTACTTGTTGTCGAACTTCGACTTCGTCACGGCGTCGTTCACATTGATCGCCGGGAAGAGGAGGGAGCCGGCCTGCTGCATCTCGTAAAGGCGGTGGACACCGGTGGTGGTCTCCTCCGTCACGCCGCGGATCTCGGACGCGAGCTGGGTCCACTTCTGCGGGTTCTCGCCGAGGGTGCGGTTGAGGAGGCGGAGGATGTGGCCGTACTCCTCGCTGTCCGCGGTGGACGGGTCCGGGGCGGAGCCGGCCTTCTCGAACTCGACGCCCTTGTGGACCAGGAGCGTGGCGTCACCGCCGTCGTCCAGGATCATGTTCGGGCCGCCGGTGGGCGTGTTCGGCCAGGTCAGCGCCTGCTCCGTGCACCACCAGTACTCCTCCAGGGTCTCGCCCTTCCAAGCGAAGACCGGGACGCCCTGCGGGTTCTCGGGGGTGCCGTTCGGGCCGACGGCGATGGCCGCGGCGGCGTGGTCCTGGGTGGAGAAGATGTTGCAGGAGGCCCAGCGGACCTCGGCGCCGAGGGCGACGAGCGTCTCGATGAGGACGGCGGTCTGCACGGTCATGTGCAGCGAGCCGGTGATCCGGGCGCCGGCGAGCGGCTGCTGGTCGGCGTACTCGCGGCGGATCGACATCAGGCCGGGCATCTCGTGCTCGGCGAGGGTGATCTCCTTGCGGCCGAAGACGGCCAGGGAGAGGTCGGCGACCTTGAAGTCCTGCTGGTGGGCGGCAGTCGTCATGACTGAGCTGCTCCTCGTGGATCGGGTTCGAGGGTCGGTTGGGCGCCTGACACCGCGACCTGGGGTAGCGCGGGCACACGAATGCCCGGGTACTCCCGCGGTGCAGTCGTCGGAGGCCCTCTCTCCCTCGGCCGGTCCGTGGGACCGCCCGACCGCCATCAGCAGCGACGTCTGGCTGGTCACGAATCTACACCGATCAGTGCGGCGAAGGACACGATGCCGGGGCAACGCACAGGGGCCCGGGGTCGTCGTGACCCCGGGCCCCTGATCGCCCACGTTGCTGTGAAGCGTGTCAGTGGCTCGCGCCGCCCGGGGACTTGGCCGGGTCGACGCCCGCCGCGGCCGCCGTCTCGCTGTAGATGTCCGGCTCCAGGTAGATGACCCGGGCGATCGGGACGGCGGCGCGGATGCGGTCCTCGGCCGCGTTGATGGCGCTCGCGACCTTGGCGGCCGTGTCCTCGTGGGGGACGGCGACCTTGGCGGCGACGAGGAGCTCCTCCGGGCCGAGGTGGAGCGTACGCATGTGGATGAGGCGGGTGACGGTCTCGCCGTCGACCATCGCCTCCTCGATCTTCTTCACCTCGTCGATGCCCGCGGACTCGCCGAGGAGCAGCGACTTCGTCTCGGCGGCGAGGACGATCGCGATGAGGACGAGCAGGACACCGATGCAGACGGTGCCGATGCCGTCCCAGACGCCGTTGCCGGTGAGGAGCGCGATGCCGACACCGCCGAGGGCGAGGACCAGGCCGACGAGGGCGCCGAGGTCCTCCAGGAGGACGACCGGGAGCTCCGGGGCCTTGGCGTGGCGGACGAACTCCTTCCAGGACTTCGTTCCGCGGATCTCGTTCGACTCCTTGATGGCCGTACGGAACGAGAACGTCTCGGCGATGATCGCGAAGACGAGGACGCCCACCGGCCAGTACCAGGCCTCGATCTCGTGGGGGTCCTTGATCTTCTCGTAGCCCTCGAAGATGGCGAACATGCCACCGACGGAGAAGAGCACGATGGAGACGAGGAAGGCGTAGATGTACCGCTCGCGGCCGTAGCCGAAGGGGTGCTGCGGGGTCGCCTCGCGCTGGGCCTTCTTGCCGCCGAGGAGCAGCAGTCCCTGGTTGCCGGAGTCGGCGAGCGAGTGGACGCTCTCGGCCAGCATCGAGGACGAACCGCTGAAGAGGAACGCCACGAACTTGGCTACCGCGATCGCGAGGTTCGCGGCGAGTGCCGCCACGATCGCCTTGGTTCCGCCTGACGCGCTCATGGGTGTACGTGTTCCCTTCGTCGGTGCTCCGGCACGGTTGCCGCCATTCGGCCGGTCATTGTTGCATCAGGCCACGACGGTCGCGCGAAAGACCGTGCCCTCACCGGACAGTTCGGTCGTTTCGCCCGCGGGTACGAACACCGACTCGCCGGGCGCGAGGGTCGTTTCGCCCGCCTTCGGGCGGCCCGCGACGGCGAGCAGGATCTGCGGGGTGGTCGCGGTGACGTCGGTGGGGGCCGCGCCCTGGGCCCGTACGAAGCGGGAGAGTCGGAACTCGTCGATGGGGGTGTCGTAGACCTCCTCGCCCGACGGGGACGCCTCGGGGCGCAGGACGGCCGGCTCGGTCGGCTCGAAGCGGACGATCCGCAGCAGCTCGGGGACGTCGACGTGCTTGGGCGTCAGTCCGCAGCGCAGCACGTTGTCGGAGTTGGCCATGATCTCGACGCCGAGGCCGTCGATGTAGGCGTGCGGGACACCCGCGCCGAGGAAGAGGGCTTCGCCCGGCTGGAGTTGGACGGGGTTGAGCAGCATGGCGGCGATGACGCCGGGGTCGCTGGGGTAGTGGTGGGCGAGGCCGGCGTAGACGGCGTGGGCGCCGCTCAGGCGGGCGGCGGCGGCCGCGGCCTCGGCGACGGTGTGCGCCATCTCCTCGCGGTCGGCGGACAGCAGGGCCGTCAGGACCTCGCGCAGCGCGGCCTCTTCGGGGTGGGCGTGCAGCAGGTCGACGTACGGCTTGAGGGAGTCGACGCCGAGCGCGGCGATGACGTCGGCGGCCTCGACGGGGTCGCGGAAGCCACAGAGCCCGTTGAACGGCGTGAGGGCGCAGATCAGTTCGGGCTTGTGGTTGGCGTCCTTGTAGTTGCGGTGGCCCGCGTCGATCGGGACTCCGGCCGCCTCCTCGGCGGCGAATCCGGCCTTCGCCTGGGCGAGGTCCGGGTGGACCTGGAGGGAGAGCGGGGCGCCGGCGGCGAGCAGTTTGAGGAGGAAGGGCAGGTGCGGGCCGAACTTCTCGACGGCCGCCGCGCCCAGTTCGCGTACGGGATCGGCGTCGACGACCTCGTTGAGCGGTCCGCGCTCCGTGCGGGAGGGGGCGCCGGGGTGGGCGCCCATCCACATCTCGGCCTGGGGCTCACCCGTGGGGGTGGTGCCGAGCAGTTCCGGGATGGCCGTCGTGGAGCCCCAGGCGTAGGGGCGGACGGTGTTGACGAGGCGGTCCATGGAGCCTTCCAGCTTTCCTGTGCGGAGACGGGGTTGGGGGCGTCGTGGGACGTGGCGGCGTCATGACGTGCGTGGCGCGGGGGTGGGGCTGGGGTTGAGGCTGGGGCTGGGGCTGGGGGTGAGGCTGGGGCTGGGGCTGGGGCGTCAGGGGGACGCCGGGGGTGGGGCGATCCCGGTCGAGGCCAGGGAGAGGTAGACGGCGGCGAAGTCGGTGACGGCGAGGAGCTCGGCCAGGGTCTCCAGGAGCTCGTTGCCCTCCTCCGGCTCCACCTCGCTGATGGCCGTGCCGTGGCTGAGGGCCAGTTCGCGGGCGGCGGGGGCGGCGGTCAGGGTGCCGACGTCGACGGGACGGTCGCGCAGCAGCACGACCCGGGCGCGCAGGGCCTGCTGCTCCTCCACCCGGTCGCGGAAGAAGTCGTCGGGGTCGGCGCCGGCCGCGTAGTCGCCGGCGAGGAGGACGCCGTGGGCGGGCAGGGCCTCGGGCAGTTCGGCGGCGAGCGCGGGCAGTCCGGCCAGCTCGGCCAGTACGGCGGCGAACCGGCGGCCGGCCGGGCCTGCGGCTTCGCCCTCGGTCCAGATCAGCGGCAGCGAGTCGGCGAGTTCGGCGGCGAGCGTCTTGGCCGGGTTGCTGTACGTGGCGATGGCCGGGCCGCAGCGTTCGGCCGTACGGTCCAGGCGGTCGGCGACCTTCTCCAGGGTCTCGGACGGCGCTTCGAGGAGGCCGACCCGGTCGAGGAGCACGAGGAGCGGGGTGAACAGGGCCCACAGGTCGCCGGGGCTGGCGGCGAGGGACTCGGCGTACTCCTCGGGGCTCTCGTGCGGCGCGGTCGCCATGGGCACGAGCAGTCCGCGGGGGCCGCTGACGGTCTCGGCGAGCGGGGAGGCCTTGGGGGCGATGGCGACGACCGTGAGGCCGCGGCGGTAGGCCTGCTCCGCGAGGAGGGCGAGACCGGGCTCGGAGCCGTCGGTGGTGAGGATCAGGAGCAGATCCACGGAGCCGGCCCAGCCGGGGAGGGCCCAGCGCAGGGCGCCCGCCGCTGGGGCGACGCCGGTGGGCTGGAGGCGGATGACGGGGGCGGAGGCGCCGGCCAGGGCGCCGACCAGGTCGGCGACGCCGAAGGCGGCGGTGCCGGGGCCGGCGACGAGGACGGTGCGGGGGCGGCCCTCGGGGCTGAGCTCCGAGATTCCGGCTTCGGCGGCGTGGCGTGCCGCGGTCCGTACCCGTGCGCCTGCCTCTGCGGCGCCCCGGAGGAGGCCGCGGCGGTCGGCGAGGGCGAGGGCGTCCGGTGCGTCGAGGAGGGTCTCGTCGAGCATGTGGCGGTGCCTCCGGGGTGGGGAGGGGGTGCGGTACGTGCGGCGTTGGGGCTCGGTGAGCGCCCGGCCTTCGGCCGGGCTTGTTGTTCCCACCCGCACCACCTGTGCAGATGAGAGCACAGAGGTGCGGGTCTACCTGTGGGTGCTGCTCGCCGTCGGCGGCTGCGGGCCGCTTCAGTTCGGGCGGCGGGCCTCGTCGACCAGGAGGACCGGGATGCCGTCGCGGACCGGGTAGGCGAGGCCGCAGTCGGCGCTCGTGCAGATCAGTTCGGGGGTCTCGGCCGCGGTGCGGTCGTTCAGCGGCGCGTGGCAGGCCGGGCAGGCCAGGATCTCCAGGAGGCCGGCTTCGAGCGGCATGAGGTGTCCCTTCGAACAAACGATGATGATGCTGCCCTTTGGGCCAGGTCAGCCTACCGCCGGGGGACGGGGCGCGCGGCTCGGCGCCCGCCCCGTTCCCCCGGCGAGGGACATTGGCCGGGCCGCGGTCAGTCCGTCGCGCGGACCAGGGCCAGGGCCTCGTCGCGGATCTTGGCCATGGTGGCCTCCTCGCGGGCCTCCACGTTCAGGCGCAGCAGCGGCTCGGTGTTGGAGGGGCGCAGGTTGAACCACCAGTCGTCCGCCGCCACCGTCAGGCCGTCCAGCTCGTCGAGGGTGACGCCGTCCTGACCGGCGTAGGCCGCCTTGACGGCCGCCATACGGCCGGCCTGGTCGGCGACCGTGGAGTTGATCTCGCCGGAGGCGGCGTAGCGGTCGTACACCGAGACCAGCTCCGACAGCGTGCCGTCCTGGCCGCCGAGGGCGGCGAGGACGTGGAGCGCGGCGAGCATGCCCGTATCGGCGTTCCAGAAGTCCTTGAAGTAGTAGTGCGCCGAGTGCTCGCCGCCGAAGATCGCGCCCGTCTTCGCCATCTCCTCCTTGATGAAGGAGTGACCGACGCGGGTGCGGACCGGCGTGCCGCCGTTCTCGCGCACGACCTCGGGGACGGACCAGGAGGTGATCAGGTTGTGGATGATCGTGCCGCCGGGGGTCTTCGCGAGCTCGCGCGCGGCGACGAGCGCCGTGATCGCGGACGGGGAGACGGCCTCGCCGCGCTCGTCGACGACGAAGCAGCGGTCGGCGTCTCCGTCGAAGGCGAGGCCGAGGTCGGCGCCCTCGGCGCGGACGCGGGCCTGGAGGTCGACGATGTTCTTCGGGTCGAGGGGGTTGGCCTCGTGGTTCGGGAAGGTGCCGTCGAGCTCGAAGTACATCGGTACGAGGTCCAGGGGGAGGCCCTCGAAGACGGTGGGGACGGTGTGGCCGCCCATGCCGTTGCCCGCGTCCACGACGACCTTCAGGGGGCGGATCGCGGTGAGGTCGACCAGCGCCTTCAGGTGCGCGGCGTAGTCGTCGAGGGTGTCCTGCTCGGTGATCGTGCCGGGGGTCGCGGCCGCCTCGGGCGCGCCCTGCTCCGACCACCGCTCGGCCAGCGCGCGAATCTCGGAGAGGCCGGTGTCCTGGCCGACGGGGGCGGCGCCCGCGCGGCACATCTTGATGCCGTTGTACTGGGCGGGGTTGTGCGAGGCGGTGAACATCGCGCCGGGCAGGTTCAGCCGGCCGGAGGCGAAGTACAGCTGGTCCGTCGAGCAGAGCCCGATCAGGGTGACGTCTGCGCCGAGGCGGGCCGCGCCACGGGAGAAGGCGGCCGACAGGCCTGGGGACGAGGGCCGCATGTCGTGACCGACGACGATCGCCTGTGCGCCTGTCACCTGGACGAACGCCGCACCGAACAGCTCGGCGAGCGTCTCGTCCCACTGGTCCGGCACCACCCCGCGGACGTCGTACGCCTTGACGATCTGAGACAGATCAGCAGCCACGGAACAACCCTCCTGAATACGCAATCCTGGGCACGCGTGTGCGGCGCGTGTACGGAGGCCCAACCTACCCGGGGCCCCTCGACGCGGGGCAGAGCGCCTTGGTCCGTGAGACGGCCCGGAAGCCCGTGAGACGGCCCGGAAAGGCTCAGGAGTCGGGGGTCACGAGCCGAGGAGGCTCAGGAGTCGGGGAGACTCAGGAGCCGAGGGATCAGGAGCCGAGGGATCAGGAGCCGAGGGACCAGGAGTCGCGGAGGCTCAGGAGTCCGGGGAGCGCAGGACGCGCAGATGTCCGCGGCGTCCGACCTCCATCGGATCGCCTCCGCGGCCGCCGCCGCCCTTGCCGCCGGCCTCGGCCGCGCGCTCCTGGGGGCGTGCCGCCTCCCGTACCGCGTTGGCGAGGGCTTCGAGGTCGTCGCCGCTGGGGCGGGACGGGGCCGAGGGATCGGAGAGCCGCACGACCTCCCAGCCGCGCGGGGCGGTGAGGCGCTCGCTGTGTTCGGCACACAGGTCGTAGCAGTGGGGCTCGGCGTAGGTGGCGAGCGGGCCGAGGACCGCAGTCGAGTCGGCATAGACGTACGTCAGTGTCGCGACGGCAGGGCGGCCGCACGCGGTGCGCGAACAGCGACGTACAGGGCTCACGACGTTGGACGGTACCGCACTCTTGAGCGGGCCGCGACGACTCTCCACCAGGTCACTCCACCGTGTCGCGGTGTGACGTCGGCCACGTGCCCCTTCCCGACGCCTGTCCTGACCTGCGCGGAAGGAGGGGACGGGCGGTGGGGACAGCCGCCGATCCGGACAACGTCCGGATCGAATCCGGTCAACCACGGCCAGATGGCCGATCGCGGGAGCCTATGGAATCGAGCCCGCGCTTGGCCGGAATGTTCAACTATCGACAGACCGGGGGCGGGCGACACCGTGGTGGCACGTGTGCGCCACGGTCGGCGGGCACCGAGGAGAGTTACGCTGCGTCAGTGATGGACAGTCCTGTGCCGCCGAGCCCCTCGTCCCGACCGGCCGAGCCCCACGGGGCGGAGTCCCGTCCGACTCCGGTGGAGCCTCGGACGCGCCGCCGCGACCGCCACGGCCGGGGTATGCGCGGGCCGGTGGCCCCGCCGCAGGTGCCCTTGTCCGCGAGCCGGGCGGATACGTTCCGGGATCTCGTCCTGGACTCGGTGGAGCGCCTGGAGCGCCGCTGGCCGCAGCTGGCGGACGTCGAGTTCATGGTGCTCGACGTGCCGCCGTCGGTGCCGGGCGAGTCGGTGCCGCTGGGCGGGGCCGCGCCCGCGGCGAAGGACGGGCCGGCGAGGGTCGTCGTCTACCGGCGGCCCGTCGAGATCCGCTCGAAGAGCCGCGACGAACGGGCGCTGCTCGTCCACGAGGTCGTGGTGGAGCAGGTGGCGGAGCTGCTGGGCCTCTCCCCCGAGTCGGTCGATCCCCGGTACGGACAGGACTGACCTCCGTACGAACAGGGGGCCCGGCGCTCAGTCGTCCAGGACCGAGAGGTCCTGCCTCGCCGCCGGGACCTCGACCGTGCCCCGGTCGTCGGCCAGGGTCTGGACCGTGAACATGGGGATGCCGTCCCGCGGGAGAGCCAGCGTGCGGGCCGCGTGGACGGGGCCGCCCGAGACCGGCTCGACCGTGAGGGCGTAGGAGCCCTTCAGTCCGCCCGGGACCAGCTGGGTCACCTCCATGGTCGTCCCCGCCTTGACCGTGACGGTCTTGGAGACCGGCGTGCCACCGCCGGTACCGGCCGAGGCGGTGACCTTGACCTCGGCCGCCGCGCCCGGGGCGGTCAGCGAGAGGATCGTGCCGGCCGCGCGGTTGTCGGCGACGGTGGCGCGGGCCGTGATCGCCGCGGTCGCCGGGATGAAGGCGACCTCCTGCTGCTCCCCCTTGCCGCGCACCACGCGCAGGGCGGCGACGAACGGGGCGGACTTCTTGGGGTCCGACGGGGTGAGCAGCAGGGAACCCGCCTCGCCCCGGGTGAGGTCCGGCAGGTCGACGGCCGCGGTCATGCCCGACTTCACGTGCAGGGACTGCGCGCTCGCCGGGACGATCGTGCCGGACTCGCCGACCAGCTGGATCTTCAGCTCGGCGTCGTTCTCGCCCGGTGCGTACGCCACGAGGCGCACCGAGGTCGCGTCGGCAGGGATGCCGGGCAGCACGGCGGTGCCGGCCGGGTCGGCGGAGGCGGGGAGCCAGTCGCTGCCGATCTTGTCGTCGGCGGCGCCGATGACGGCGCCGACGCGCCCGCTGCGGGTCGTCACATGGGCGGTCACGTCGGCCGTCGGGGCCTCGCCGGTGAGCGTGGAGAGCAGGACCGGGACGCTGGAGTGGGCCGGGACGGGGATGCCCTCGGTCAGCTGCGACGGGAGCTCGCCCTCGGGGCCGTAGAGCTCGATGTCGGCGACGGCGGCGGTGTCGTCCGGGTTGGTGAGGTGGACGTAGTCCTGGCGCTCCTTGGCCGTGGAGGCGGCCGGGAACCAGAAGTCCGTGTCGGGCGCGGTGCAGGTGACGCCGAGCAGGCCGCGCGCGCCGCCCGCCGGGACGACGCTGGTCTGCTGGACCGTCCAGCCGGGGGCGAGGGCGCCGGTCGCCGAGCCGGTCAGGGCCGGGGCGGCGCCGCCGTTGGCCTCGGCGGAGACGGGCTTGCCGGGCTGGGTGACGGTGGCCGGGGCCTTGGCGGCCGCGGGCTTCTTGGCTGGCGTACCGCCGGGGGTGGCGGCGAGCGGGGCGGGCTTGAGCTCGGCCTTGGCGGCGGCGGGGGTGGCGGTACCGGAGTCGGTGGCCGCGCTCTTCCCGCCCGGTGTGTACGAGGTGTAGGCCGTCTCGGCCACCTCGGAGGTGCTCGGCGCCGGGCACAGCAGGCTGGAGCGCTCCACCGGCAGCTTCACGGGGGCCTTGGCGCCGGCGGACACGGAGCCGTCCGGCGCGGTCAGGGCGGCGAAGCCGGTCACGGCGGCAAGGGCGGTGGCGACCGCGATCAGGGAGAGGGTGGTGCGCTTCACTGGTTGCTGCTCCCGTCGGGACGCTGCTCGGTCTCGTAGCCGTACGTGTACGGGTCGTACTGCTGCGGGTCGTACTGCGGCTGCTGCCCGTCGTGCCCGTCGTACTGCGGCTGTTCGTAGGCCGGCTGGTCGTAGCCCTGCTGCTGGTACGGGTCGTACTGCTGCGGGTCGTATTGCGGCTGCTGCCCGTCGTACTGCTGCTGGTACGGGTCGGCCTGGTACTCGGGGTAGTAGCCCTGCTGGGCGTACTGCTCCTGCGTGTACTGCTCCTGCGCGTGCTGCTGTTGCTGCGCGTACGCCGGGTCGTACTGGCCGTCCCAGTCCGCCGCCGCGTACGGCTGCTCCTCGGGGACCGGCACCGGCTGCGGCTGCTCGTCGTCCACGGCGTCGACGACATCGACGGCGGCAGCGGCCTCCGCCTCCGCGGCGGCGCGCAGGCGGCGTGCCCGGCGGCCGTCGCCCTCCATCGCCTGGGCGGGGATGGCGATCTCCTCCTCGGGCAGGTCGTCGTCGATCTCGCGGCGCCGCCCGGGCAGGGCGAGGACGAGCAGGACGACGGCGAGGCCGACCTGGGTCCAGATCCACACGGTGTGGGTGAGCGGCTCGTCGTACGTGAGGTCGAGGCGGCCGCCCTCGGCGGGGAGCTCGAAGCCCTGGGCCCAGCCGTCGACGGTGGTCTTCTTCAGTTCCTTGCCGTCGAGGGTGGCCGTCCACCCTTCGTCGGCTCGGTCGGCGATGCGCAGGACGCGGCCGGCGGGGCCGGACGGGATCTTCGTGTGCGCCTCGACGGGGCCGGCGGCGACGAGGACCGGCTCGACCGCCGCGTCGGCGGTCTTCGCCGCCGGGACGATGGTGACCCGGGCGACCGCGCGCTCGCGGTCCACGCTCCAGAGCGCGCTGCCGTCGAGCTGGCTGAGGCGGCTGAGGCCCGGGGTGGCGTCGAGGACGCGGCTCATCTGGCGCGGTGCCCCGTCGCGTACGAGGACGTAGCGGATCGCGAAGCCGCTGAGTTCCTGGGTCTGGTCGGCGCCCGAGCCGGCCACCAGGTGCGCGACGACCTTGTCGAGACGCGGGTCGCTGTCGGCCGCCGCGGTCAGTTCGGCGTCGCCGAGGCGGCCGCCGGAGCCGCGGACCAGGGTGTAGGCGACCTCGCCGGGCGAGGTGCCGCCGAGAACGAGGGTGCGGGGCTGGTCGGGGTTGCCGCTCTCCTCGGCGACGAATGCCGGGACCTGGACCGGGTCGCGCCGGGTCAGCGGTCCGTCGGCGCCGCCGATCATCCAGCCGGCGGCGGCCACGACCGGGCCGAGGGCGGCGGCGAGCGCGATGAGCGCGGCGACGGGCTGGCGCCAGCCGAAGCCGTGGGCGGCGACGCGGGTGCGTCCGCCCTCGGCGCCGATCATGCCGGCGGCGAGCAGGGCCGCGCCGTAGACGAGGGTGGCGGGTCCGGCCCAGCCGGTGCCGCCAGCGCCGTTGGACATCACGGCGAACAGGAGCCCGGCGAGGGCGGCGGCCCAGGCGACGCGGACGGCGAACTGCCGCTCCTCGCGCACCAGCGCGGCCAGGGCGGCGAGCACGATGCCGATGAGGAGGAGGCCGCCGGTGGTCCCGGGGCCGCCGGGGCTGATCCCGAGCAGGTCGAGGGCGGAGGCCGTGCCCGTACGGATGTCGAGCCCGGCCTCGCGCAGGAAGGCGGAGGGGCTGGTCAGCAGGGAGAGCGACCAGGGGGCGAGGACGAGGATCGGGGTGCCGACGGTGGCGATGAAGCGCAGTCCGTACGCCGTGATGTCGTCGCGGCGCAGGACGAGCACGGCGATGCCGAGGACGACGGCGAGCGGCCAGACGATCGGGGTGAACGCCGTCGCGAAGGTGAGCAGGAAGGTGTACGCCCAGGTGGCGCGCCAGCTGCCACGGGCCTGTTCCTGGGCGGTGAAGCCGTGGGCGGCGACGGCCGCGCGGGCGATGAGCGGGAGCAGGATCGCGAGGACGGCGGTGCCGAGGCGGCCAGCGGCGAGCGCTCCGGTGGCGGCGGGCAGGAACGCGTAGGCGATGGCGCCCCAGGCGCGCAGGAGCCGGGACTCGACGATCGGGCGGGCGGCGAAGTAGGCGGTGAAGCCGGCCAGCGGGACCGAGCAGACGAGCAGCACGGTGAGCGCGAAGGAGGTGGAGCCGAGGAAGAGCGCGGAGAGTCCGGCCAGGACGGCGAGGTAGGGCGGTGCGGTCTGGGTGCCGCCGGTGCCGAGGGCGTGCCAGGTGTCCGCGTACCGTCCCCACAGCTCCGAGACGGAGTCGGGGGCGGGCAGCAGGGCGCCGCCGGCGAGCGATCCGCCGCCGAAGAGGCCGCGGCAGGCCACGACGGAGATGACCAGGAGCAGGGCGAAGAGGATCGGTCCGGGCTTGCGGGCGATCTTCTTCAGCCGGGCGAACTGCTCGATCTCCAGGAAGTCGGCGTCGTCGCCGCCGGGGCCGGATTCGACGACTCCGTGGCGCGAGCCGCCGGAATCGGCGTCGGAGCCGCCGAAGTTCGCGACGACCTGCTCGGCGGTGGCGCGGATGGTGGCGCCGGGCGGCGGGAACAGCGGGCGCAGTTCGCTCGCGGCGACGGCGGCGTTCCTGCGGCGCTTGCGCGCGGCGAGGATCTTCTCGGGGCGCAGCAGGGTGGCGAAGAGGCCCATGACCTCGTCGACGGCCTGGCCGGGGACCTTGCCGACGAGGTAGGCGAGGGTGCGCAGCAGGGTGCCGAGGGTCAGCCGGACCAGTACGTACGGGAGGGTCGCGGCGCGGCTGTTGGCGAGCAGCGTGTAGACCGCGCCGGCCTTGTCGACGCGGTGCGGGTTGGCCACGGAGCGGCCGGCGCAGTCGACGGTGCGGCGTTCGCGGGCGGAGGCCTCGGCGTGGCGCAGGACGGCGTCGGGGGCGACGAGGACGCGGTGGCCGGCGGAGTGGGCGCGCCAGCACAGGTCGACGTCGTCGCGCATCAGGGGCAGGCGGCGGTCGAAGCCGCCGAGCTCCTCGAAGACGTCGCGGCGGATCAGCATGCCGGCGGAGGACACGGAGAGGACGGAGCGGACCTGGTCGTGCTGGCCCTGGTCCTGTTCGCGGCGGTCGAGGCCGGTCCAGCGGCGGCCACTGCGGGCGATGGAGACGCCCGCTTCGAGCAGTTGCCTGCGGTCGTACCAGCCGCGGAGCTTGGGGCCGACGACGGCGGCGTACGCGTCCGAGTCGGCGACGCGCAGGAGCTCGGCGAGGGCGTCGGGTTCGGGTGCGCAGTCGTCGTGGAGCAGCCAGAGCCACTGCACGGGCTCGCCGTGCGGGAGTTCGGGCAGGTCGTAGGCGTCGTCGCGCCAGGTCCTGCTGACCGGGTCCCAGCCGCTGGGCCGCTTCAGATAGGTGAGCTCCTCGGGTCCGAGCACGGGGGCGGTGCGGGCGGCCTCCTCGACGGCGGCGCCGAAGCCCGTGCGGCGGGCGAGGTGGAGCACCCGGTCGGCGCCGATCGCTTCGGCGAGCAGCTGTGCGGAGTCGTCGGCGCTGCCGGTGTCGGCGGCGATCACGTTCTGCACAGGGCGTTCCTGGGCGAGCAGCCCGGCGAGGGCGTCCGGCAGCCACCGGGCGCCGTCGTGGGCGACGAGCACGGCGGTGACGACGTGTCGCGGAAACTCAGGAGTTGAGGACATCGAGGTACGGGCCCTCCGGCCGGGGGTCGCCCGCGGGGGGCGTGGGTACGTCTCGGACGGGGCCCCACACTAACGGCTGTCAAGAAAATGGTCCGCCGCCTGTGGACAGAGCACAGGCGGCGGACCGTTCGTGGTGCGTGGGTGTGAGCGGATGTGCGCGGTGTCCGCGCGGGTGTGCGCGCGGTTCGGGCGGGAGGGCGCCGGTCAGACCGCGGCCTTCTTCAGGCGGCGGCGTTCGCGCTCCGACAGACCGCCCCAGATGCCGAATCGTTCGTCGTTCTGCAGGGCGTACTCAAGGCATTCGGAACGGACCTCACAGGCGAGACAGACCTTCTTGGCCTCGCGGGTCGAGCCGCCCTTCTCGGGGAAGAAGGACTCGGGATCGGTCTGGGCGCACAGCGCGCGCTCCTGCCAGCCGAGTTCCTCGTCCGCGTCCTCGACCAGCAGTTCCTGGAACAACTCGGTCATGTGCGCCCCTCGTCTGTCTTCGCGTCCCCGTGATGTTGCCGTTACCGATATCGGCCGAACGACACGAGTGAAATTACAAGTTCGTGCTCTGTGCGAGTCAAGCCGGAATCTGCTATTGGGCCCGGTATTCACTCTGCGGAACCAAGGCTATGCGGAAAGTGTTCAAATCACCAAAAACCTGACACATGCCACTGGCCTGGCCACACCGCACCCCCCTCACGGAGGGAGACGTCCCAGACATGGATCTTGTTGCGATCCAGCCACGGAAGCGATCCGGATCACAGTCCGATCACGGGACCTCAGTCGCGTTTACGGGCACGGATGTTGCGCCATGTCTCCTGCTCGACAGCTGCACAAACCTTTCTCCGGGCGCTGTAACCGGATGAGGTGAAACATTACCGCCATATCGGGCATTGGGTTGACAGTCGGGTGGCTCGCCCGTCACCGTTGATTCCATGCCAGCGACCTCAGCGCCCTCCGCGACCCACATCCGTGGGTACCGCCGCGCTGTCCAGGCCCGCTGTTGCTGTTGCTGTTCCAGCTGTTGATGCCCCAGAGCTCCAGCGCCTTCTTTCCCCTTGCGACATCCCTGCACTGCTTCTGTTTCTGCTGAGGAACCACCGCACCCATGAACAGCGACAGCGACCTTCAGATCGCCGGCGACATCCTCGAGGTCCAGCACCTCCTGCAGCCCGCCCGTGAGCACCCCGCCACCGTGGCCGAGTTCGCCGGCCTCGCCCGCTCCATCGCCGCCGACCGCGCGCAGTGGGCCCCGTACGTCGAGTACGACGCCACCACCCGCTGGTACCACCGGCTGCGCACCGGCCCCGGCTACGAGGTCTGGCTGCTGTCCTGGGTGCCCGGCCAGGGCAGCGGGCCGCACGACCACGGCCCCTCCTCCGGCGTACTGACCGTCCTCGAAGGCGAACTGACGGAGCGTACGAACCGGGGCGCACGGACGCTCGCGGGAGGCGCGCAGCGCGTGTTCGCGCCGGGGTACGTCCACGAGGTCGTCAACGACTCCCTCGAACCGGCGGTCAGCCTGCACGTGTACTACCCGGGCCTGACCGAGATGCCGATGCACGAGTCCCTGCGGGCACAGTGCGCCCCGATCGCCCCCGGTGTCGTACTCGCCTGACAGACTGATCCACATGCGCATTGTGGTTCTGGCCGGTGGCATCGGTGGTGCCCGCTTCCTTCGCGGCCTCAAGCAGGCCGCGCCGGACGCGGAGATCACGGTCGTCGGCAACACCGGTGACGACATCCATCTCTTCGGGCTGAAGGTCTGCCCGGACCTCGACACGGTGATGTACACCCTCGGCGGTGGCATCAACGAGGAGCAGGGCTGGGGCCGTGAGGACGAGTCCTTCACGGTGAAGGAGGAGCTCGCGGCGTACGGCGTGGGGCCGGAGTGGTTCGGCCTCGGCGACCGCGACTTCGCGACCCACATCGTCCGTACGCAGATGCTCGGCGCGGGCTACCCCCTGAGCGCGGTCACCGAGGCGCTGTGCGCCCGTTGGCAGCCGGGCGTGCGGCTCATCCCGATGTCCGACGACCGCGTCGAGACGCATGTCGCCATCGAGGTGGACGGCGAGTCCAGGGCGGTGCACTTCCAGGAGTACTGGGTGAGACTGCGGGCGTCCGTGGACGCGCAGGCCGTCGTGGCGGTCGGCGCGGAGGCCGCGAAGCCCGCGCCCGGCGTCCTGGAGGCCATCGCGGCGGCGGATGTCATCCTCTTCCCGCCGTCGAACCCGGTCGTGTCGGTCGGCACGATCCTGGCGGTGCCGGGCATCCGCGAGGCGATCGCGAACGCGGACGTGCCGGTGGTCGGCCTCTCCCCCATCGTCGGCGACGCGCCCGTGCGGGGCATGGCCGACAAGGTCCTCGCGGCGGTGGGCGTGGAGTCCACGGCCGCGGCGGTGGCCCGGCACTACGGCTCGGGTCTGCTCGACGGCTGGCTGGTCGACACGGTCGACGCGGGCACGGTCGCGGAGGTCGAGACGGCGGGGATCCGCTGCCGCGCGGTGCCGCTGATGATGACGGACCTGGACGCGACGGCCGCGATGGCGCGCGAGGCGCTGGCGCTGGCGGAGGAGGTCCGGGGATGAGGGGTCCCGCGGAGGCCGGAGCGGCCTCGGGGGCGGCTCCGGCGGGGGGCGCCGCGGCGCCGTCCGGCTACCGGGTGTGGGCGCTCGCCGGGCTGCCGGAGGTGAAGCCCGGGGACGATCTCGCCAAGCTGATCGCCTCCGTGTCGCCGGAGCTGGAGGACGGGGACGTCCTGCTCGTCACCTCCAAGATCGTGAGCAAGGCGGAGGGGCGGGTGATCGCCGCCGACGACCGTGAGGAGGCGATCGACGCCGAGACGGTACGGGTGGTGGCGCGGCGCGGCACCCTGCGGATCGTCGAGAACCGGCAGGGTCTGGTCATGGCCGCCGCCGGGGTCGACGCCTCCAACACCCCCGCCGGGACGGTTCTGTTGCTCCCCTTCGACCCGGACGTCTCGGCCCGGGCGATACGGGAGGGGCTGCGGGACGTGCTCGGCGTCGACGTCGGTGTCGTCGTCACGGACACCTTCGGGCGCCCCTGGCGCAGCGGGCTGACCGATGTGGCCATCGGCGCGTCCGGCGTGCGCGTGCTGGACGACCTGCGCGGCGGCACGGACGCGTACGGCAATCCGCTCAGCGCGACCGTCGTCGCCACCGCCGACGAACTCGCCGCGGCGGGCGACCTGGTGAAGGGCAAGGCGCACGGCCTGCCCGTCGCGGTCGTCCGCGGGCTGCCGCATGTGGTGGACGGCTCCGCCGAGGAGGGCGCCCGGGCGCTGGTCCGCGGCGCGGCCGACGACATGTTCCGGCTCGGCACCTCGGAGGCGGTACGGGAGGCGGTGACCCTGCGGCGTACCGTCCGGGAGTTCACCGACGCGCCCGTGGACCCGGGCGCGGTACGGCGTGCCGTCGCCGCGGCCGTCACGGCCCCCGCCCCGCACCACACGACGCCGTGGCGGTTCGTGCTGCTCGAGTCGCCGGAGTCGCGGCTGCGGCTCCTCGACGCCATGCGGGACGCGTGGATCGCGGACCTGCGGCGGGACGGCAAGTCGGAGGAGTCGATCGCGAAGCGCGTGCGGCGCGGGGATGTGCTGCGCAACGCGCCCTACCTGGTGGTGCCGTGCCTCGTGATGGACGGCTCGCACCACTACGGCGACGCGCGCCGGGACGCCGCCGAGCGCGAGATGTTCGTGGTCGCGGCCGGGGCCGGCGTGCAGAACTTCCTGGTGGCGCTGGCGGGCGAGCGGCTCGGCTCGGCGTGGGTGTCCTCGACGATGTTCTGCCGTGATGTCGTACGGGACGTCCTGGAGCTGCCGGAGAACTGGGACCCGATGGGCGCGGTGGCGGTGGGACACGCGGCGGCGCCGCCGAAGGAGCGGCCGGCGCGGCAGGCGGGGCACTTCATCGAAGTGCGGTGAGCCGGGGGCCTGGCCGCTAGAGCGCCGCGATGTCGCCCGGTGTCATGCGGGGCGCGCGGCGGGGTGGGGTCCGGCCGCTGAGGAGGATGAGGCGGGCCGCGCGGTGGCGCTGGCCCGCGTACGGGGACAGCAGGTCGAGCATGGCCGCGTCGTCGGTGGTGCGGTCGCCCGCGAGGGCGTAACCGACGATGCCGGGGAGGTGGTAGTCGCCGACGGTGACGGCGTCGGGGGCGCCGTTGCTGCGCTGGATCGTCTCCGCCGAGGTCCAGGGGCCGATGCCGGGGATCAACTCCAGGCGCTGCTGGGCCTGTTCCGGTTCCATGGCCGCGGCCTCCTCCATGCGGCGGGCGACCTTGGCCGCGCGCAGGATCGTGGCGGCTCGCTTGTTGTCGACGCCGGCCCGGTGCCACTCCCAGGAGGGGATGAGCGACCACGTACGCGCGTCGGGCATCACGTGGAGGCGGTGGCCGTCGGGGCCGGGGGCGGGCTCGCCGTACTTCCGTACGAGCAGACGCCACGCGCGGTACGCCTCGTCCGTCGTGACCTTCTGCTCCAGGATCGAGGGGATCAGCGACTCCATGACGAGGCCGGTCCGGGTGAGGCGGAGGCCGGGGCGTCGGCGGTGGGTCACGGCGAGGAGGCGGTGGCGCGGGGTGAAGGCGTCCGGGTCGTCCTCGGCGCCGAGGAGCTGGGGCAGCCGGTCCAGGAGCCAGTCCGCGCCGGGCCCCCAGGCCTCGGCCTCGGCGACGCCGTGGCGGAGGGCGACCCTGAGCGTGCCGGGGCCCGCGGGGGTGCGGGTGGCGCGCCAGACGGAGCCGTCGGGGGTCGTACGGAACGTGGGGTCGGCGGGGCCGCGGCGCAGGGGGCCGAGGGTGAGGCCGAGGTCGGTCGGGGCGGCGGGGGTCCAGCGGCGGGTGACGCCGGAGGCGGTGCGGGGCTCGGGCCGCGCGGCGGGTACGGGGACGTGGCCGCCGCGCACGGTGGTGCGGGTCACGGGGGTGCGGGGAGCGAAGCGGCCGGCCATGGGTACGAGCGTAACGGGGTGCGCCCGGCCTCCGGCCGGGCTTGTGGTTCCCACCCGCACCACCCGTGCAGCTGAGAGCACAGCTGAGAGCACAGAGGTGCGGGTCTTCCCGTGGGTGGCGACGCGCCGTCGGCGACTGCCGCCCCCGGTCGAGGGGGGCGGGCAGAGCTACTGGTCCGACGAGAAGCGGACCGCGCCCGCTGGGAGGTGGGTGTCGCACCAGATCCTGATGCCGGCGCGGAGTTCGTTGTCCGGGCCCACGTGGGCGCCGTCGCCGATGACCGCGTCCGTCAGGACCGTGCGCGCGCCGATGTGGGCGCCCGCGCCGATGAGGGAGTCGGTGATGACCGCGCCCGGTTCGACCACCGCGCCCGCGTGGAGCGTCGAGCCCGTGATCCGGGCGCCCTCGCCGACCACGGCGCCCGCGCCGACGACCGTGCCGCCCGTGAGCTTGGCGTCCGGGGCGACACGGGCCGTCGGCAGGACCAGGCGGTCGCCGCAACGGCCCGGGACCGCCGGGGACGGGGCGCGGCCCAGGACCAGGTCGGCGGAGCCGCGGACGAAGGCCTGGGGCGTGCCGAGGTCGAGCCAGTACGTGGAGTCGACCAGGCCCTGCAGATGCGCGCCGGTCGCGAGGAGCTCGGGGAAGGTCTCCCGCTCGACCGAGACGGGGCGGCCCACAGGAATCGTGTCGATGACCGAGCGGCGGAAGACGTAGGCCCCCGCGTTGATCTGGTCGGTGACGATCTCCTCCGGGGTCTGCGGCTTCTCCAGGAAGGCCGTGACCCGGCCGGTCGGGTCCGTCGGGACCAGGCCGAAGGCCCGCGGGTCCTCGACCCGGGTGAGGTGGAGCGAGACGTCCGCCCCCGAGGAGGCGTGCGTGGCGACCAGGGCCTGGATGTCCAGGCCGGTCAGGATGTCGCCGTTGAAGACGAGCACCGGGTCGTCCGGGCCCGAGTGGAGGCGCGAGGCGACGTTCCGGATCGCGCCGCCCGTGCCGAGCGGCTCCTCCTCGGTGACGTACTCCAGGCTGAGCCCGAGCGACGAGCCGTCCCCGAAGTGCGGTTCGAAGACCTCGGCCAGGTACGAGGTGGCGAGCACCACGTGCTCGACACCCGCGGCCCTGGCCCGCGCCAGCTGGTGCGTCAGGAACGGAACACCCGCCGCCGGAACCATCGGCTTCGGCGTGTTCACCGTCAGGGGCCGCAGCCGTGTGCCCTTGCCACCGACCAGGAGGATCGCTTCTGTCACCTGTCGTCTCTGCTTCCTGTCCGGGGCCGGTCTCATCGCTCGTCATCGCTCGTCCGTGCGATGTGACCGGTCAGTTTATGCAGATGGTCAGGCCGGTCATGTCATCACCGCCGCCCCTGGTACTTCGCCGACGCCGTCCTGGTGGCGCCGAGCTTGCCGTAGAGGCGCGCTCCGGGGCATGCCGTGGCGAATCCGTCACGGTGCCCCGCGATGGTGTTGAACGTGACCTTCTTGCCCTTCTTGTACTTTCCGCCGGCCGAGGTCAGCGTCGTCTTCCCCTTCGGATTTCCCCCGTGCAGCCCCAGCTTCCATGCCGTCAGCCGCGCGATGGCGTTGGTCACCGCGGCGGGCGGGGTCGTCGAACCATAGGTGCCGAGGACCGCGATGCCCATGCTGTTGGTGTTGAAACCGAGCGTGTGCGCACCGAGCACCGGCTTGGCCACGCCCCCGGCGCGGCCTTCGTAGATGTTTCCGCATTTGTCGACGGCGAAGTTGTAGCCGAAGTCACGCCAGCCGCTGCTCTTGACGTGGTAGCGGTAGATACTGCGAAGGACGAAGGGGGCCTGGCGGCAGGTGTAGTTGTTGCCGGTGGCGCTGTGGTGGACGAAGGCCGCCTTGACCGCCTTGGTGTAGACGAAGCGCTTCTCCCGCAGCTTCTCGTCCGCCCCCCAGCCCTTGCGGGTGATGATCTTCGGGCGGGGTCCGATGTACGGCTTCGCGGCGGCACGCGCCGCCTCGACGACCGATGCCTGGTGTGCTGCCGTGCGCGAGGCCGTACGCGCCATGGGGTCGGCGGCCGGTTCCGGTTCCGGTTCCGGGCCCGGGTCGACGAGTTCGAGGCGGAGCCCGCCGGGAAGCGGGGCCTGGGCGGGGTGGTGGTCCTCGGCAGCGTGGTGGTCCTCGCCGAGCTGGTGGTCCTCGCCGAGTTGGTGGTCCTCGCCGACGCGGTGGTCCTCCGCCGGCCGCTGCTGCTGCGGCTGTACGCGGATCTCGACGCCGTCCGAGTCGCCGACCCACAGCGGCGCGGTGGACCCGCGGACCGCGTGCGAGGCGGCCTCCGGGGTGCCGGGGTCGGCGCCGTGCTCGTCGTTGTGGACCTCCACGTCCTGCCACTGCGACCAGGCCGTGCTCCCGGCGGCCCGGGTGCGGACCTGGACGCTGCCGTGCAGCGGGACCCGACCGTCGTCCCAGACGACGCCGACGAGCGAGAAGGGTCTGACGTCCCGTCGGGTCAGGCCCTGCGCCGCCGTGGCGGCGCCGACGGTCCGTCGCGCGGTCCCGAGCGGACCGAGCGGCAGGGACTGGGTGGACCCGGCGACGTCCGCCTCCGCGGATGGCAGCGCGGGCGGCACCGCGGATGGCAACGCTGGAGGCACGGCGGGCACACCCGGCTGAAGCGACGCCGCCGGGGTCGCGAGGGACAACGGCAGGGCGAGCGCCGCCGCGCAGGTCACGGCGATCGAGGAGGCAAGGTAGGCACGCATGAGGCGATCGTCCGTATCCCCGGCCCGTTCCGCTCGGCGGGATCCCGCACGGAAACTGACGGCCCGTCGGGCCGACCGGTGGACGGCGTCACCGGTACGGCGGGTCCCCCGCACCCCTCCCGCGTACCCTTGCCCGCGTGAACGCCAGCGACCGCACCCCCGCCGACCTGCTGCGATCCGCGCTCGCCGCGGACCCCGCGCGCCCCTTGGTCACCTTCTACGACGACGCCACCGGTGAGCGCGTCGAATTGTCCGTGGCCACCTTCGCCAATTGGGTGGCCAAGACCGCCAATCTCCTCCAGGGCGAGCTCTCCGCCTCCCCCGGCGACCGGCTCGCGCTGCTGCTGCCCGCGCACTGGCAGACAGCCGTGTGGCTGCTCGCCTGTTCTTCCGTCGGGGTGACCGCCGAGCTCGGCGGCGACCCCGCGCACGCCGACTACGTCGTCGCGGGCCCCGACACACTGGAGGCGGGGCTCGCCTGCTCCGGAGACCGGATCGCGCTCTCCCTCGCCCCGTTGGGCCGCCGCTTCCCGGCCCCGCCCGCCGGGTACGCGGACTACGCGGTCGAAGTGCCGAGCCAGGGCGACCGGTTCGCCCCGTTCGTCCCGGTCGATGCCGACTCCCCGGCCCTCCTGGTCGACGGTACGGAGCTGACGGGTGCCCAGCTCGTCGGGCGGGCCCGCGCGGACGCCGAGGCGCTCGGCCTCGCGCCGGGGGCGCGCCTGCTGTCCGGGCGTGCGTACGACACCTGGGACGGGGTCTCCGCCGGGCTGTACGCGCCGCTGGCGGCCGGGGCCTCCGTCGTCCTGTGCCGGAACCTGGACCAACTGGCTCCCGACGCGCTCGAGAAGCGGGTGGAGAGCGAGCGGGTCACCGTGACCGCCGTATGACACCCCGCTGAGGATCCACCCGTATGGCGCACCGACTCGCCGAGTCCCCGGGTCCGGGCGTCAACTCCGGTACATGATCGGCGGGTACGCACCCCTCCGCACCCTTGCCGCACAACCAAGCGCCGGGTTCGGCCGTCTACGTCTGCGAGCGGCGGCCCCGGCGCGCCGCCGACGCCGTGAAGGATGGACTCAGACGTGACGGACCGTGCCGACGAGACGCCCAGCACCGACGGAGAGTCCGTCACCGCGGAGGGCGAGCCCCGGCGCAGGCGTCACTGGCTGCGCTGGACGGCGCTCGGGGTCTCGGTGGTCGTGCTCGGCGCGGCGGGTGCCGGCTGGTGGTTCTACCGCAAGCTGGACAACAACATCACCACGGACACCGGCGCCGCCGAGGAGCTGCTGAAGTACGAGAAGGAGCGCCCCACGGCCGCCGCGCTGGGGGCGCAGAACATCCTGCTCATCGGCTCCGACACCCGTTCGGGCGCCGGGAACACCAAGTACGGCCAGGACAAGGGCACCCAGCGCTCCGACACCACGATCCTGCTGCACATCTCGGCGGGGCGGTCGAGCGCGACGGCGGTCTCGCTGCCGCGTGACCTGATGGTGGACATGCCCACCTGCCGGAAACCGGACGGAACGCGCACACGCGAACAATTCGCCCAGTTCAACTCGGCCTTCGAGATCGGCGGCACGGCGTGCACGATCCGCACGGTCGAGCGGCTGACCGGGATCAGGATCGACCACCACATGGTGATCGACTTCCGGGGCTTCAAGAAGATGGTCGACGCCGTGGACGGGGTGGAGATCTGCCTCAAGGAGCCGATCGACGACGCCGACGCCCATCTGAAGCTGCCGGCCGGGCGCCAGACGCTCCACGGCGAGCAGGCGCTGGGCTTCGTACGGGCCCGCAAGTCGCTCGGCAACGGGAGCGACACGGAACGCATGGACCGCCAGCAGCAGTTCCTGGGCGCCCTCGTCAACAAGGTGCAGAGCAACGGCGTCCTGCTGAATCCGGCCCGGCTGTACCCGGTCCTGGACGCGGCGACCAAGTCGATCACGACCGACCCGGGGCTCGCCTCGCTGCGGGACCTGTACGGCCTGGCGCGGTCGATGCGGGCCATCCCCACGGAGAAGGTGCAGTTCCTGACCGTGCCGCGGCGGCCGTACTCGTACAACGCGAACCGGGACGAACTCGTACAACCAGAAGCAAGTCAGCTCTTCAAGCAGCTGCGTGAGGACAAGCCCGTCACCGTCACACCCGGCAGCGAGGCCTCGACGCCGACACCGACGGCGACACCGGCCCCCACGCCGACGGACACGGACAGTGACGGGAAGCCGGACGACGCGGGCTCGCCGAGTCCGATGCCGACACCGACCTTCACGGGGCGAAACGCGGCGGACGGAGTGTGTACCTAGGGGAGGGTGAGTAAAGGACAGTCCAAGGGGAGGCCTGTGCTCGATGAGGTTTGGGCAAATTGCCCGGTTGTAAGGGGCGTGGAATTTGTCACGGACGTCGCCCCACGCTGAACTGGGCGGATAGTGTGACGCGATCCGGTGCTCCCGACCGCGTGGTCGCGCACTCAAACGGATCGAACGACCGAGCGCCCGCCGGGGGAGGCGCCTCGCGTGGCACCGACGGAGGATTCAAGTAACCGTGGACGCGCACAGCCGTGGACGGGCGGATGAGATCGACCCCGCCGACCAGTGGGTCCTCAACCCGCAGACGGGCAACTACGAACTGCGACTGAACCACTCCGCTGGGCAGTCACCGTCCCACCCGCGCAGCGCCGCCACCCCCGGCCCGAGATCCGCGGAGGGCGGCCGCGCGGCCCAGCGCTCCCGTACCGCCACCGAGGCGCCCGTACCCGGTCAGCGCCGCCGCCGCGCCCCCGAGGGCCCGGGCGGCGGGCAGCCGCCCGTGAGCCGGCGCAAGCGCAAGCCCGCGAAGTCCAGGAAGAAGAAGGTCCTGCTCTGGACCGGCGGAACGTTGGCCCTCGTCCTCGTCGCCGGCGCGGTCGGCACGTACGTCCTCTACGACCAGCTGAACGACAACATCACGACGGTCGACGTGGCCGGCGCGGGCAGCGGCGGCTTCAAGAAGGACCAGGCGATCAACATCCTCGTCATCGGCACGGACAAGCGGACCGGCGAGGGCAACGGCGGGTACGGCGACAAGAGCAGCGTCGGCCACGCCGACACGACGATCCTCTTCCATGTCTCCAAGGACCGTACGAACGCCACCGCCATGTCCATCCCCCGGGACCTGATGACGGAGATCCCGGCCTGTGAGACCAAGCAGGCGGACGGCGACGTCCAGACGATTCCCGGCACGTCCCAGGACCGCTTCAACAACAGCCTCGGCCAGTCCGGCCGCGACCCGGGCTGCACCATGCGTACGGTCAAGAAGCTGACGGGACTGACCGTCGACCACTTCATGATGGCCGACTTCAACGCGGTCAAGGAGCTGAGCACGGCCGTCGGCGGGGTCAAGGTCTGCGTGGAGAAGGCCGTCAACGACAAGAAGTCCCATCTGAAGCTGCCGGCCGGAGAGTCCACGGTCCAGGGTGAGCAGGCCCTCGCCTTCGTCCGTACCCGCTCCAGCTTCGGCAACAAGAGCGACCTCGACCGGATCAAGATCCAGCAGCAGTTCCTGAGCTCGATGATCCGCCAGATGAAGTCCAACGAAACCCTGACGAGTCCGGGCAAGCTCCTCGACCTCGCCACGGCGGCGACGAAGGCGCTGACCGTCGACACCGGCATAGGAAGCATCAAGAAGCTCTCGGCACTGGCCGAGGAGCTCGCCAAGATCGACACGAAGAACATCACGTTCGCCACGCTTCCGGTCATCGACAACCCGGACGAGCCCACGCCGATCACGGTCGTTCCCGACCCGGTCAAGGCCCCGCAGCTCTTCGCGATGCTGCAGTCCGACACCTCGCTCACCGAGGTGAAGAAGAAGGAGCAGGACGCCAAGAACGCCCAGGCGCAGGCGCAGGCCGCCCTGCTGAAGGGCGCCCGCTCCACCGCGCGCGAGGTGCGGGTCGACGTCTACAACGGCAGCGGCATCCAGGGCGCGGCACAGTCGACGATCAACTGGCTGCAGAACGAGCAGGGTGTGACGAGGTCGACGAACAAGAGCAACGCCCCTGAGAAGGCGGCCAAGACCACGCTCACCTACGCACCGAACCAGGCCGACCAGGCCCGCAAGCTCGCGGACCTGATGGGTCTGCCGGCCACGGCACTCAAGCCGGGCACGCAGGACGCCGGGGAGCGCGAGCCCATGACGCTCGTCCTCGGATCCGACTTCAAGGGCGCGGGGGTGCCCATCACCGGTCCGGCAAAGGCGCCGGAGGGTGCTCAGACCGCAGACAAGCAGGTTTGTGCCGCGTGATCCGAGAACACCGGGTCACGGGGCACGCTTGAGATGAGGGGACCAGGGGTGGGACAGAGCAGCGTGCGTAGGGAGGGGACGCGTGAACGCGTGCCGCACGCCCGCGATTTGGGCTGGGACGAGAGTCTCTACGGTGGCCAGGACGCGGGTGCCGGGACCAGGACCGAGGACCGCGGCGCCGGCGGGGGCGGTGGCGCCGGCGGTGGCGAGGCCAGTACGAGTCACCGGCGCAAAGGGCCGCGCAGGCGTGCCAGGAAGAGCGGCAAACGCAAGATATTCCGCTGGGTCGCCGCGACCCTGTCCCTGCTGATACTCGGGACGGCCGGCGCCGGATACCTGTACTACAAGCACCTCAACGACCAGCTCCGCGGCGGCAGCCGCGCCGGCGGCGAGAGCGGCGTGAAGAAGGCCGCGCCGAACGCGCTCGGCGACACCCCGCTCAACATCCTGCTGATCGGCTCGGACAGCCGCGCCGACGACAAGAACGTGGCGCTCGGCGGCGGAAAGAACCTCCGGGACAGTCCGCCGCTCGCGGACGTGCAGATGCTTCTGCACATCTCGGCCGACCGGAAGAACGCCAACATCGTCTCCATCCCGCGCGACACGATCGTCAAGATCCCGGAGTGCAAGGGCCCCGACGGCGAGACCTACGCGGCCACCACCACCAAGCCGATCAACGAGACGCTGGGGCGGGGCGGTCCGGGCTGCACGCTGACCACCTGGGAGTCGATCACCGGGGTCTACATCGACCACTGGATGATGATCGACTTCGCGGGAGTGGTCGCGATGGCGGACGAGGTCGGCGGCGTCCCGGTCTGTGTGAAGACCGGTGTCCACGACAAGCCCACCAGGACGGTACCGGGCGGCTCGGGCCTGAAGCTGCCCCAGGGCACCACCGAGATCAAGGGCAAGCAGGCGCTCCAGTGGCTGCGCACCCGGCACGCGTTCGGCAACGACCAGAACCGCGCCAAGGCCCAGCACATGTACATGAACGGCATGATGGAGAAGCTCCAGAAGCAGAACGCCTGGACGGACACCGGCCGGCTGACGGGTCTGGCCGAGACGGCCACGAAGGCCCTGACGGTCTCCGACGAGATCAAGTCGGTGGCCAAGCTCTTCGATCTGTCGATGCAGCTCAAGAACGTGAAGCTCGACCGTCTCACGACGGCGACGGTCCCCACCACGGAGTGGTCCCAGAACAAGGACAAGCTCGTGATGGTGGAGCAGTCCGCCGACAAGATGTGGGCGATGCTCCGCGACGACGTCGCCTTCGACAAGAACGGCGACGCGGCCGGCGCCAAGCCGACCGCGTCCGCGTCCGCCTCCGCGAAGCCCAAGGGCCCGGTCGCCGAGACTCCGGCCACCCTCGGCGTCACGGTGATCAACGGCACGAACGGGAACAACGAAAGTGCCGTAGAGGGCCGGGCCCGCTCCATGGCCGAGACCCTGCAGGTCAAGGGCTTCACGCGGGCCGAGGCCTCGCGGAGCGCCGAGCCGCGCAAGGACACCGTGGTCAAGTACCCGAAGGCGGACGGCGATCAGGGCAAGGCGAACGCCCTGTCGGTGGCCAAGGCCCTCGGTCTGCCCGACTCCGCGGTCCGGGCCGACGCCGAAGCGCAGAGCATCACTCTCGTCATCGGTGCGGACTGGCGTGAGGGCGACACGTACAAGAAGCCGAAGACCGAGGCGGGCGACCTGCCGGAGGGCGCAAGCGACAAGGTCGATTGCATGGACATCTACTCCGTGTACCGGTGGGACGGGAAGAGCTGACGCTCCCCCGCACACGACGACGGCCGGGCCCCTCGCAGGGGCCCGGCCGTCGCCGTACGCGTACCCGTAGGCGTACGGGAAGGGTCAGACCTTCTCGGTCCTCACCGCCGGGCGCTTGCTCGCGATGACCTTCTTCGCGAGCGCGCGCGGGCTCGTCAGGAAGCCGTAGCCCCAGGACATGTGCATCGTCGCGAGGGCAACCGGGATCCGGAGGCGGGCCTTCAGGGGGAGGCCCCTGCCCGCCGGGAGCGAGCCCGCGGTGATCGCCGCCAGATAGCCGGCCGGGATCACGAAGCCGAGCGGGGTGAGCACCGCGCCCACGACCAGGCCGGCCGCGATCGCGCAGACGGCGGTCGGCGGCGCGAGGTAGCGGAGGTTGATGGAGCCCTGGTGGTAGCGGGCCACCACATGGCGCCAACGGCCGTAGTCCTTGTACTGCTTCGCCAGGGCGCGCACGTTCGGCCGCGGCCGGTACTGGACGCGCAGCTCGGGCGAGAACCAGATCAGGCCGCCCGCCTCGCGGATACGGAAGTTCAGCTCCCAGTCCTGGGCGCGGATGAACTCCACGTTGTAGCCGTCCTGCTGCTCCAGGGCCTCGCGGCGGAAGACACCCAGATACACGGTCTCGGCCGGGCCGGCCTCACCACCGGTGTGGAAGGCGGCGTTTCCGACGCCGATCTTCGAGGTCATCGCGGCGGCGACCGCGTGCTCCCAGTCGTTCTCGCCCTCGGCGTGCATGACGCCGCCGACGTTCTGCGCGCCGGTCTCCTCCAGGAGGCGGACGGCGGTCGCGATGTAGTTCGGCGAGAGCATGCCGTGGCCGTCGACCCGTACCACGATCGGGTGGCGGGAGGCCTTGATCGCCGCGTTGAGGGCGGCGGGCGTGCGGCCCGTGGGGTTGGGCACGGTGTGGACCCGCGGGTCTTCTCGTACGAGCTCGGCGGCGATCTCGTCGGTGCGGTCCGTGGAGGGGCCCAGCGCGATCACCACCTCCATCTCGCCGTCGTACTCCTGCTCGAGGATGTGACGGACCGAGTTGCGCAGGTGCCGCTCCTCATTGAGGACCGGCATGATCACGGAGACGGGGGGCGTGGCGTTCATCGTCGGCCACGTTACCGCGAACGGGGGACACGAAGCGCGTCACGGGGATCGGTGCACCCTTGCGCTGATCGTATGGGCCTACGGTGCTCACGGTTCCCCTTGTCACACCCGCGGAGGTGTCCCCCGGTGCCCACACCGCCCCGCACGCCCCGTCCCCGACCGGCAGCCCGTCCCGTACCGGCCCGCCGCGTCAGACGGGCCGAGCGGCCGCGGTGGGGCATGCGGACGGCGACGGCCCTGTCCGTGCTGGTCCTGGGCGCGGGCGGAATCGGCCACGCGGTGGTCACCAGTCTGGACACCGGGATCACCCGGGTCGACCCGTTCAAGGACATGAAGAACCGTCCCCAGGCCGGGCACGGCATGAACGTGCTGGTCGTGGGCACGGACGGGCGGGACAAGATCACCGCGGAGGAGCGGAAGGCGTACCGGCTCGGCGGTGAGCCCTGTCACTGCACCGACACCGTGATGCTGGTGCACATCAGCCAGGACCGGGAGCGGGCGAGTGTGGTGAGCCTGCCCCGCGACTCGTACGCCGAGATGCCCGAGCACGTGGACGAGACGACCGGCGAGCGGCACCAGGCGCACCCGGTGAAGCTGAACGCCGCGTACGCCGAGGGCGGGCCCGGGCTGACGGTGCGGACCGTGGAGAGCATGACCGGCGTCAAGATCGACCACTATCTGGAGGTCGACTTCACCAGCTTCATGCGGACGGTCGACGCGGTCGGCGGGGTGCAGATCTGTACGACACGGCCGATGAAGGACGCGTACACCGGGCTCGACCTGGCGGCCGGGACGCATGAGCTGACCGGCGGGCAGGCGCTGCAGTACGTGCGCTCGCGCCATGTCGACGGGGCGGCCGACATCGGCCGGATCCAGCGCCAGCAGCGCTTCCTGGCCGCGCTGATCCACCGGGCGACCAGCAGCGGGGTGCTGCTCAACCCGGTGCGGTTCCGCGCGGTCGCCACGACGATGCTGAGCTCGGTGCGGGCCGACCGCGGCTTCGGTACGGAGCAGATGCTGGCCCTCGCCAAGGCGATGCGGGGCTTCACGCCGGCGTCCTCGGAGTTCGTCTCCGTGCCGCTCGGGGACCTGAGCTTCCCGGTGAAGGGCATCGGCTCGACGGTGAAGTGGGACGCGCCCAAGGCGCAGAAGCTCTTCCAGTCCCTGCGCGACGACCAGCCGCTCGCCCCGCACCGGGCGGCGGCGAAGGGCCGGCCGCAGACGGCGGTGGTCGACGTCGCGCCGAAGACGATCCGGGTGCAGGTCTACAACGGGACGCGGACGGACGGTCTGGGCCGCAAGGTGGACGACGCGCTGCGGGCGACGGGCTTCGACACGACCCGGGCGCCGCGCACCGGGGACGGCCCGGAGCGGGTGCGCACGCTGGTGGAGTACGACCCGGGCTGGGACCGCTCCGCGAAGTCGCTCGCGGCGGCGCTGCCGGGGGCGGAGCTGAGGGCGGTGCCGGGGCGGGGCGGGACGATGCGGGTGGTTGTGGGCGCGGAGTACAAGGGGGTTGTGCCCGTGCGGGCGGCGGAGACTTCGAACGGGCCGTTCGAGACGGTCACCGGGGACCAGGTGGTGTGTCCGTAGGCACCGGGCCTCGGGGTGCGGGGGACACGGAGCGGACGCGCCCGCAGGGGCGCCGTTCCGTTGTGCCCACGACGGGGCCGGCGAGGTCAGTCCTCGTAGCCCTCGGCCGCGCGGCGCTCGCGCAGGTCCTTGATCGCGCGGCGGCGGGCCAGGCGGTGGGTGCGGCGGATCTGGGCCTCCTGGTAGCGGCGCTTGTCCTGCTCGGTCTCCGGGAGCACCGGCGGGACCGGGCGCGGCTTGCCGTCGGCGTCGACCGCCGCGAAGACCAGGTAGGCGGAGCCGACCTGCTGGGCGGGGGTGGACTCGTTCCAGCGCTCGGCCATGACCCGGACGCCGACCTCCATGGAGGACCGCCCGGTCCAGTTGACCTGCGCCTTCACATGCAGCAGATCCCCGATCCTGACCGGCTCCAGGAACACCATCTCGTCCATGGACGCCGTCACCGCCGGCCCGCCGGAGTGCCGGCCCGCGACAGCGCCCGCCACGTCGTCCACCAGCTTCATGATCACGCCGCCGTGCACCGTACCGAGGAGGTTGGTGTCGTGGCTCGTCATGATGTGGCTGAGGGTGGTGCGGGACGCTGAGGTGGGCTTGCCCGGGATATCGCCCTGATCTGTCATGCCCTCCACCTTATGCCGGGTCCCGGGCACGTCCTCTTTGCATCAGCTTGGCAACAGCGCCGGCCCGATTCCCCACCCGGCCTGTCGGCCCGTGGGGCGTGACCTGCACACTGGTCCGCATGAATGACTGGCCCGATGGCCGCGGATACGGCCGTGGCAGCGAGAACCCGCAGCCCGAAGGCGCTCGCCGCATGCGCCACGTCCAGCGTCCACAGGTCCCGCAGCAGCCGCCTCGGTACGACCAGGGTTACAACCCGAACTTCACGCAGCAGCAGGCCTCCGGGTACGACAGCGGCTACAGCACCGGCCAGGTCTACGGCGCCCCGCAGGGCGGCGGCCACGGGACCGTGCCCCCGCAGTACGCCCCGCCGCAGCCCGGGCGCCCCGCGCCCGACTGGCGCCGCCGCATCAAGATCGGCTCGATCGTGCTCGTCGTGGCGGTCCTCGGCTGGAGCGTCGGCACGTACGCCTGGGCGAGCTCCCAGATGCGTAACGAGGTCGATCTGGGCAAGGTCATCGAGCGGCCGGCCGAGGGCGACTGCACGACGTATCTGATCGTCGGCTCGGACAGCCGTGAGGGCATGTCGGCCGAGGAGAAGAAGAAGCTGCACACCGGTTCCGCCGAGGGCAAGCGGACGGACTCGATGATGATCCTCGCGGCCTGCTCCAGCGGGAACACCATGGTCTCGCTGCCCCGCGACTCCTGGGTCACGATCCCGTCCTTCGTCGGCTCGGAGTCGGGGAAGAAGTACGGGGCGCGTGGCGGCTCCAAGCTGAACGCCGCGTACGCGATGGACGGCCCGGAGCTCCTGGTCCGCACGGTCGAGTACAACACCGGGCTGCGCATCGACCACTACGCGGAGATCGGCTTCGCCGGCTTCGCGAACATCGTGGACGCGCTCGGCGGTGTCGAGCTGAACATCGAGAAGGGCTTCAAGGACAAGAAGTCCGGCGCCGACTTCCAGGCGGGCGAGCAGACCCTGAACGGCGAGCAGGCGCTCGCGTTCGTCCGTACCCGGTACGCGTTCGCCGAGTCGGACCTCGCGCGGACGAAGAACCAGCAGAAGTTCCTCTCCGCCCTGGCCAACCAGGCGGCGACCCCGGGCACGATCCTCAACCCGTTCAAGCTGTACCCGACGCTGGGCGCCGGTCTGGACACGCTGATCGTCGACAAGGACATGTCGCTGTACGACCTCGGCAAGATGTTCTTCGCGATGAAGGGCATCAGCGGCGGTGACGGGAAGTCGATGAACATCCCGATCGCGGGCAGCGCGCCGCAGGGCTCGCTGAAGTGGGACATGCCGAAGGTGAAGCAGCTGGTGCAGCAGATCCAGAACGACGAGAAGGTCACGGTCACGTCGGACCGCTGAGCCTGCGCCTGCGCCTGCGCCTGCGCCTGTCGTACGTGAAGGGACCCGCCGGTCGGAAGATCCGAACCGGCGGGTCCCTTCGCGTCATCCGGCGAGCGGCCGCAGGAACCGCTGCCGGCCCTGCTCGTCCTGGACGACGATGAAGCCGGCCGCCTTGAGCCGCTGGGTGATCCGCCCGCGCCGCAGGTCGTTGATCCGGAACGCGACCGTCAGGAACGCGGCGAGCAGCCCGCCGCCGATCAGCGCGGCGAGCCACTTCCCGTCGATCAGCAGCACGAGGACGAGGAGGACGAGTCCGGCCCAGGCGACCGCGGGCTGGGCGCCGTTCGCCGCCCTGGCCAGCACGTCGTACGCGATCCGGTCCTTCGCGTGCGCGACCGCCCGCTCCTCCCCGGGCCGCGGCGTCATGGTGCCCGGCTTCAGGGTGGGCACGGCGCCGCCGTTGCCGGCCTGCGGGAACGCGGCGAGCGTGGCGGCCTCGCGGGCGCGCGCCTCGGGGCTCGGGTCGCGGTACATCCGTACGACCACGGTCTGCCGGCGCGGGCCCTGGCGGGAGGCCTCGCCGTACTGGAAGCCGTACTGCTCCAGGAGGTGCACCTGCACCGCGAGCGTCCCGATCCTGCCCATGTGGTGCCGCAGCTCGATGGCGTCCTGCGTGGCGACCTGCCGCAGCAGTGCGGCCACCTGTCGATCGTTTGCCATGCCCTGTCCCGCCCCTTGTTCGCGTGTGCGCGTGTGCCCGTGTGCGCGTTGATGCGGCAGGGAGCGTAACGAGAGGGAGGGGCGGACCGGAATCCGCCCCTCCCTTAAGTCCCTGCGGGTTCGGTCCTGCGGGTTCGGTCCTGCGGGTTCGGTCCTGCGGGCCTGCCTACGGGAGGTTGCGGGCCATGACGATGCGCTGGACCTGGTTGGTGCCTTCGTAGATCTGGGTGATCTTGGCGTCGCGCATCATGCGCTCGACGGGGTAGTCGCGGGTGTAGCCGTAGCCGCCCAGGAGCTGGACGGCGTCGGTGGTGACCTCCATGGCGACGTCGGAGGCGAAGCACTTGGCCGCGGCGCCGAAGAAGGTCAGGTCGCCGTCCACGCGCTCGGACTTGGCGGCGGCGGCGTAGGTGAGCTGGCGGGCGGCCTCGAGCTTCATGGCCATGTCGGCCAGCATGAACTGCACGCCCTGGAAGTCGGCGATCGGCTTGCCGAACTGCTTGCGCTCCTTGACGTAGCCCTTGGCGTAGTCCAGGGCGCCCTGGGCGATGCCGAGGGCCTGCGCGGCGATGGTGATACGGGTGTGGTCCAGGGTCTTCATCGCGGTGGCGAACCCGGTGCCCTCCGCGCCGATCATCCGGTCGGCCGGGATACGCACGTTGTCGAGGTAGACCTCACGCGTCGGGGAGCCCTTGATGCCGAGCTTCTTCTCCGGCGCGCCGAAGGACACGCCCTCGTCGCCCTTCTCCACCACGAACGCGCTGATGCCCTTGGAGCGCTTGTCGGGGTCGGTGACGGCCATCACCGTGTAGAACTCCGACACACCGGCGTTGGTGATCCACCGCTTCACACCGTTGAGCACCCAGAAGTCGCCGTCGCGCACCGCGCGGGTCTTCATCCCGGCCGCGTCCGAACCGGCGTCCGGCTCCGACAGGCAGTACGAGAACATCGCCTCGCCCTTGGCCAGCGGGCCCAGGTACTTCTTCTTCAGCTCCTCCGAGCCGGACAGGATCACCGGCAGCGAGCCCAGCTTGTTCACGGCCGGGATCAGCGAGGACGAACCGCACGCGCGGGCGACCTCCTCGATCACGATCACCGTCGCCAGCGCGTCCGCGCCCGCACCGCCGTAGGACTCCGGCACGTGGACCGCGTGCAGATCGGCCGCGACCAGCGCGTCCAGCGCCTCCTGCGGGAAACGGGCCTCCTCGTCGACCGCCGCGGCGAACGGCGTGATCTTCGCCTCCGCCAGCGCACGGACCGTCTCCCGGAGCATCTCGTGCTCCTCGGACGGGCGATACAGGTCGAAATCAGCGACTGTGTTCTTCCCCGCTGGCGCCACGATCTCTCACTCCCACGTCTGCTAACTACCGTTAAGTAACCCAAATGGTAGGGCGTGGCCGAGCCACCGGCCAGGCCCCGACTATGCTCGGGCAGGCATTTCCCGTCCCGTACGCACAGGGAGTCCTCTATGGCCCTCAAGATCTCCGTGATCGGCACCGGCTACCTCGGCGCCACGCACGCAGCGGCCATGGCGGAGCTCGGCTTCGAGGTCCTCGGACTCGACGTCGTGCCCGAGAAGATCGAGATGCTGGCCTCGGGACGGGTGCCGATGTACGAGCCCGGGCTCGAGGAGCTGCTCTCCCGGCACATCGCCGGGATCGAGGGGTCGACGGGCCGGCTGCGGTTCACCACCTCCTGGGAGGAGGTCGGCGCCTTCGGCGATGTGCACTTCGTCTGCGTGAACACTCCGCAGAAGCACGGCGAGTACGCGTGTGACATGTCGTACGTGGACGCGGCCTTCACCTCGCTCGCGGGCGTGGTGCGGTCGGGCGCGCTCGTCGTCGGCAAGTCGACCGTGCCGGTCGGCTCGGCCGAGCGGCTGGCGGAGCTGCTGCCGGACGGGGTCGAGCTGGCCTGGAACCCGGAGTTCCTGCGGGAGGGCTTCGCCGTGCAGGACACGCTGCACCCGGACCGGGTGGTGGCGGGTGTGCGCAGCGAGCGGGCGGAGAAGACGCTGCGCGAGGTGTACGCCGGGCCGATCGGGGACGGTTCGCCGTTCGTGGTGACGGACTTCCCGACGGCGGAGCTGGTGAAGGCCGCCGCGAACTCCTTCCTCGCGACCAAGATCTCCTTCATCAACGCGATGGCGGAGGTCTGCGAGGCGGCGGGCGGCGACGTCGCGAAGCTCGCGGAGGCGATCGGCTACGACGAGCGGATCGGGGCGAAGTTCCTGCGGGCCGGGATCGGCTTCGGGGGCGGGTGCCTGCCGAAGGACATCCGGGCGTTCATGGCGCGGGCGGGCGAGCTGGGCGCGGACCAGGCGCTGACGTTCCTGCGGGAGATCGACTCCATCAACATGCGGCGGCGCGGCCAGATGGTCGAGATGGCGCGGGAGGCGCTCGGCGGCGGTTCGTTCCTGGGCAAGCGGGTGGCGGTGCTGGGTGCGACGTTCAAGCCGGACTCGGACGACGTACGGGACTCGCCGGCGCTGAACGTGGCGGGCCAGATCCACCTCCAGGGCGGTCAGGTGACCGTGTACGACCCGAAGGGCATGGAGAACGCGCGCCGGCTCTTCCCGACGCTGGCGTACGCGGAATCGGCGCTGGAGGCGGTACGCGGGGCGGACGTGGTGCTGCACCTGACGGAGTGGCGCGAGTTCCGCGAGGCCCTGGACCCGGCGGAGCTGGCGGAGGTGGCGGGCGCGCGGGTGATCCTGGACGGCCGCAACGCGCTGGACGGGGCGCGGTGGCGTGAGGCGGGCTGGGTGTACCGGGCGATGGGGCGTCCGCGGGCGTAGTGACTGGCGGGGGCGGTTTCCCCCACCCCGCCCCTTCCCGAAACCCTGCCGGGGGCTGGTGGGGGTAGAGGTCGATCCGGGGGCTGCGCCCCCGTCCCCCTCCGGGGCGGCAGCTTCGCGCCGCGCGGACGGGCAGGGGCACCGCGCCCGTAGCCCGCGGAGACGGCGGGCTCGCGCCGCGAGGAGGGGGCGGGTGGGTTTGTGGCCCCGGGCCCCGCCGAAGCGGCAACCGCGCACCGAGAGAACGGGCGGCCACACCTGAGGAGCAGTCAGCCCCGCCGACGCGGCAGCTTCGCGCCGCCGGCAACGCGCGGCCGCAGTCCGCGGAGGCGGAGGCTCGCGCCGTGAGGAGCGGGTGGGTGGGTTTGTGGCACCAGGCTCCGACGACGTGGCAGCCGCGCACCGTGTGGCGCCTGACAGGAGCAGTTGGCCGCCGTCGGGGCGGCGGCTTCCCGTGGCCCCCGCCCCGGGGGCGGGGGGGGCTCGGGTGGAGGGTTGCTTGTCGTCAGGCTGCTCGGCGGTGGCGGGTGGTGCGGGAGAGGAATTCTGTTTCGCGGAGGGCTCGGGTCGGGTTGGTGTGGGCGAGGGCGACCAGGTCCGGGGCCGGCCAGGCGCGGTGGAGGAGTTCGGCGACGAGGGGGGCGTAGCCGTCGGGCGGGGACGTCGTGTGGGAGAGGCCCACGCAGTGCGGGCCCGCCAGCGTGCGGACACGGTCGAAGGCGTCGGCCGTCGTCTGTACGTCGTCGGTCACCGGGAGCATGCAGACGCCGCCGTTCTCGCCGAGCAGGCGCAGGACGTCGTCCGGCAGCTCCTGCGGGTCCGCGCGGGTCAGCAGGACCGGGGCCCTGGTGAGTGCGAGGGTCCGGCGGATGGTTTCCGGGTCGGCCCCGGCGAGGTCCACGATCAGGCCGAGCCGGTTCATCTCCCGTACCGCCTCGCGGGCGAAGCCGTCGAAGCGGGTGAGGTTGACGGCCCGTACCCCGAGCGCGTGGTACGCCCTGAGCGCGGCGAGCGAGCCGCCGAGCGCCGACCAGCTCACCGGGCCCAGAAGCACCGCGACCCGCCCGCAGTTGACGGCGTGCGCCATCTCCGCGGTGCTGTGCGCGAGGCGCAGGTCCTCCGGGCACGCGGCCACGAGGGCGTGGATCGCGTCGATCCGGCGCAGGGTGCCGATCACGCCCTCGTCGGGATCGACGCGCAGGGACCAGAGCTGTGCCCCGGCCTCCGCCGCCCGCACCGGCGGAAGGTCGTCCGGGTCGAACACCCGGGGTGGTTCCGTGTGCCCCTCGACGACGGCCTGCGCCGCGAGCAGGGCCCGAGCACGGGTCAACTCATCGAGGGGCCGTGGTTGTTCAGGGGTGTCGAGCTCACCGGAAGCAGCGCCGGCCCGCGCGACGGAGAAGGGGTGGTGATCATCAAGATCTGCCATGGTGTAACTCCGAACTGAACGAGGCAGTACCGTCCACCGTGGCAGCCTCCCCCTCCTCCGGCACGGCGGGATGAGCCGTTCGGGTGAGCGCCCCCGTCAACTCAGTTACGCGTCAAGGGAGTCGATCGTCGCGTTCGGCACCGGCCTCGTCTCCCGCAGCTCCCTCGACACCGCCTCCGCGTCCCGCAGCACCCGCACCGCGTTCGACCACGTCAGCTTGGCGAGGTCGGCGTGCGACCAGCCGCGCGTCAGCAGCTCAGCGATCAGGTTCGGGTAGCCCGCGACATCGTCCAGACCGGCCGGCGTGAACGCCGTACCGTCGTAGTCGCCGCCGATGCCGATGTGCTCGATGCCGGCGACCTCGCGCATGTGGTCGAGGTGGTCGGCCACGGTCGCCGCCGTCGCGATCGGGCGCGGGTTCTCGGCCTCGAAGGCGCGGTGGAGCTTCATCGCCTCAGGGGTCGTGTCGAGGTGGTCGAAGCCGTGCGCCCGGAGGTTGTCGTCAGCCCGCGCCGTCCACTCCACGGCCGCGGGCAGGATGAACTTCGGCACGAACGTCGCCATCGCCACGCCGCCGTTCCCCGGCAGCCGCCCGAGCACGTCGTCGGGGATGTTCCGCGGGTGGTCGCAGACCGCGCGCGACGAGGAGTGCGAGAAGATCACCGGCGCGGCGGAGGTGTCGAGCGCGTCCCGCATCGTCGTCGCGGCCACGTGCGAGAGGTCGACGAGCATGCCGAGCCGGTTCATCTCCCGTACGACCTCACGGCCGAAGGCGGAGAGCCCGCCGACGCCGGGCTCGTCGGTCGCCGAGTCCGCCCACGCGTTGTTGTCGTTGTGGGTGAGCGTCATGTAGCGCACGCCCAGCGTGTGCAGCGCGCGCAGGGTGGCGAGGGAGTTGTTGATGGAGTGGCCGCCCTCGGCGCCCTTGAGGGAGGCGATACGGCCCTCCCGCCGCGCCGACTCCATGTCGTCCGCGGTCAGGGCCGGCGCCAACTCCCCCGCGTACCGCGCGAGAAGCTGGTCGACGATGTCGATCTGCTCCAGGGTGGCGCTGACGGCGTCGTCGCCGGTCAGCCGCGAGGGGACGTACACCGACCAGAACTGGGCGCCGACCCCGCCCGCGCGCAGCCGGGCGAGGTCGGTGTGGAGGTGTGCGGACTGGTCGGCGGCGATGTCCATCCGGTCCAGGTCGTAACGGACGTGCCGCCGCAGCGCCCACGGGAGGTCGTTGTGCCCGTCGACGACCGGGTGCGCGGAGAGGAGTTCGATCGCCTCCGCCAGCCGCTCGGACGGCACCGGCCGCTCGGACGGCTCGCGCCGCTCGGACGCCTCGGGCCGCTCGGGCGTGCTCATTTGGCGAAGCCGAACGACCCCGAACCCTCGACCTTGGCCCGCAGCCGCTTGCCCTTCTCCGTCGCCTGGTCGTTCAGCTCCTGCTGGAACTCCCGCATCCGGCCGAGCAGTTCGGGGTCGTGGGCGGCGAGGATCCGGGCCGCGAGCAGACCGGCGTTGCGGGCGCCCGCGACGGAGACCGTGGCCACCGGCACACCCGCCGGCATCTGCACGATGGACAGGAGCGAGTCCATGCCGTCGAGGTACTTCAGCGGCACCGGGACGCCGATGACGGGCAGCGGGGTGACCGAGGCGAGCATGCCCGGCAGATGGGCGGCGCCGCCCGCGCCCGCGATGAGCGCCTTGATCCCGCGGTCGGCGGCCTGCTCGCCGTACGCGATCATCTCGCGCGGCATCCGGTGTGCGGAGAGGACGTTCACCTCGTACGGGATCTCGAACTCGTCGAGGGCCTGCGCGGCGGCCTCCATGACGGACCAGTCCGAGTCGGACCCCATCGCGATGCCAATGAGCGGATTACTCAACGATCGTTCCTCGCAGATAGCCGGCGGCGTGACGGGCGCGCTCCAGCACGTCGTCGAGGTCGTCGCCGTAGGTGTTGACGTGCCCCACCTTGCGGCCGGGCTTCACGTCCTTGCCGTACATATGGATCTTGAGCTGCGGGTCGCGGGCCATGCAGTGCAGGTACGCGTAGTACATGTCCGGGTAGTCCCCACCCAGCACATTGCACATGACCGTCCACGTGGCGCGCGGGCGCGGGTCGCCCAGCGGCAGGTCCAGGACGGCCCGGACGTGGTTGGCGAACTGCGAGGTGATCGCGCCGTCCTGGGTCCAGTGGCCGGAGTTGTGCGGACGCATGGCGAGCTCGTTGACCAGGATCCGGCCGTCGGCCGTCTCGAAGAGCTCCACGGCCAGATGGCCGACGACGTCGAGCTCCTTCGCGATCCGCAGCGCCAGCTCCTGCGCCTGCCCCGCCAGCTCGTCCGACAGGTTCGGCGCGGGTGCGATCACCGTGTCGCAGACGCCGTCGACCTGCTGGGACTCGACGACCGGGTACGCGACGGCCTGGCCGTGCGGGGAGCGGACGATGTTCGCGGCGAGCTCGCGCGTGAAGTCGACCTTCTCCTCGGCCAGGACCGGGACGCCCGCCAGGAACGGGTCGCGCGCGTCCTCCTCCGTACGGACGAACCAGACGCCCTTGCCGTCGTAGCCGCCGCGCACGGTCTTGAGGATGATCGGGAAGCCGCCCACCTCCGCCGCGAAGGCCGCCGCGTCCGCCGGATCGGCGACGATGCGGTGGCGCGGGCTCGGCACGCCGATCTCGTCGAGCTTCGCGCGCATCACCCCCTTGTCCTGGGCGTGCACCAGGGCGTCGAGCCCGGGACGGATGACGATGCCGTCATCCGTCAGGGCGCGCAGATGCTCCGCGGGGACGTGTTCGTGATCGAAGGTGATCACGTCGCAGCCGCGCGCGAAGTCACGCAGCGTAGCCAGGTCGCGATAGTCGCCGATGACGACCTCGCTCACCACCTGGGCCGCCGAGTCCTGCGGGGTGTCACTGAGCAGCTTGAACTTGATGCCGAGGGGGATACCCGCCTCGTGGGTCATACGGGCGAGCTGACCGCCACCGACCATGCCGACTACCGGGAACGTCACCCTCTTAGGGTATCCGCACCATGCGCGGAGCCTCCGCCGCCTGTGCTTTACGACAGCTGGACGGGGTTTTTCCATGGTTTGCAATGTCCCCGGGCGGGTCACTGATGGGCTGGTTAGCATGGCTTGGTTGACGAAGTTGACGAAACCGAACGGACGGGGCTGAGCAATCACCATGAGTGAACGAAGCGCACTACGTGTGCGGCTTGACCGGCTCACGCGTGAGTTCGCCAAGTTCGGTGCTGTCGGTGGTCTGGGCCTTCTGGTGGACCTCGGGGTCTTCAACCTGGTCCGCCATCTCACGGACGTGCCCGTCGTCAGGGCGTCCATCTTCGCCACCGTCGTCGCGATCGGCTTCAACTATCTGGGCTTCCGGTACTTCACCTACCGGGACCGCGACAAGAGCAGCCGGACGAAGGAGCTGACGCTCTTCCTGCTGTTCAGCGCCGCGGGCCTGGTGATCCAGAACGGCATCCTGTACGCGGCGACGTACGGGTTCGGCTGGGACACCCCGCTGCAGAGCAACTTCTTCAAGTTCTTCGGGATCGGCGTCGCGACGCTGTTCCGGTTCTGGTCGTACCGGACCTGGGTGTTCCGGACGCTGCCGGCGCGGGAGGCCGTACAGACCGCGGAATCGTTCCTGGAGCAGGCGCCGAAGCAGGCGACCAGGAGGCAGCCGGACCGCGTGTGAGCTCAGGGGGCGCCCCCTAGCGGACCGGGCGTTCCTCGTCCCTACGGCTCCGGACCTCGCGGCTCAGGAAGAGCGCGAAGACCGGGGGATGCTGCTGGAGCAGCTCCAGACGGCCGCCGTCCGCCTCCGCGAGGTCCCGGGCGACGGCCAGGCCGATCCCGGTGGAGCTGCGGCCGCTGACCGCCCGCTCGAAGATCCGCGCGCCGAGGTCGGCGGGGACACCCGGGCCCTCGTCGGTGACCTCGATCACGGACTGGTTGCCGGTGACGCGGGTGCGCACGGCGACGGTGCCACCGCCGTGCATCAGCGAGTTCTCGATCAGCGCGGCGAGGACCTGGGCCACGGCCCCCGGCGTCCCGACCGCGCGCATGCCCTGCTTGCCCGAGTGGACGATGGCCCGGCCCGCGCTGCGGTAGGCGGGGCGCCACTCCTCGAGCTGCTGCTTGACGACCTCGTCGAGGTCGAAGGCGATGGCGGAGCCCGAGCGGGGGTCGCGGGAGTTCGTGAGCAGCCGCTGCACGACGTCGGTGAGCCGCTCGACCTGCGTGAGCGCGATCGTCGCCTCCTCCTTGACCGTGTCGAGGTCGTCGGCGACGGCCACCTCCTCCAGGCGCATGGAGAGCGCGGTGAGGGGCGTACGGAGCTGGTGCGAGGCGTCGGCGGCGAGCCGGCGCTCGGCGGTGAGCATCCGGGCGATCCGCTCGGCCGAGGCGTCCAGGACGTCCGCGACCCGGTCCAGCTCGGGCACCCCGTACCGCTTGTGGCGCGGACGCGGATCCCCGGAGCCGAGGCGTTCCGCGGTCTCGGCGAGGTCCGTGAGGGGGGAGGCCAGCTTGTTCGCCTGCCGTACGGCGAGCAGGACGGCGGCGACGACGGCGAGCAGGGCCACGGCCCCGATGATCAGGAGCGTGCGGCCGACCTCGGAGGTGATCGTGGACCGGGACTCCTCGACGGTGACGGTCTCACCGCGCTCGCCTTCGGCGATGCCGCGGATGACGCTGCCCTCGGGGCGGGTGCCGATCTCGATGGGGGCGCGGCCGGGGATCTCGATGAGGGCGTACCGCTTGGCGCCGCTCTGCTCGGCGAGGATGTCCGGGTTGACGGGCTCGCCGCCGAAGAGCCGGCTGTCGACGATGGAGACGAGGCGGAGGGCCTCGGAGTCCACGCTCTCCTGGGCGCTGCTGGAGATGGTCCGCGTCTCGACGATGACGAGGGAGACCCCGAACACGGCGATGACGACGAGGACGACGGCGAGCGTGGAGTTGATGAGACGGCGACGCACGGGGGCCCTCCGGGGCGGGCGGGGTACGGGGTACGGCGGTACTGCCCCGAGCGTACGGCGCGGGCACGCCCTTCCCGCCCCACCCCCGTTGTGGGCATTCGTCCCGCTGGGGCGGGACGGGTGGGCACACGGGACGGCGCGCCCTTGCCGGGCCCAGGCTCCCCGTGCCTGCGGTGCCCACGGGTGCGGCGCCGTCGTGGGTTGTGCCCACCCGTCCCGCCCAGCGGGACGACTGCCCACAACCCCGGGAGGGGTGAGGGTGGGCACCACCCCGGCGGAACGCCTGCCCACAACCCCGGGAGGGGTGAGGGTGGGCACCGCCCCGCGGAACGAATGCCCACAACCCGGGGAGGGGGAGGGGGCGCCCGGCACGGGCGGGGGTCAGCTTTTTTCGAAGCGGAAGCCGACTCCGCGGACCGTCGCGATGTAGCGCGGGTTCGCCGCGTCGTCGCCGAGCTTCTTGCGGAGCCAGGAGATGTGCATGTCCAGGGTCTTGGTCGACGACCACCACGTGGTGTCCCAGACCTCGCGCATCAGCTGGTCGCGGGTGACGACCCGGCCCGCGTCGCGGACGAGGACCCGGAGGAGGTCGAACTCCTTCGCCGTGAGCTGCAGCTCCTCGTCGCCCATCCAGGCACGGTGGGACTCGACGTCGATCCGGACGCCGTGCGTCGCGGGCGCGACGGCCGGCTCGGTGGCGCCGCGCCGGAGCAGGGCCCGGACGCGGGCGAGGAGCTCGGCGAGGCGGAACGGCTTGGTCACGTAGTCGTCGGCCCCGGCGTCGAGCCCGACGACCGTGTCGACCTCGTCCGCGCGGGCCGTCAGGACCAGGATCGGGACCGTGTGCCCCTCGGAGCGCAGCCGGCGGGCGACCTCCAGGCCGTCCATGCCGGGCAGCCCCAGGTCGAGCACGACGAGATCGACTCCGCCCTGGAGTCCGGTGTCGAGGGCGGTCGGCCCGTCCTCGCGCACCTCGACCTCGTACCCCTCCCGCCGCAGGGCGCGGGCCAGCGGTTCCGAGATGGATGCGTCGTCCTCGGCGAGCAGTACACGGGTCATGGGGTGATGGTAGTCCGCACGGCCGACACCCCGGGGCGTGATCCGGAGGGTCCCCGCACCCCCTGCGGATCATGGTGGCCAACCTTCACATGACCTTCGAATAGGGTGTGTTGGTTCCTTGATCACCTGTGATCCATCTCTCAAGTCCTTCCATATCCGGCACTGTCGTGTCGTATGGTGGCGTGACGTCTGTTGCGGTATTCGGGGACCTTTGACGCGCTTCGCGCGACAAGGGTCTCTTCTGCTGCGCAAGGTCGGCGTGGCCGACTTGAGGACGGTGAACGACCTGTGGGCCGGGTTCCGTGACGCGATGCCGTGTCGCGGGGCGTGGATCCCGGCGGGGTGCGACCGCTCCCGCCGGTGCCGGCCTCCCCCACCGGGCGCACCACGCTCACAAGGCGCGCGTCCCGACAGAACAAGGATCGACATGGCGTCCAGCCTGACGACGGCTTCGACCGGAACTCCGGGTTACCAGAAGACGTTCCTCGGCCACCCCCGCGGCCTGACCACCCTCTTCTTCACCGAGATGTGGGAGCGCTTCTCCTACTACGGGATGCGGGCCCTGCTGGTGTACTACCTGGTCTCCGGCGGCGCAGACGCCGCCGTGGGCAGCCAGGGCGGCGGCCTGGCGATGAAGGCCGCCACGGCCACGGCCATCTACTCCGTGTACGTGTCGATGGTCTACCTGATGGCGATGCCGGGTGGCTGGTTCGGCGACCGCGTCTGGGGCGCTCGCAAGACCGTCACCATCGCCGGTTTCGTGATCATGGCCGGTCACGTCTCGCTGGCGCTGCCCGGCACGGCGATGTTCTTCGTCGGCCTCGCGCTGGTGGCCGTCGGCTCGGGTCTGCTGAAGGCCAACATCTCGACGATGGTGGGTCACCTCTACGACGGTCCCGAGGACCCGCGTCGTGACGGCGGCTTCACGCTCTTCTACATCGGCATCAACCTCGGCGCCTTCGTCGCTCCGCTCCTCATCGGGACGATCGGCAAGGAAGTCAACTGGCACCTCGGCTTCGCGCTCGCCGCGGTGGGCATGGGCCTGGGTCTCGCCGTCTTCCTGACCTTCGCCAAGAGCCTCAACCCGAAGAGCAGCGAGGTCCCGAACCCGCTCTCCGCCGACGAGCGCAAGGCGATCATCACCAAGATCGCTCTCGTTGTCGCCCTCGTGGCCGTCTTCTACGGCATCGTCGTCGCCCTCGGCCTGTACACGCTGAACTGGGCCCTGGTCCCGCTCACTCTCGCCGGTCTGCTCATCCCGATCGCCGTCCTGGCCCGCATCAAGCGCGACAAGGACCTCGACTCGTCCGAGCAGTCGAAGGTGAACGGCTACATCTGGTTCTTCGTGGCCGCCGCGATCTTCTGGATGATCTACGACCAGGGTGGCTCGACCCTGTCCCTGTTCGCGGACGGCAAGACCGCCGACACCGTCTTCGGCCTCGGCTTCTCCGCCACCTGGTACCAGTCCCTGAACCCGCTCTTCGTCATGGCGCTGGCCCCGGTCTTCGCCTGGCTGTGGCTGTGGCTGGCCCGTAAGAACCAGGAGCCGAACACCATCGTGAAGTTCGCGATGGGTCTGGTCCTCGTCGGTGCGTCCTTCTTCGTCTTCATCGTCCCGATGAACATGTCGGGCGACGGCACCATGGTCTCCCCGATGTGGCTGGTCTCGATCTACATGATCCAGACCATCGGTGAGCTCTGCCTCTCCCCCGTCGGCCTCTCCGTCACCACGAAGATGGCGCCGAAGAAGTACGCCTCCCAGATGATGGGTGTCTGGTTCCTCGCCGTCACCGCCGGTGACTGCACCACGGGTCTGCTCTCCATCGCGGGTGTGGACCTGAACGGAACCGGCATCATCGCGATGCAGGCGACGCTCGCCGCCGCGGCCGGCTTCGCGATCTACATGTACCGCAAGAAGGTCCAGGCACTCATGGGCGACGTCCACTGACGTTCACGTCCCGCGTCCCGCGTCCCGCGTACGGAGGGCCGCCGCACCTGTGTCGGTGCGGCGGCCCTCCGTCGTTCCGGGGTGTCTACCTCCTGAGCCGCGCCCACGGCGTGAACGTGAACACCGCGCCGCCCAGCAGGATCACCGTGCCGGCGACCAGGGCGAGCGCGCGCAGGGCGCCGTCGTCCTCGGCGCCGGTCTCGGCGAGTCCGCCGCCGGAGCTCGACGAAGCGCCGCTGGAGGTGCCACCGGCCGTGGATCCGCCCGCCGCGCCGCCCTCCTGCTTGGTCGTGTCGAGCTCCAGGGAGGCCTGGACGGTGCCCTTGACCTGGCAGGGGATCACGATCGGCGAGCCGCCGAGCGAGACGTTGATGGTCAGGGTGCCGGGGCTGAGTGTCGACTTGCCGGTCGCGCCGGGCTTGTACGTGCCCTTCATGTCCGGCAGGTCGACCGGCTTGCCCTGCTCCAGCGGGGCGGCGTTCGCCGGGCCCTCGACCTTGACCGTGCCGCTGTCGGCGCCGCCGAGCTTGACCGCCATGGAGGGCTTGAGCGCCCCGGCGGGGAGCGGGGCGGGGCTGTCCATGACGCCCTTGGCGGTCTTGACCGTAAGGTCGTAGCCGCCCCCGTTCTTCTGGGCGTTGATGGTCACCTTGGACGTGATGTTCGCCGGGCCCGGCGACTGGCAGGAGAACTGGACCGCGACCTCCTTGCCCATGAAGTCGGTCTGCCCGCCCCCGCCGCCCGAAGTGCCACCGGAGGTCGAACCACCGGACGTGGACGTCGAGCCACCGGAGGTCGAACCGCCGGACGTCGAACCGCCGGACGTGGACGTCGAGCCGCCCGACGAGCCGCCCCCGCCGTCCGTCACCTTGATGGTCGCCCCGACCGCGACCGTCTCCTTCGGCGAGCACTTCGTGTCCGTCGACATCGGCTTCGAGACGTTGATGTTGTACTTGTCCGGCGTCAGCGTGATCTCGCCGGCCTTCTCCAGCTTCAGCTTGCCCTTCATGTCCGGCAGGACCATCGGGCTGTTCTTCGGGATCGGCGGATTCTGCCGCGGTCCCTCCATGTTCAGCGTGCCGCTCGCCGCGCCGCCGACCTTGATGACGCCGGTGGGCTTGACCGTGTCCTTCTCCAGGTCGATCACGTCGGGGTTCTTGGACGCGGCCTCGACCGTCTTCCAGACGACCTCGACCTCGTCGCCGACCTTCGCCTCCGCCGGCGCCGTGATCCGCACCTGGGTGGTGCCCTGCACGGGCGGCATCCCGGAGATGGCCGGCGGAATGCACTCGGTCTTGAACGAGACCTCGGCGGCCTGAGCGGGGCTGGCGGCCAGCATGATCCCCGCGCCGCCGAGCATCAGCGCGACTCCTGCCGCGCTCATCCTCCGTTGCGTGCTCACTGGTGTCCCTTCGTCGTCGGGCTGATCTCTGACGGTGCGGACGGTGCGGAGTCCGGGGTGAACCACGGCAGGGCCGTGGTCGTGGTGGCGGTGGTGCTTTCGTCCCGCTCGGGGGCGGGGCCGGGTTCGGGCGTACGTACGAGAGCGCGGCGGCGGCGATGTCCGGCGCGGGAGCGGGCGGCGGTTCCGGGCCGGACCCGGTCCACCACCGCCATGCCGATACGGAAGAGGGCGGCCGGGACGACCACGGCGAGCAGCAGCCAGAAGAGCGTCACGCCCCAGGGGCGGCCGACGCCCCACGGCTGGTCGACCAGGACCTTGCCGGCGTACTTCACCGACACCTCGTAGTCGCCGTGCGCACCCGCCGACAGCTCGACGGGCAGTCTGATCTGGGCCTTTCTGCCGGGCTCGATCGTGCCGCGCCACTGGCGCTCCTCGTACCGCGGCGAGAAGACGCCATGGCTCGTGCCGACCTGGAAGACCGGGTCCTTGACGGCGGCCTGGCCGAGGTTGCCGACGGTGAAGACGACCTCGCGCCGGGCCGGGGCGCCGAACCACACCAGGACGCCGCTGGAACCTTCGAGGCGTACGGAGGCGAGGACGGCGAGCCGGCCGTCGCCGGAGGCCTCGGGCAGCGGGGCGGTCGGATGGCCCGCGACCGTGAAGGCCACGTCCACGACGTCCTGCTGTCCGGTGACCCCGGCCACATGCACGACGCACGGGCAGGGCTTGGGCGGTTCGGCCACCGGCATCTTCTGGCTGAAGGCGCCCCGGGCGTCGACGGTGGCGGCCCGGCCGAGGGTGTTGGCGCAGGAGTTCGTGCCGCCGATGACGCCCTTGTCCGGCGCGGACTGCCCGCAGATGAGCAGCATGAGCAGGGCGCCCGGCTTCCAGCCGGTCCCGCTCACCGTGATCTCGCCGCCCTTGCCGCCCTCGGCCTGCGACAGGGCCACGGTGGGCCCGGGAGCGGGCGCGGCGGCCGCCTGGGCGGCGGGCGGCAGGACGGCGAGCACGAGCGCGGCAAGGAGGAGACCGAGAACGCCACCCGCCGCCCGCTGGCGACCCGCCGGGGTCGACGGCGCGTCCGTGGCCAGGAGGGCCCGTCCGCCGCGACGGAATCGCGCGCCCTGGGCGGCCGCGGCGCGGCGGCTTCGCGCCGTGAGGCGGCCCGCCAGGGCCGACGGTCCGCCGTCGGCACGGGGGGCCTCACCCAGCCGGCCGCGCGCCTGGGCGGCACGGGTTCCGTCCGCCTGGCCGAGGTCGTCCGGAGCGTGCCGGGTCGCCGGCTCCGTACCGCTCGTGCTCATCGGTCCGCTCCTGCCGTCACGTCCGCCGACTGGGGTTTCTCCACGGGGATTCCGGGCCCTCTCGCGGCCCGGTCCCGGCGTCTTCGGGCCTCGACGGCGCCCACGGACATCGCGAGGAGTGCGCCGGCCGCGGCGGCGATCGGGGGCCACGCGACGAACACCCGCTCGGACCGGGCCGTCGCCGCCGGGGTGCCCGGGGCCGTGGCCCGCAGGTGGACCGTGACCGAGTCGAGGGCGGGCGGGTCGGGCCAGGGTTCGGTGCGGGTGACCCGTTCGCCGGGGCGGAGGGTGAGCGGCAGCGCGCGGGACGGGCGGTCGAGCACGGTCCCGAAGGCGCCGTCGGCGCGGACTGACAGGCGCGGGGCCAGGACCGTGTTGCCCCGGTTGACCAGGGTGTAGTGCACGGTGCCCGAGCCGTCCAGCCGTACCTTCTCGACGGTGAGCGCCGCCAGGCTCGGCCCGCTCACCCGCAGGTGCACCGGAATCCGCACCTCGCGCCCGCCGGCCACGGCGCTCACCGTCCCGCGGTGCTCCCCCGGCGCGGTGTCCGCCGTGACGGTGACGGCGAACGGCACGTCCGCCCGGGTCCGCGCCGGCACCGTCACCGTCCGCGCGGCGAAGGCGAGCGGGGTGCCCTGCCCGCTCAGCCGTACGGTGAGCGGCTTCCCGCCCGGGTTGGTCACGGAGAGGGTGTCCTCCAGGACGCTGCCGGCCGCGCCTTCCAGATAGACGTACGGCCGTCCCTCGGCCGCCCCCGCCGTCCATCCCGGAGGGGGCGCCGGGGCGGCCGCCACCGCCCCCAGCGCGAGGGCCACGAACGCCCCGCGCATCAGCGTGCCGTGCGCCGGGTGAGCCAGAGCACTCCGGCCGCGCCGGTGAGCAGGACCGTGCCGCCGAGGGTGCCGAGCGCCGCCGCGGAGTCGAGCGGGCCGGTCTTCGGCAGTTCGCCGGCGCTCGTGGACGGAGTCCCGCCGGAGCCGCCCGCCGCCGTGACCTCCAGTTCGAGCGACGGCTTCGGGTTGTTCTTCGGGGTGCAGACGGCCGCGTCCATGCCGAGCGCGTGGACGGTGAGCACCCCGGCCGTGAAGGTGACCTTGCCGCTCTTCTTCGGTGTGTACGTGCCCGTCAACTGCCCGATCTTGATGGGGGTGTTGGGTGGGATGGCCGCCGTGTTCGGCGTCCCCTTCACCTTGATCGTCCCCTCGTCCGCACCGCCCAGCTTCAGCTCGGCGCGCGGGGTCATGACGCCCTTGGGCAGTTCGATGGGGCTGTCGGAGACGCCCTTCTCGAAGGACATGGTGATCGTGTAGGCGTTGCCGCTCTTGACGGCCTTGATGTCGACGGGCGAGACCGCGCTCTTGGGCCCGATCTTCGTCTCGCAGGCGTAGTCGACGTCGACGACGGCGGCGTGCGCGGCGGGGGCGGAGGCCAGCACCGCCGAGCCCGCCGCCGCTGCCACGGCCGCCGCCGCTGTCAGCGCGAAAGCTGTTCTCCTCCGGTCCGGCACCTCAAGCACCCCTCACCGCGAAGTTACTGACGGCTTATCAGATTGGGCGTCAAGGTACGCCTGGGGCGTTGTGGAGGGAAGACAAAGGAAGGCGCGAAGTGCGCGCCCGTACGCGGGTTCTAGGCGGGAGCGGCCAGTTCGGCCCACACCGTCTTGCCGGGGGCACCGGGCCTGCGCTCGATCCCCCAGTCCAGGCAGAGCCGCTGCACGATGAACATGCCGTGCCCGCCCGGCCGCCCCGCCCGGTGCGGGGTGCGCGGCGCGGGCTGTCCGGCGCCGCGGTCGGTGACCTCCAGGCGCAGCACCTTGGCCCGGCGCAGCACGCGCAGCACCTCGGGGCCCTCGGCGTGCAGGCAGGCGTTGGTGACCAGCTCGGAGACGACGAGCAGGACGTCCTCGGCGGCGGCCCTGGCCTCGGCGCCGGCGGCCGGCAGCCAGCCCCAGGCGTACAGCGCGGACCTCGTGAAGTCGCGGGCCAGCGGGACGGTGCCGCTGGTGGCGCCGAGCGCGAGCGTGCGTACATCGAGATCGGCGGCATCGGCGGCGCCCACGACAGGGCCCACCGACTCCTCGACCTCCCTGCCGCCGGCAGCAGTGTCCATCAGCGCTTCACCTCACCGATTCAACCGAGACAACCGATACAACCGATTCACCAGACAACGGACGAAACCGGGGCTCTCCTGCCCGGTCTTTTCCTGACAACACCCGTCACTCAGTCGGGCAGCGCCGCGGCGAGCGAGTCATGGACGGTGAAGACGACGTCCGCACCGGTGATCTCGAAGACCCGGGCCACCATCGGCCGCATCCCCGCCAGGTGGACTCCACCCCCTGCGGCCTCGGCTTTCAGCCTGGCCCCGAGGAGCACGTTGAGTCCGGTGGAGTCGCAGAAGTCGAGGCGTGAGCAGTCGACGACAAGCCGTGACCGGCCGGCGTCGAGCGCGCGATCGAGTGGCGTACGCAACACGTCCGCCGTGTGGTGATCGAGCTCACCCACCGGAGTGAGGACCTCGCTCGCCCCCACGGTCCGGACCTCGACCCGCAGCCGCCCAGGTTGCGCGCTGCCGATGTTCTGGCGGTCCATGCCCGTGCCTCTTCTCGCTCTCGCGGATGCCGGTTGACGTGCCCCGAACCTTACAAGTCAGCCGCCCTGCCGTGCACCCGAACTCCACCACACAACGCCGCAAATCGGACAATTGACACTTGCGACCTTCGGTGTCGAACAGGTAGGGCTAGTAAGGAACATTCGAAACGGCCGGCTTGGAGGCGCCGCAAACCGCAGCAGGAAGAAACGATGGAGGAGACCATGTCACCCCGGCTCGACGCACCGCGTACCCACGACGCGCCGTCGACAGCAACTCCGCCCCCCACCCATCCCCACGGCCTTCTCGAAGGCCTGCCCGACGAACTCCCCGAGATCGGGCCCTTCGACCAGGTCGACCCCCTCGACGCACGGGCGCTCTCGAAGACCCTGTTCGCCCGGCTCGACGCCCTCGAAGAGGGCACGCACGAGTACGCGTACGTGCGCAACACCCTGGTCGAACTCAACCTCGCCCTGGTCAAGTTCGCCGCCTCCCGGTTCCGCTCGCGCAGCGAGCCCATGGAGGACATCATCCAGGTGGGCACGATCGGCCTCATCAAGGCCATCGACCGCTTCGAGCTCTCCCGGGGCGTCGAGTTCCCCACCTTCGCGATGCCGACGATCGTCGGCGAGATCAAGCGCTTCTTCCGCGACACCTCGTGGTCCGTGCGCGTTCCGCGAAGGCTCCAGGAGCTCCGTCTCGACCTCGCCAAGGCCGGTGACGAACTGTCCCAGCGCTTCGACCGCGCGCCGACCGTCGGCGAACTCGCCGAGGAGCTCGACCTGAGCCGCGACGAGGTCGTCGAGGGCATGGCCGCCAGCAACGCGTACACCGCGAGCTCGCTGGACGCCCAGCCCGAGGAGGACGACGGCGAGGGCGCGCTCGCCGACCGGATCGGCTACGAGGACCACGGCATCGAGGGCATCGAGTACGTCGAGTCCCTCAAGCCGATGATCGCCTCGCTGCCGCCCCGCGAGCGGCGCATCCTGTCGCTCCGCTTCGTCGCGGGAATGACCCAGTCGGAGATCGGCGAGGAGTTGGGCATCTCCCAGATGCATGTCTCCCGGCTGCTCTCCCGCACGCTGGGCCGGCTGCGCAAGGGGCTGACCCTCGAGGAGTGACCGCCGGCACCCCCTCAAACGCCTTGTGGAAAGGGCCTGTTCTTCACCGGACGGGCCCTTCCGCGTTATTGACGGGCCGCCCGGAATGGGCCACATTGAGGCGGGGTTCAGGGGGGAATCGCATGGTTTCTGCGTACGCGGAACTGGAAGAGCGCATGCGCGGCCGGCTCGGGGGCAGGGACTGCCTCTACGTGCCGTCGTGCCGCTTCGGTCTCTATCTCGCGTTGCGTCACTGGTGCAGACCCGGCGGTCGGGTGCTGATGTCGCCGGTCAACGACGACGTCATCTTCTTCGTGGTGCTGGCCGCCGGACTGCGGCCCGTCCAGGCGCCGCTCGACCCGCGCGACGGATCGATCGACACCGCCGCCGTGCCCGAGTCCGTCTGGGGCGGGCTCTCCGCCGTCCTCACCACCAACCTGTACGGGAATCCCGACCCGGCGCCCGAACTGCGCGCCCGCTGCGATGAGTCGGGGATCCCTCTCCTGGAGGACGCCGCCCACGCCATCGGGTCCACGGCGGGCGGGCGTCCGGTCGGCACGTGGGGCGAGGCGTCCGTCTTCAGCCTCTCCAAGCACACGGGGGCCAAGACCGGCGGGTTCCTGACCTTCGCGGACCCGGCCCTGCGCGGCGAACTGGCCGCGGCACGCGACGAGTTGCTGCACCCGTCCCGTACGAGCGCCGAACTCGCCTACCTCGTACGGCCGTACGCCGAGGCCACCGTCCGCGGGCTGCGCCTGGTGAAGGCCGCGCACGCCACGCTGCGGCTGCTCGGGCAGCAGGAGCGCGAGGAGATCCGAATGCCGCTGCGGGCCGACGAGCTGAAACAGGCCCTCGCCGGCGCGCCGGGGCTCGCGCCCTTCCACTCCTGGGTCCGGGTCGACATGCACGACTACCGTCTCGGCCCGGGCGCCGCCCGGCTGCGCCGCACCGGACGCCTCCTGGCCCGCCTCGACGCGACCCTCGCCGCGCACCGGGCCGGTACGGAGCGGCTCCTCGCGAGCGAGTGGGGCGGGGGCACGGGCACGGGCACGGGCGGGGGCACGGGCCTGGCGGGGGACGCCCAGCCGCTGTTCCGGGTGCCGCTGCTCGTCGAGGACCGGGACGCGGCGATCGCCGCCCTCGCCCGCCGCCGGATCGTCACCGGCTACCTGTACGACCCGCCGCTCGACACCTACGCGGGCGAGCTCTTCACCGACCTCTCCCCGGCCCCGGAGCCGGCCGCCTGGTTCGCCCGCCACGCCCTGCCGGTGGACCCGCGACGGGCGCCGGAGGTGATCGAGACGCTGCGCGCGGCGGGAGCCGTACGCGCGGAGCCGCCTGCGGTCTTCGACGCCGGTCGCGGCGATCGTGGCTGAGGCCGTCCGGCTGCACGAGCCGGACGCGGAGGAGCGGGGGGCCGGGGCGCAGGCGCCCGCGCCCGAGAACGGATCCGGCGGGGACTCCATGTTCCGCAACGCGTACGCCCTCATGCTCTCCACCGGCGTCTCGGCCGCCCTCGGGCTCGGCTTCTGGCTGGTCGCCGCCCGCTACTACACCGAGGAGGCCGTCGGGCAGGGCTCCGCCGCCATCGCCGCCCAGCGGCTGCTCGCCTCGGTCACCGCGACCACGATGATCGGCGCCGTCGTCCGCTACGTGCCCCGGGCCGGCCGCGCCACCGGGCCGCTCGTCCGCCGGATCTATCTGGTCAGCTCGGTCGTCGTCGCCCTGGCCTGCGGGATCTTCCTGCTCACCCTGGACTGGTGGGGCCCCTCGTACGCACCGCTCGGCACGCTCTCCGCCGGGCTCTTCTTCACCGTCTCCTGCGTCGGCTGGGCGCTGCTCACCCTCCAGGACGGCGTCCTCACCGGGCTGCGCCGGGCCTTCTGGGTGCCCGTCGGCAACGCCGGCTTCTCCGTCGGCAAACTGCTGCTGCTCGTCGCCTTCGCCGCCACCATGCCGGTCCTCGGCGTCTTCGTCTCCTGGTCCATGGCGATCGCCCTGTCGGTCGTGCCGCTCGGCTGGCTCGTCTTCCGCCGGCTCATCCCCCGCCAGGCGCGCGCCGACCACGACCGCGAGCCGCCCAGCATGCGCGAGATCGGCCGCTTCATGGCCGGGGACTCGGTCGGCGCCCTGTTCAGCCTGGCGATGATCAACCTGCTGCCGGTGATGGTCGCCGTCCGCTTCGACGCCGCGCACAACGCGTTCTTCTACACCGCGTACACCGTCGGCGGCACGATGGAGTTCATGGCCATCAACATGGCCTCCTCGCTCACCGCGCACGCCTCGCACAGCCCCGAGTCCCTCGCCGAGGGCGTCCGCGGGGCGCTGCGGCGCATGGCGCTGCTCCTGGTGCCCGTCGTCCTCGTCCTGGTCGTCTTCGCGCCGCAGATCCTCGCCCCCTTCGGCCCGGAGTACGCCGAGCACGGCACGACGGTCCTGCGGCTGCTCGCCGCCGCCGCGCTCCCGCGCGTCGCCGTCGAGCTGTACATCGGCGTGCTGCGCGTCCAGGGGCGTACGGGCGCCCTGGCGGCCCTCCAGGGCGCGATGTGCGTCCTGGTCCTGGGCAGCGCCGCCGTGCTGCTCGGCGCCGCCGGGATCTCCGGCGCCGGGCTCGCGATGCTCGGCTCGATGACGCTGATGGCAGCGGTCTCGGCGCCGGGCCTGCGGGCCGCGCTGAAGCCGGGCCGCCAGGAGATCGAGTACGGCACGAGCTGGGCGCGGCGCGCCGCCGAGCAGGAGTGGACGCGGCAGAGCGCCTCCGCGGACACGGTGACGCCGGCCTTCGGTCTGCCGGTGTACGTGCCGCGGCCGCCCGAACGCATGGCACCGCCCCCGGCGACCCGGGACGACCGGCCCGCGACCTGGCTGTGGCTGCTCCTGGGGCTGTCCACCGGGCTCTTCTGGATCCCGCTGGCCCGCGCGGGCGGACTCGGCCTCGACCACCTGTCCGGTACGGAGCTGATCGCGGCGCTGCCCCCGATCACCCTCACGGCCGGGGTCCTGCTGATCGTGCTGCACGGCGCGGCGGTGTCGCTGCGCCGGGTCCCGCCGCTGCTCGCCGCCACGATCCTGCTCGCCACGTTCCTCGCGCTGCACACCGCGCCGCCCCTGCTCGGCATCCGCCCGGACGCGGTGACCGGCCCGGGTTCGACCCTCGCCCCCGCCGGCCTGCGGGAGGCCCTGCCGATCGTCCTCCAGGCCGTGTGTCTGGCACTCGCGGCCGTGCTGCTGCGAGCGCTCGGCGCGAGCGTCCGGGTCACGGCGTGCGCGGTGTGGGTCCTGGTGTGGGCGGGCTGGGCGGCCCAGCACGCCTTCGCGGCGGCCCCGCTGCCCGTCCTCCTGGGCGCGTGCGGGGCCACGATGACGGCGGTCGCGGCGCGCGGGCTCAGGCGCCGCTGACCCGGCGCCGCCGGGACATCGCGCGCGAGCGTCGAACCGCCCCGGAGCCGCCGAGGCCGGGCTCCGGGGCGGCCCGTGTCACTGGCTCGCCGAGGGGAACACGAAGAAGCCGTCGTCCGTGCTGAAGTAGCCGTAACCGGACGGCCGGGAGAACAGCGGGACGTTGTCCGAGGGCAGGTCCTTCGCGAGGACCTTCTTCGTGCGGGCGTCGACCGCGAGCACGGTCCCCTGGCTGTCCTCCGTCGTGCCGTACAGCACGCCGCTCGGGGAGAAGCGCAGCGGCGTCATCGCCTTCTCGTTTTCCTTCTGCGCCCAGACCTCCTTGCCGTCCGCGAGCTGCCACACGGTGCTGCCGCGCTCGGTGGCGGCCGCGGCAAGCTGGTGGTCGGGGGAGAAGACGGACGAACCCTCGGTGTTCACCGTGTCGCCGGGGAAGTCCGCGTAGGCGTACTTCGTGGAGCCGCCGATCTGCTTGCCGCTCGCCAGGTCGTACGTCGCCGTGACCCACGTGTCGGTCAGGAAGGCACCGGCACCCCACGCGGTGAGGATCCGGCCCTCGCGCACATCGAGTACGCGGATGCCGCCGCTGGTCCGCACGCCCTTGTCGTTCAGCTCCACGCCCTCGGGCGGGGTGACGTCCGCGGTGCTCCACACCTTCTCGCCGGTGGCGAGGTCGGACATGACGAGCTCCTCCGGCGCCGTCTCGTACGTGGATCCGTTCTCCACGTGGAAGGTGTACTTGCCCGTGATCAGCGGGGCGTGGCCCTGGCCACCGTCGATGTCCTTGTTGCGGGGGTCGAACGAGCAGCTCGCCTGGAGCCCACCGCAGGTGACCTTGCGGGGCTGCCCGCCGCCGATCGGGGTGAGCTGCAGGGTCGCCTCGTCCGCCTGCTCGATCAGGTGGCCCTCGTGGACGTGGAAGGGGGTGTCGCCCGTGTGCTCGGCCTTGCCCAGCTCGGCGCCGTCGCTTCCGTAGACGGTGACCGTGGCGGTGGTGCCTTCCGCGCTCAGCCCGTCGGACTCCGTCGTACTGCTGGTGCGGACTTCGAGCGCCGGCACGCCGTCGCGCCAGGTCGTGGCCGCGACGCGGTCGGCCGTCACGGTGAGGGTCTTCCGTACGGCGCCGGTCCTCACATCGCGGAACTCCAGGTTGACGGGCTCCGGTTGATCGGTGTCGTGGAGCGTGCCCGTCGTGCCGTCGATCGGCTCGTCCTTGAAGTTGCCGCCCACGGAGTACTCGCCCGCGGCGTTCTTGACGAAGAGGAGGGTGTCACCGAGGTCGATGGCCTCGGCACGCGGCAGGCTCCATGCCTGCTTGTCGGCCAGGCCGGGTATCGCGGGGCCCTTGTAGACCGGGCCTGCGGCCTTCGTGTCGCTCTGCGGTGCCCTCGAACTCGCCTTCTCCGAGGGCTTGTCTGCTTCCGGGCCGTCGGAGGAGCCGCAGCCCGCGACGAACCCGAGCGACAGGACGAGGCCTGCTGCCATCACTGTGTACTTGTTCATTTCCCCGTTGCTTTCCGCCTGTTACGCCTGACTGTGGGTGTTTGCGCAGGTCGAGCCGCGTGATCACCACGCAGCAGCATAGGCGCGGAGGCGATCCGCTCCCGGCCGCGTACGCATCGGCCGGCCGTCACCTCAGCCGCGCGGGACGCGCTGCTTGAAGTACGGGTGGGAGCCCGCCTCCTTGTAGCCCTCCAGGGCGGGGCCGGAGTTCACGGTCAGGTCGCAGTTCTCCCCGGGGACGGCCCGGTTCCAGTGGACGTAGGCCCGGGCCTCCGGCAGGTTCGGGGCCGCCTTGGGGATGCCGGCGTACCAGTCGCGCTGACGCGCAGGACGCCGCGGATCGGGGGCGGTGGAGAACTCGGACAGCATGACCGGCTTCGTCGCGGAGACGTTCGCGCGCAGCCACTCGTAGCTCGGCCGCTGACTGGCCTCGAAGTCGAGCCACGTGGGCGACTTGTGGCACAGGTAGTAGTTGTACTGGTCCATGCCGATCCAGTCGACGTACGCGTCTCCGGGGTAGAGCGCCTTCATCTGCGCGGCGTTGCCGAGATAGCCGGAGACGGTCCACACCCACACCACGTTCCGTACGCCCAGGCGCTCGAAGCGCTCCCGCAGATGGCGGTAGGCGGCGACGTACTCCTCCGGGGTCCCGGCCCCCTCCCGGATGCGAAAGTCGGTCTCCTGGTCGAAGGAGAAGAAGACCCGCTTGCCGTACGCCTTGATGCGCCGGGCCTGCGGATCGATGATCGACGCGTCGTACGTCCCGGAGGCGATGTTCTTCCAGCCGAGCTGTCGCTCGCCCCAGCCCGCGTGGTGCTTCTCGTTCCAGACGGTGGACTCCCAGGCCAGCATCAGCATCCGCTCACGGCCCAGCTCCACCTCGTCGGGGGTGAGGAGTTCGCCGTCGACCGGGTTCCCCGACATGTCGTGGTACGTGTAGACGAGGTCGAGCTTGCGCCCGATCTTCTTCTCGAAGGCGTGGACGGGCCTGGTGAGCGAGCTGTCGCCGTCGTACGGGACGTACGCGCCCCACCAGGCGCCGCAGCGGGGCGCGAGCCGGGCGTCGGGGGCGCAGCGGTCGGAGCCGTCGGCCTGGGTGGCCCAGACTCCTATGCCGGCGGCGAGCGCGGCGACGGCGGCCAGCGCGATCGCGGTGCGCGTCCACCGCCGCGGTACGGCATGGCGTGCCCTCATCGCCCGCCACCGGGCCTTCGTTTGGTCCGGGTCCGCGCGCTCTCGCGCTCGACGGCGCCCCGCGTGGCGGCGGGCAGCGGCACGCCCGGCAGGGCGGCGACGACGGTCACGAAGACGGCGAGAGCGACGAGGAACGTGGTCGTGGAGAACGCCTCCGCCAGGAACAGCGCGGTCGCGGCGAGCGCGGCGAGCGAGAGGCTGACGGGCGCGGCGAGCGCCAGCGCCTCCAGCCGGGCCCCGGGGCGCAGCCCGCTCGGCTGCGGGTGGAGCAGGGCGAGGCCCGGCGCGAGGGCCACGAAGGCGAGGACGGGGATCCAGCGCAGCGGGGAGCCGCTCGGCAGCGCGGTCGCGCCGAGCGCGAGCCAGCCGGAGGCCGCCAGGGCGGCTCTGAGCTGGAGGTGGGCGTGGGCCTGTGCCTGTGCCTGGGCCATGGCGTACTCCTGGTGCTCGGGTGCGGTCGGTCAGGAAGCGGTCGGTCAGGAAGCGGAAGCGGGAGCGGTGGACGGCGGCCGGTACTCCAGGACGAGCCCGTGCTCGCTCTCCTCCACCACGCGGAAGAGCGGCGAGCGCTTGAGGTCGGCGCGCAGGGTCTCGAAGCTGCCGGGCGGCAGATAGCCCTCGCCGATGACCGCCTTCTCCTGGGTCGGGGTGAGGACGACGAACGCCGGGCGGCCCTCCGGAATGCCCCGGGCGAGATAGCCCGCCGGATCCTTGAGCATCTTCAGGTTCTCCGGGACTTCCTGCTCGGTGAAGAACCAGCGTTCGTAGTGGTCGTAGCGGTAGTAGGCGCCGGGGAAGGAGCCGGTGGTGGCGAGGATCAGCGCACCGTCCGGCGCCCGGTCGTAGGCGCGCCGGGTCAGGGCGAGCTCGGCCGGCGGGGCGTAGTGCATGCCCTCCTTGCCGTAGTACGAGGGCAGGAAGCCGGCCAGCAGGGCGGCCAGGGTGAGCGGCAGCGCGACGGCGGCGGTTCGGCGGGCGAGCACGGCTCCCCTGCCGACCGCGCCCGCGGCGGGCACCAGGGCGGCGGCGGCGAAGAACGCGGTGCCGGGCAGCCCGAAGAGATAGACGCGGAAGAGCATCTCGCCGCCGTAGTCGTTGACGGCGAACATCGGCACGGGCGCGGCGGCGGCGAGCAGCAGCGGCAGCGCGCTGCGGACGAGTCTGCGCCGCAGCAGGACGGCCGTGCCGGCGAGCGCGGCGAGCGCGAGGACCATGAGGATGTTGGCGGTGCCGACCAGTTCGGGGCCGGGCCCGGTGGGCTCGCCCGCGTATCCGGCCCGGGAGTTGGAGAGCAGGTCGCCGGCCGATTCCTTGAGGGTGCTCATCGTCTCCAGGAAGAGCACCCGGCCCATGGTGAGGTCCCAGGCCAGCATGATCAGCCCGCTGACGACGAGCAGCCCGATGTTGCGGTAGCGGCGGGTGAGGCAGAGGGCGAACAGGGTCGCGCACAGCATCACCGGGGTGAGCTGGTGTGAGGCGTTGATGGTGGCGATGAGCGGGGCGATGATCAGGACGCAGACCGCGCGCTGTCGGAGGGTCGTGGGCGGCGGCACGGCGGCCGCGGCCGGATCGAGCACCGTGCGGTCCCGCAGCCGTCCGGCCGACCCCGGCCGGACGAAGTGGCGGACGACGACGGCGAAGACGGTCAGGTAGAGCAGATACGAGAAGCCCTGTGGGGAGAGGTAGTCCTGGCCGACCCAGTTGGCCAGCTGGAAGATCCACACCCCGGTCCACACCAGGCGCCAGTCGTCGGTGAAGGTCCGGTAGATCAGCACCAGGACGGGCAGGGTGAGGACGCCGAGGGCGACCGGCGCCCAGTTGATGAACGAGGCCGCGGACTCCACGCCGAAGGCGCGTACGAGCGCGGCGTCGAGCGAGAAGAACCCGGGCCACTGGTCGTACGCGGACATGCCGCCGGACAGCTCGCGCCGCGGGTGGACCGTGCCCTCGGCCAGGAGCCGGCTGATCACGGCGTCGTGCTTGGACGCCCAGGCGTAGCGCACGGAGTCGTACAGGATCGCCGGGGGCGCCTTGAGCGCCACGAGCATCGCGACGCTGTAGGCCGCCGGCCACCGGGGCGCGGTACCGGCCCGTCGCAGGGTGACCAGGAAGCCGCAGGTCAGGACGGCGAGGGAGGCGTAGAACGCGAGCGGGAAACGGTCGAGGAGGCCGTACTCGGCGATGTCACGGAAGCCGATGCGGGGCAGCGCGTACACCCAGAGGGCGGCGGCCGCGAGCAGCGGCAGCGCGCTGAAGACGCTCTGCGGGCCGGGGAGGGACCGCGAGCGGCGGGCCGGCTCCGCCAGCGGCGGCACGCCGCTCTCCGCGACCGGCGCGGGCACACTCTGCTGCACGATGGCACTCCCCCCACGAAGTCTCGCCTCTACGCCCTGCTTCAACCCCCTTGCCTTGGAAGGAGGTTGTTGACTCATGTCAGCCCGCGAACGCCGGCCCCGCGACCAGCGCGCGGGCCCTGCGGTACATCCGCCAGCCCATCGTCGGCAGCGAGTCCGGGTACGGCGCGGCCTTGGCGCCCCGGCCCTCCATCCAGTGCTCGACGTCGGCGACGGTGTGGCCGCGGCGCAGGATCAGCCGGGCGATCCGGTACCGCTCGTCGGTCTCGGAGCTGAGGGCGTGCCGGACGGCGACGGCCGACGCGTACCCCGCGGCGGCTGCGGCGCGGCGCACGGCCGGGCTGTTGTAGCCGTGCGGGTAGGCCAGGTGCCGGACCTCGTGCCCGAGCACGTCCTCCAGGACGGCCTTCGCCTCGCGCAGCTCGCGCCGCAGGACCTTCGCCGGCAGCGTGTCGAGCTGCGGATGCGTGACGGTGTGGGCGCCGACCTCCATCCCGTACTGCTCCAGGAGCGGCGCCTGCCCCAGCGACATCATCGGCGCGGGCGGCAGCAGACAGGCCCGACCCGGGGTGATCGCCCCGGTGGTCAGATACGCCGTGGCGGGCAGCTCGCGCGAGGCGAGCGCCTCGGCGGTCGGCCCCGGCAGATCGGCGAAGCCGTCGTCGAAGGTGAGGACGACGGGCCGGGGCGGCAGCGGGGCGCGCCGGACGAAGTGGTCGGCGAGGACGCCGATGGTGACCGGGGTCCGTCCGCTGTCCACGATCGCGTCGAGCTGGGCCTCGAACTGCTTGGGCGCGACGGTGAATTCGGCGATCCAGGCGGGTGGGTCCTCCATCACCGCGTGGTAGAGGAGTACGGGGATCCGGGTGTGGGCGGGCGCGCTCATCTGCCGCCCCTCGTCCGGAGGCGGGCTTTCGCGTATCCGATCGGTCCGTAGAGCATGCCGCGTCGCTCCAGTCGGGAGAGGCTGCGAGGCCAGGGGTGGGTGTGGGCACCGTGCTCACCGGGCACGCCCGGGTGGGTCGGCTCCCGGTGGGCGGTCATGTTCCGTGCGTGGGCGAGCCCGCGGGGCAGCCGGGCCAGGAGCGCGGGAAGCAGCGCGGGGCGGCGGACGAGGGTGGCGGTGAGGTACGCGGTGAGGCCGGCGCCGTACCCGTACGCCTGGTTCCTCAGGTCCTGCCAGCTCTCGCGGTGGTGGTGCCAGACAAGGGCGTCGGCGGTGTACCGGAGCCGGAACCCGGCGGAGAGGACGGCGACGAAGGCGTACAGGTCGTCACCGCCCCGGGCGGCCGTGCCGGTGCCGGTGGCCGGGTCGAAGCCGCCGGCGGACGTCAGCGCGCGCGTGCGGAAGGCCATGTTGGCGCCGGAGCCGAAGCTGCCCGCGGTGAACGGGAAGAGCGGTTCGTCGGCGGGCGGGCGCAGCGGGTCGTACAGGCGGGGCGCGAAGCCCTTGGCGAAGCCGCCGTGGGATTCGAGGAGGATCTGGGCCGGGGTGCGCAGCCGGGCGGGCAGGATGAGGCCGGTCACGCAGCCGAGCCGCGGGTCGGCGGCGAACGGCGTGGTGAGGGCGGTCAGCCAGTGCGGGTCGGCGACGACGTCGTCGTCCGTGAAGGCGACGATCGCCGAACGGGCCTGGGAGACACCGGTGTTGTGGGCGCCGGCGAGCCCGGGGGTGTCCTCGCGTACGTACGTGACGCGGCCGGCGTACTTGTTCGCGACGAGCTCTTCCGTGGCACTGCTCCGGGGCGCGTTGTCGACGACGAGGATCTCGTAGTCGGGATGGTCCTGGTCGAGGAGGGAGTCGAGGGCGCGGGCGAGCTGATCGGCGCGGTCGCGGGTGGCGACGACGACGCTGGTGCGGGGCGGGACGGCTTCGGGCTCGATGGGCTGGTTGTGCTCGTCGGACTCGATGGGCTCGTTGTGCTCGTCGGACTCGATGGGCTCGTTGCCGGCGAGGTGGGGCCTGGCGAGCGCGGCCAGCACCTCGGCCGGGTCTTCGCCTTCGGGGACGTGCCCGAGCACGGTGGCCGCGGGCCGGCCCCGGAGCCGTACGAGCGCGTAGACGTCACCGGGCCCCGGGGGCGGACCGCCGGGCGCGGGACGGAGGGAGAGGACGGGTCCGTCGGGCGAGGCCAGGTCGAGGTCGGCGACGGAAAGGGCGTGTGGCAGTCGCATACTGCTTCCCCCGCTTCGGTGGAGCTATCGGCCGGCGGCGCGCAGACGGGCGAGCCGGTTGAGGGTGCGGCGGCCCCGCGCGGCGAGCGCCGGCCGGTTCCGTACGAAACTGTGGGCGCGGCGGGAGGGCTCGCGGGAGAGCCAGTAGAGCCCGGCCCGTACCCCGGGGCGGGTCACCGAGCCTTCGTACACGGTCAGTTCGCCGGTCTTCAGCGCGTCCTTGTACTCGGCGGCGCCCCGGCCGAGGTCGAGCATCCCGATCCCGGCCGCCGCGGCGGCCTCGGCCATCCGCAGATGGAGGACGAGACCGGGCGAGAACTTCGCGAACTCGGGGTCGTACGCCGGGAACCAGCAGGACAGGACGGTCGGCGAGCGGAGCCCGAAGTGGGCGGCGACGGGCCGCTCACCTGCGTACAGCACGGACAGGACGCCGGAGCAGCCGGGCGCGCGCAGTTCGTGCAGGCGCCGGACGAGCGTGCTGATCCACTCCTTGGCGAAGCGGTCGCGGCGGCCGGTCCTGCGGTACTGGGCGGACTTCCACTCCATGAGCGTGCGCAGGGCCGCCGGATCGCGCTCGTCGAAGACGAACCGGACCTCCCCCACCTGCCGACCGAGCCGCCGCTCCTTGGCGAGCGTGGTCTTGAGGAACTTGGGCGACTGGGTGCGGAGCAGGGCTTCGTACGCCGCGTACCCCTCGCCGATGTCGATGACGGGCGAGCCGAACGACTCGGCGGCCGCGCCCTGGAACACGTCCTGCCCGGCCTCCAGGTTGTCGAACTCCCAGGCGGAGAGCCCACAGACCCGCAGCAGCGCCCTGGGATCCGGCCGGAGGCCGGGCCGGAGTACGGCGCCCTGGCAGTCGGAGACCCCGAGCCCGATGGCCCGGCCGTGCCCGAACGGCCCTTTCTCGTACGGGAAGAACCCGACGGGCTCCCCGCGCTCCCACCAGACGGCCACCCGGGCGCGGGGCCGGACGGCGGCGACGGCGCGGGCGAACTCGGGCCCCATGAAGGGGTTGTCGTGCGCCCCGGACTGCGCACCGGACTGGGCCGCGGATTGCGCCCCGGACTTGGCGCGCAGCTCGCGCCAGGCCTCGGTCTCGCGTGCCCCCAGCTCCCCCGGTTTCACGATCTGCACATGTGTGCCCTGCGTACGGACAGCGCTCAACTCTCCGACCCCCCGGTCATCCCCCTGAGTCCTGCCGGTACAGGACGGTACCGGTCGAAAACCCTCCGGGACAGGGCTACTCGGGAATTCATGATGATCAAGAGATGAATGGGACAGGTCAGTCGAGGGCGTCATCGACCGCCGCCTCGGCGTGGATACGGGTGGTGGGGAAGACGGGCACGGGGCTGTCCTGGGGGCGTACGAGCAGCTCGATCTCGGTGCAGCCGAGGATCACGCCCTGCGCGCCTGACGCCACGAGCTCGGCGATGACCTGCTGGTACGTGACGCGGGAGTCCTCGCGGAGTTTGACGGGTCGGCGCCGCCGTGGTCCCCGGCAGGACCGGACGGCGGGTATGCCGCGCGTGAGCGGCTTGAGGGCGAGGCTGTCGTGTACAGCACCCACGACCGGCATCATGCCGCACGGACATCACGTCACGTGAGACGACCTTCAAGCCTTGATCGGTGCGGCCGACCTGGCGGCCTGCTCGATCTTCGCGCGGTAGGCCGCACGGGCTTCCTCGTCGATCTGCTTCTCGTGTTCGGCGCGCAGCCCGGTCCGGCCGTCGAGGCCCTCGCGCAGGATATCGGCGTGCCCGGCATGCCGGATGGACTCGCCGAGGACGTGGACCATGACGGCGAACAGGTTCGTGTTGGTATAGGGCTCCGGCCACCACGGCACGTGGCCGGGGGCGTCGAGGGCAAGCTCGTTGATCGTCGCGTCCGAGTGTTCCCACGTGCGCCGGTAGAAGCCGATGATCTGATCGCGGGTCTCGTCCTCGGTCGCCCACTGATCGCTCCCGTCGGAGTCCTGCCACCGGGACAGCGGCTCCGGGGAAGGGCGGTCGAAGACCTCGCCGAAGTACCTGGCCTCGACGGTGGCCACGTGTTTGACCAGGCCGAGGAGGTTGGTCCCGGTCGCCGTCAAAGGTCTGCGGGCGTCGTATTCGGACAAGCCGTCGAGTTTCCAGAGCAGCGCCTCGCGGTCCCGCCGCAGTCTCCCGTGCAGGTTGTCCTTCGCGAATTCATCGATCATGCGGCATGAACCTTCCATGGGATGTTCGTGACAGTCGGCAGAGCCGAGGCTGAGGACTCCATACACAATGAGCTACCACGTGGGGGTGGGGTGCGTGACGGCTCGTGGCCGACCCGACCTGCGACGGTTACTGTGCAGGAGAAGTACACGCATGCTGTTCGGTGCAGTTCTCTGATCCCGTTGAGTAGTTCGGGACGGGGGCCGGGGGTGTGGGCTGGTGCCAGGTGAGAATCCAGCCGGCGGTAAGCGCCGCCCCGCCGCCTGCCAGGGCGATTGCGCCGCCTGTTCCGATGCCTGCGGCCACCGAGCCGAAGCAGGCCGGCCCGACGCCCTGAAGCGTCATGCTGCCGGAGCCGAGCAGGCCGAAGGCCTGGCCCTGGCCTTTCTGTGGCAGGGCGTCCAGGAACGGCCGTTGCAGGCCGAGACCGTAGGCGAATCCGAAGCCGCAGAGCAGCAGCAGACAGGACGAGACGCCCACTCCGGGCTCGGCGGCGAAGCCGACCAGCGGCAGTCCCATCAGCGCGATCAACGGGACTACCAGTCGCTCCCGGGTGGGTGGCCGCAGGAGTCGACCCACCAGCAGGTCACCGACAAGCATGCCGACCGGCAGACAGCCCATCAGCACCGCGTACCAGCCGGGCGCGAAGTGGCGTCCTCCCGCGTAGGCGACGATCAGGCCTTCCGCGCCCGCTACGAACGCGGGCGGTAGCCACTGGGCCAGCATCAGTCGTCTCACCGTGTGTCCGCGCAGCAGCAGGCCGGCACCGTGCAGGCTTGCCCGGACGGCCCCGCCATCGCCCCGAGCGCCGGCGGGTGTGCCGCCGGACTCTCCCGGCTGCAGCCGGGGTAGCCGGGGTAGCCGGATGCGGATGGCGAGCGCGCAGCCAAGGTAGAGGGCAGCGCTTACCGCGAGCGCCCGGTGCGGGCCGAGTACCGCGACGACCGCACCTCCCAGCGCCAGACCGAACAATTGCGCGCCGGAGGCAGCGATGTTGTTCAGTGAACGGCCCAGTACATAGGCGTCGCCCTCCAGCCACTGCGCGACCAGGCGACTCGACGCGCCGCTGAACACCGGAGTGGCGAGGGCGACCAGCGCCACGACACCGAGGCTTGCCGCGATCGGCATCCGCACCAGGGCGAGCAGCAGGGCGGCGGCGCACTCCAAGGCGTAGCCGCCGGCGATGAGCGCGCGGGGCGGCAGTTGGTCCGCCAGTGAGCCCAGCAGCAGCGAGCCGAACAACTGCGGGAGAAAGCCGATACCGAAGGCCAGTGCGCTCAACAGCGCGGAGCCGGTGGCCGCGAAGACCAGCACCGAGAACGTGGTGATCCGCAGCGAGCCCGCAGTGATCGCGACGGTGCGGGTCGAGAAGAGCAGCCGGAATCGCGGCTCGGCCAGCACCTCCCGGTAGGTGGCACGGTGGTTGCCCTGCGCGGGTTCGGCGGTTGGGGTCATGGCGCCCAGGCTCGCCGTGCGCCCGCGCCACTCACCAATGATTCGTCGCTGGACGAATCGGAACATGCGTCCCGCCGTAGCATGGCCGGGTGCTGCGCTTCGAAGTCTCCGTCGAGGACCTGCTGCGCAGTCGCTTCGCACTGTCGCCCGCGCTGGACCTCTGCTTGCTGCTGCGTTCGCTCGCCGGCCAAGGCCCTCCGCTGCCGCGAGACTGGGCCACCCGGCTCCTGCCGGTCTTTGAACGGCTTCGCCGCGAGACCGAACTGGACGCCGCCCTCGCTCTGCAGACCCCGCAAGGCGGACCGAACTTCGTCGCCCCGCCTCCGCGCGGCCTCAACCAGACCTGGGCAGACGACCTGGCCATGATCCGGGCCACACCGCTGGAAGCGGCCCGCCGCGAATTCGCCGACACCACGACCGGTGTGTCCGCCCGTGATCCCCGCGTACGCGCAGTGCTGGACTCGACGGACGCCGTCTCCAGGATCGCCGAGGCGATGGACCAGGCGTGGCACGAGCTGCTCGCCGCAGACTGGCCGCAACTGCGCGCGATCTGTGAGCGCGATGTCGTGCACCGGGTGGGAGTGATCGGCGAGCACGGATGGGCCGCGACCATCGAGAGCCTGCACCCCGGCATCGCCTGGCGCGCCGGCGGTATCGAGATCGGCTTCTTCCGAGGCGGAACAGTCCGCCTCGCCGGCGACGGGCTCCTGCTGATCCCTTCGGTCTTCGTCGGGCATATCGCCGCCCACCTGGAAGACCCCTGGCCCAGGACCTTGGTCTATCCTGCCCGCGGCACCGCCGCCCTGTGGGGCGAACAGGAGACCGTCCCCCAACCGGACGCGCTGACCGCTCTGGTCGGCCGGGCCCGAGCCCGGCTGCTGTTGGCGCTGGACGCCCCGGCCAGTACCAGCCACCTCGCCCGAAGCCTCGCCATGGCACCCGGCGCGGTCGGAGACCACCTCGCCATCCTGCGAGGCGCGGGGCTGCTCGTCCGCGCCCGGTCCGGACGGTCGGTGCTCTACCGGCGCACCCCGCTCGGCGAGGCACTGGTCGCCGGTTCGGGCTGAGGGCTCAGATCAGCACTGCTTTCTGAGGCGCCGCCAGCAGATAATCGCGCAGCCGAGGGTGAGGAAGGCCTGGTGGGTGTCGGCGCGGATTTCCCGGCGGATACGCAGTCGGCAGAACCAGCGCAGAAGTGCGAAGGCCGCTTCGACGACCCAGCGGTTCTTGCCCGGGCCGCTTCCGTGCCCGGTGCCGAGCCGGGCGATGAGCGGGCGGATGCCCATCTCACGGACCTGGCGGCGGTAGACGTTGTGGTCGTCACCGCGGTCGGCGTACCAGCGGGACCTCGGTACACAGTCACCGACATCCCTTGGGATCGATCATCTAGGCTGCGCGCCATGGATACGGGGGTACTCATCGGCACGGGCCGGACGGCGGACGTGTTCGCGCTGGACGACGAGTGGGTGCTGCGCCGCTACCGGGACGGCGGGGACGTGGCGCGCGAGGCGGCGACGATGACGCACCTGGCGTCCCACGGCTACCCGGTCCCCCGGGTCCGCTCGGCATCGGGCCCGGACCTGGTGATGCGGCGCCTGGCCGGCCCTTCCCTCCTCGACGCCCTGCTCGCCGGAACGGTCACCCCGGAGACGGCGGCCGCCCTCCTCGCCGACCTCCTCCACCGCCTCCACACCCTCCCGCCCGCGCCCCCACTCCTCCACCTCGACCTCCACCCGGGCAACGTGATGCTGACCCCGGAGGGCCCCGTCGTGATCGACTGGCGCACCTCGGAGCGCGGCGACCCGGCCCTGGACTGGGCGATGTCGTCCCTGATCCTGGCGGAGGTCGCGGTCTCCCCGGCCCCGTACGCGGAGGGCGCCCGCGCGGGCCTCACAGCGCTGCTCTCCCACGCGTCCCCCGGCCCGCTCCCTCTGCCGGAGGCCCACCGCCGCCGGTCGGCGGACCCGCACCTGGACGCGACGGAACTGGCCCGCCTGGACGCGGCGGTGGCGTTGGTGGCGGGCGCCCGGATCAGTCCAGCGTCTGGGTGAGTTCGTCCATCACGGCGAGCGGCAGCGACGGATTGGCCGCCGCCGCTTCCACCACCTGCCAGTCGGGGTCGGTGAGCAGCTCTGCGATGACCGGCGGCGAGAGGGCCGGATGGCCGGCGGCTATGGGCCGCGCCTGTTCCTCCGCCAAGCAGGCGAGCAGCGCCGGGGCTGTCGCGTTGCGGTGCCGGGCGATCTCGCGGAACGCCTTCTTCACCGGGGGTTCGTGCCGGGCCAGGTCTTCCAGCAGCGGCGGAGTCGCGTCCGGGTTGACCGCCACCTTGGCGATGACCCGGGCTCCGTGCCGGTCCACCATGGCGCGCAACTGCGCTTCGGAGAGGCCCGGGTGCGGGGCGATGGACTTGACCACTTTCGCATCGGGGTCGGTGGCCAGGGCGTCGCGGATCTCGGCCGGCAGATCGCGTCGTTGGGCCAGGAGCATGCGCACGGCCGGGATCGGCGACCGGGCCAGCTCCTCGACCTCGGCGGGAGAGGCGGTGGCGATGCGCGGCAGCAGGGTGGCGCCGATCTTGGTGGTGCCGGCCAGTTGGATGAGCACGTCGAGTGGCACGTTCGGGTTGTGCGCGAGCCCGCGCCGCACATCGTCGCCACGGTCGCCGGCCAGCGCGCGGATCAGGGCGTCGTCGATCGCGGGATTCTCGGCGAGGTCGGCTCGGACACCGGGATTGGAATCCAGGGCGAGCCGTCCGCTCACTTCCAAGGGCAGGTCGGGGCGTGCGGCGACTGCCCAGCGCAGCAGCGTGGAAGGGTGGTCGGCGAAACCGACGACGGCTTCGGTCGGTGTGGCGGGGTTCCGCAGTGCCGCCTGCTGCAGGTCGAGCACGGTGGACCCGTGGGAGCCGTCGCAGAAGGCACCCGGCAGCAGATCGCAGTCGAGCCTCTGGCAGTGAGGGTCGTGCGCGAACGGCGTCTTCTCTCGGTCGCAGACCAGGCACCGCTGGGCGGGAGGCAGCCCCTCGCCGGTGATCAGCGCCGCCAGTACGGCCGGGGGCGTCGCCTCGTTGGCCGCCACCGCACGGCGGACCTCGGCGTGCGGATGCCCCGCAAGCCGGGCGGCGACGTCCGGCGTGGTCCACAACGCGAGCTCCGCGACGACGCGTACGTCCGAGTCCGCGGCGAGCCGTCTCCACCACATCGGCCGGGAGACCGGAGCAGGCGGCCAGCTTCTCCCGGTGCTCAAGGACCGGATCCACCGCGAACAGCCGCGCCCACTCCGGTCTGCCGGAGCGCTCGTCGAGCAGGGCGAGGGCGGCGTCCGGGTGTGCCGCCGGATCAACATCGGCGGCGGTCAGCCGGCCCTCGTACACAAGCTGTACAGCGCTCTCCTCGACGCGCGAGACCAACGCGACCGCCTGCGCACGGCTGAGGTCCGCGCGGCCGGCGAGGCTTGCGGCGATGTCGGCATCCGCGACCGCGATCAGCCGGTCGACCAGCTCGGACGGCAGAGCGGCATTGGCAGCGAGGCCGCACAGGACATGGTTCACGGAGGGCATCCTGCCTGGGCCGTGACCGAAACGGCTCGTGGATTTCACAGCCGACGAGTCACCGGCGGTGCCCGGGAACGTGAAGCGCTCAGTCAGCGGACCTGGGGCCATCCCCGGCGCACGAGCCCTCGTGGGCGTACGAACTCAGCTGTGCGCCTGGCGGTCACGTTCACGGGCCTCACGGGACTCCTGAAGCCATAGCAGGTTGTCCAGGGCTTCGGAGGGAGTGTCGGCCCTGGCAGCCGGCCGTGCGAGGCCGTCCGCGCGGTCGCTGTCACCGGACGTCGTCGCGCAGTACCCACCTTCTCCGAACTACCAGGGGCGTTCCGTACTTGGACGACAGGGAGATGATGAGGCCCGTTGAATTCCCCACCCGATACTCAGAGGTTTCCCAGGCCTGCTCACACTTCTCCCCACCCGCAACGCTGACCTGCGAACGGATGTCACTCAGGAGGGACCGCTCGATAACCAGCCCAGCCCGAGCTGGAACGGCCGATGCTACGGCCGCTCGGTCGCCGCCGGCAGGTTGTGCCATGCATGTCCGCAGGCGCATTTGCAGTACCTCTCGCGGCGGCGAGTGTCCGCAACGGCGAACACGGAAACGAGGACGCGGAACGCCTTGACGTGTTCGGCGGAGGGCAGGCCCGCGAACCCGTAGCGGGGCGGGTCCATGCAGATCATGACCGAGGGGTTAGCCGTGGGCTTCACACCAGACCGCGCCACCCCCGCACGGCCGTCCGCAGCTGTAGTGTGCGCCTGCATCGCATAGCCAGCGACTTCCTGTAGAACCATCTGCTGGCGTGTCGGGGCGAGGTCGGAGAACCACCTCACACCAGCGTCCAACGTGCGGAGCCCCTGGGCGATCTCGTTGACGACCCGCTCGGTCTCGCGCCGGAAGGTCCGGCCGTCGTCGCTGCTCGGTTCAGTCATCGCTGGATGATTTCACGACGCTGATTCCGGGCGAGGGCCGGCTGTCGGCGTATACCTGAACGTGGCCAGTGAGGTACAGCGACACGTCCCCACAGCCAGGGTCGCCCGACTTCTCAGGCCCGCGGGGGTCCCAACCACCGTTCGGCGCGGACCTGTTTGTCGGAGTCTCCACAGCGGCGGGCGTGCGCCAGCAGACGGACGCGGAGCGGTTCGGGTAGGCGGGCGACGTCCCGCTTCTGGCGTGGGCGGGTCTTCCAGCCCACCAGATGGCGCACGGCCCCGGCGTCGTGCCGCTCCTCGGCCCGCGGGTCGGCCAGGGCGGCGAGCAGGTCGGCGATCGGCATCCTGCCGAGCAGCTCGCCGGGCACGCCCTCGTGGACTGGGTATCCGGAGCAGCGGCCGCCACCGGATCCGCACCAGTTGAGCAGGGCCAGCACCCGCTCCACCGGGTCGGGGAACATCAGGTGCAGTTGGTCTGTGAGTTCCGCGAGCAATGCGGGGGAGGGACTGCCGCCGGTGCGGGAGAGGCCGAGGATCCGGTCGGCGAGCCCTTCCAGCCCGGCGGGCATCGCAGCCAGCCAGTTGCGCTCCTCTTCGGTCCCTTTCTGTGCCCGTAGCCGGGCGGCCTCGAACTGCTGCATGGGGCCAGGCATGCCGTGCCCGTCCAGCCAGGCCAGGAGCAGGCGGCCGTCAGCGAGGACGACGTCGCTCTCCCACGCCTCCCACCTCAGTGTCGCCCCGTGGTGCAGGACGACGGCTGCAAGCCGCTCACCGGGCGGGTCGAACACCTCGAAGCGGACGTCCCCGAGGCACATGCAGTGGAACCCGGGCAGCGACTCCACGGCCATGGCCGTCCTGAGCTGGGCCGACTCCGCCGGATCGGAGAGATCCACCCGGATTTCCCCGCCGGCCCCGACCCCGTTCACCGAGCTGACCTGAACCACATGTGCCTGTTGCAGCACGTTGTCCAGCGCTGTCGTCTCGTCCATGAACCGATCCCTCCCTGCCCGGGCGGCAGATGCACAGGCGGCCCGATTCGACCGCAGCTTTCGACCGTCTCGCAACCCGGTTCCTTCGCGCCCGCAGTTCAGCGTGTACGCCAACAACCGGACGTCGCTGCACGACGGGGCTACGCCCCACCCTTGTCCAACCGCCCTGTCCTGAGGCTGGCTGGCTATCCGGCTGGCCCCGGCCATGCGGCAGCCAGGCAGCCGAGGACGTTCGCTCGTATCGGGCTGAGGAGATAAGCCCGTACGCCGACACCGGCACCAGCACCCGACACAGCACGGGCGACCCCGGCCACCGTTGCCTCCGGCAATCAAGCAGGGAGCGAAGAGCGGCACTGGCCGATGTCACAGATCCTCATCAGTCACGCAGGCTCCGGCGGGGTGGCCGCCGCAGTGGTGCGAGCAACGATCTCCCGGAAGGTAGGAATGCCTAGGTCGACAGACTCCTGCTTGCGGGAGATCTGGGCGTCGAGTTGGGCTGGCTTCTCCTGACGGGCGTGGTGGGCGAGGCCGGCTCTGATGACGTCGCCCCTGTTCGGACGCTTGTAAATGTCCAGGGTCGACAGGTACTTGCGGCCGAGGATCTTTTGCACGTAGACCGGCGGCATGTTCGGGTCATCGAGCATGAGGAACGTCGCCGTGTGCCGCAGATCGTGAAGGGTCCAGTTGGCGCCCAGGAGATCGTTGGCGCGGTTGAACATCATGCGCGCCGCGTCGTATTCCAGCGGCCGCCATGGGCGCCGCAGCGTCCACCACAGCGGATGGTGACGGCCCCGGGGGACGCCCTTCTTCCAGGCGGACTCTTGGTAGAGCCGCAGCCAGACGAACGCGTCCAGGTTGCGGCCGGGTCCTGGTAGTCGCGGGTGCCCTTGCGGATCACACTGACGGTCTGCTCGCCGACAACCGCTCCGCCCTGCTTGACCGTGAGCAGTTCCTCGGCGCGGGCGCCAGTGGCGACCCAGAAGGCCGGCAAGGCGCGGTCACGATGAGAACGGAGCCCGGCGAAGACCTTGGTGTACATCTCGTCGGGAATCCGCCGCGGGACCCGCTGCGGAACGGTGGGCCGGTAGAGGCCCGTGCGTCGGTTGCGGTGCTTCTTCTCACCATCACGCTGTGTCCGGAGCTGGGGCAAGCGGCGCCCACGGACCAACGGGAAGGGATTCACCAGCAACGAACCGGTGTTTTCATTCCAGATGGAAGTTGTAGAACTCCCGAAGCACCGTCTCGCAATGAGCCCGGGTTGCCGGCGAGTACTTGGTCCCGACCGTGTGCTTTCCAGTCACCGGATTCGGCGTACCTGGTGCCGGCCTGTCACTGCGAGGCGACGGGACCTCGGAGAGAGCCTTGCCGCGATGGCGCCAATGGATGCGCTTCGGCTTGTCCGCCACCTTCATCCACAACATGAAGTCCCGGGCGTCTTCCCGGGTCGCACGGTCCCACTCGATCCCGAGCGCCCATAAGAACCGGAACCAGCGCAGCAGATCCATGCCGTACGAACGTGGCGTCAACGGCGAGCTGTCCCTCGCCATCAGCTCCTTGAGGTAGAGCAGTAGCTGGCCTAACTCGGGCAGGACGAAGTTCCTCAGGTCCCTTCCGGACCGCTGCTCATCAAGCACATCGGGAAGCTAGCAGATACCCGTCCTGACCTGCGAAGACAGCCGAGTTGGTTCGGTTAACAGGCCGGCCGCGGCAACGCGGCGTCGCATGACCGCTCTGTGGCCCGCCGCGCGGTTGAGACGGTCCAGATCGTCGACAAGGCAGACGACTGGCCCCGGAGTCGCCGCCATGGCGCGGCACAAGGCGTCGGACTCGGGACGGGTGTCCGCAAGCGCGTGATCGCCCAGGTCGATCCAGATACCGGCGATCTCCCAGCCTCGTTGCTCCGCGTACGCTCGGCAGGGAACGCCACGGCGCGCCCCCTGGATGCACCGTCGCCGGCTCTGTCTTCCGGGTCGTGCGTGAGCAGCTCGGGCACACCCAGGACACCCTCGCGGAGTTGTTGCAGGTCGCGGTCGACACCGTCGCCGGCTGGGAGTCGGGCCGCCGCCCGCTGACCGCCGTACCGGTCGGCCAGATGCTGACCCACCAGGGACTGCTCATGAGGGAGGGCGCTCCACCCTCCCTCATGTCCACCGTCCAGAGGGCATTGGAAGCAGACGTGCTGCTGACCGACCTGCTGGGCCGGAAGGTGGCCCACAGTGACAATCCGCTCGGAGCATGGGTACTGCGGCGCGAGCCCGTAGAGCTGCTGTCCTGGCCGCTCAGTGGCGTACCTCCGACTCCGCTGCGGTCTCTGCCACCCCCTCCCCGACCACGTCGTGGTCCGGTGCCGACCGGGCCGGCTCTGGGCGCGACGGAGCGCGGTCGATTCTTCGCCCTGATGCGGGAAACCGCCGAACAGGCCCGCAGACCTGAACAGTTCCTGCTGCGGCGTCAGGCCCTCTACCTCGCGGGGTACGACCTTGCCTCCGACACCTCCGCCTGGCTCGCCCACCAGCAACGGACGGAACGGCCGAGTGACTGGCTTTCCCGGTGGCTCAATGACCGATCCGTCGCAACGGTGGCCGCCCGGCACGGCGATCAGGAACGCATGGACTACTTCATCGCCACCACGCTCACCGCGAGCGAAGCGGGCGAGAGGGCCAATCTGAATTACTGGGCCTACTGGATCGGGGAGTCGGCCCACGTCGAGCTCTCGGACGATTTCATCGCCCGGCCCGACTGGGGACCCTGGCGCGGCGACAGGCTGATGGACCACCTCGTGCGCGGCCTGACGCCGAGCCACGGATTCTTCGACCTCAACGTACACACGCTGTGGGCCTTGATCGCCTCCAGGCCGGACCTGCTGACGCACCGTTCCGCTGCGGCTCGGTCCCTGCGTGACCGGCTCCCGATGATGTTGGATGGCACCGGGCCGTCGACGCGGGCGCGTCGGGAGCTCGAAGGCATCCGGTACGCGATCCGCCTCGCGGAGGCGTGAGAGGAGACGGACGGTGGCTGACGACGAACTGTCCGCTGTGGCGCACTTCCTGTACGAGGCGGGAACGCTCAAGCACGCGCGGCGCACCGGTTGGTGGATGGCCGGGGTTCGTGACCCGGAGAGTGTGGCGGAGCACTCCTGGCGTACGGCGCTGATCGCCTCGGTCATCGCAAAGCTCGAAGGGGCCGATCCGGCCCGCGCCGCGTTCTTGGCCGTGTGGCACGACACCCAGGAGGCGCGGACCGGGGATGTGAACTACCTGGGGAAGAAGTACGCGGCAGGTGCCGACCCCCGCGAGGTCACCGCCGATCAGACGGCCGGCATGCCCGAGGTTCTCGCCTCCGCCATCCGGGATCTGGTCGGGGAGTACGAGGCGAAGGAGTCGCCCGAGGCGGTCTGCGCCCGCGACGCCGACAAGCTCGAGTGCCTGCTGCAGGGCATCGAGTACAAGACGCAGGGTTACGAGAACGCCCAGCGCTGGATCGACAACAGCCGGCGACGGATCACCACGGAGACGGCGAACCGCCTGGCCGACGAGCTCTTGGCGCAGGACAGTCTGGAATGGCTGCGTGTGGCGCTCGGGGAGTCGGGGCGTTGGCGGCCGGGTTCGGGTTTCCGCGATGCGGGGCGGGGGCGATCGGCTGTCCACGACATCCCGTTGAAAGGACTGGAGGAAGAACCACTTCCGTCCAAACCCGACAGCTCACACCTTCGGGTGACTATGTGGCAGAACGGCCGGTCGGCGCGGTACGGTCGCGCCAACTTGCATATGCCGTAAAAGATTTCGGCCCCCGGCGGGACTGGCATCCCGGTCGAGGGCCTGATCACTCAGGAAGAAGAGACCTTCCCTATGACTGCGACGCAGTTTAGTACGCGTACGACCTCTCGCGCTGGTGTGACGCACGTACGTCACCGTCACGACGAGAAGTTCACCGTCGTGGGCAACCATCTCGCCCAGCACAAAGACCTGTCCGCCTGCGCGATCGGCATCGGCGTCTACATCCAGTCGCTGCCCGACGGCGCCCTCGTCGGCATCACCGTCCTCGCCGCCCGCTTCCGGGAGGGCGCGGCCCGGATCGCCAGGGCGCTGCGGGAGTTGGAGGCCGCCGGGTATCTGAAGCGGCAGGTGGTACGGGGTGAGGGGGCCAAGCTCGCCACCGTCACGACCTGGTACGAGAACCCGCACCCGGTCGACCTGGTGAAGCGCGCCCGGCCCCCGCGGCGGGAGTCGCGGCCGGTGCCTGCTGAGCCCGAAGTGCCCGAGCTCACCGAGGAGTTACGGCCCGCCGCAGCTCTGCTCGCGGGTCTTCGGCAGCGCGAGCCACGGCTGCTGCTCTCGGAGAACGACGTACGGCGGCTGGCGGCCGGTACCCATGCGTGGCTGGCGCGCGGGCTCACCCCCGAAGCCGTGGCCCGGACCCTGTGCGCGGGGCTTCCCGCCGGGACCATTCGCTGGCCCGCCAGACTCCTCGCGTATCGGCTGCGGGAGTGGCTGCCACCCGAGCTGCCGCCCGCGCGGGAGGCCCCCAAGCTCCTGCCGCTGCAGAACTGCGACCGCTGCGACCGGGCCTTCCGTGGCGCTGACCAGGGACTCTGCCGGGGTTGCCAGGACGATGTACATCGATGAGATACATCATCCACATCGCTGGAGGAGCCATGGCCGTCACCCAGATCGACCTTGACGAGACGCTCCTGGAAGCCGCGATGAAGCTGATGGGGACGCGCACGAAGAAGGAGACCGTGAATACGGCACTCCGCGAGTACGTGCAGCGCATCGAGCGTCTTCAGGCAGCGGAGAGACTCGCCGAACGCGGGGCTCGCGGGGAGTTCGATCAAGCCGCAGCCGCGCATGAGGCCGCCAAGCGGGCGCGCAAGGCCGCGTTCGAATGAACTCCTACCTGCTGGACACCTCCGCGCTCTGGCATCTCTTCCGCACTCCTGGCGCCCTCGCGGCCTGGGAGGGCCATATCGGCGCGGGAGCCTTCCGACTCTGCGAACCGACGAGAACGGAGTTCCTCTACTCGGCCACCGGGCCGGCTCATCGCGACGAGCTGGCCGACGAGCTGGACGCCTTGTGCCTCCCCGCCGCCGTGCCCAAGCACGGCTGGCGCTGGGTCGACACCGCCCAGTACAAGCTGACCCAGCACGGCCAGCACAGGTCGGCCGGAGCGATCGCCCTGCTGGTCTGCGCCACGGCCGTCCACCACGACCTGACCGTCCTTCATGTCGACGACGACTTCGCCACCGTCGGTCGCGTGGTCAAGGAGCTGAGGGAGCGCGATCTCAGGGCCTGACCTCGCCACGTCGTCATGGCGGCGATCAGGTCACGGACGGACCACGGTCAGACCACGCGGGCTCCCCGGCGCCACACCTCGGTCACCAGCGGGACCCCCGGGCGGTACGCGAGGTGCACGTGGGACGGCGCGTCCAGGAAGGTCAGGTCCGCGGTGGCGCCCGGGGAGAGGCGGCCGATGTCCGTGCGGCGCAGGGCCGCCGCGCCGCCGGCGGTGGCGGACCAGACGGCCTCGTCGGGGGTCATGCCCATGTCCCGTACCGCGAGCGCGATGCAGAACGGCACCGAGGAGGTGAAGGACGAGCCCGGGTTGCAGTCCGTCGACAGCGCCACCGTCGCGCCCGCGTCCAGGAGGCGGCGGGCGTTCGGCCACTGGGCGCGGGTGGAGAACTCCGCGCCCGGGAGGAGCGTCGCGACCGTGTTCCCCGACGCCAGGGCGTCGACGTCGGCGTCCGTCAGGTGCGTGCAGTGGTCGGCGCTGGCCGCGTCCAGCTCCACGGCCAGCTGGACACCGGGGCCGTACGAGAGCTGGTTCGCGTGGACGCGCGGGTGCAGGCCCTTGGCCTTGCCGGCGGTGAGGATCGCCCGCGCCTGGTCCCCGTCGAAGGCGCCCTTCTCGCAGAAGACGTCGACCCAACGGGCGTACGGCGCACAGGCGTCGAGCATCTCCCCGGTGACGAGGTCGACGTACGCGGCCGGGTCGTCGGCGTAGTCGGGCGAGACGATGTGGGCGCCGAGGTAGGTGACCTCGTCGGTGTGGGCGGCGGCGATGCGCAGGGCGCGCGCCTCGTCCTCGACCGTGAGGCCGTAGCCGGACTTCGTCTCGAAGGTGGTCGTGCCCTGGCGCAGGGCCTCCGCCATGAAACGGGCCACGTTCGCCGACAGCGCCTCGTCGCTCGCCGCCCTCGTCGCCGCCACCGTCGTGCGGATGCCGCCCGCCGCGTACGCCTGGCCGGACATGCGCGCGTTGAACTCGGCCGTCCGGTCGCCGGCGAAGACCAGGTGCGAGTGGGAGTCCACGAACCCCGGGATCACCGCCCGGCCGCCCGCGTCGACCCGGTTGTCAGTGGCGGGTGCTTTGCTGGATTCACCGACCCAGACGACACGGTCGCCGTCGATGACGACGGCCGCGTCCTGGATCAGGCCCAGCGGGCTTCCATCACCGAGGGAGGGATCATTCGTGACCAGACTGGCGATGTTGACGATGGCGGTGGCGGCCGTCGCCACGGCGCTGTTCACGCTCGTGGGGGCGGAGATCGCCGCCGGGTTGTTCGTCGCCGCGGGGCCCGTGTTCATGATGAGAAGTGTCTCCTTCAGCCGCGCAGGGCGGCGATCGAGTCCGCGAGGGCGCCGGCCACGTCCGGTACGGACTGGTGGACCCCGTCCCGTACGACATGACGTCCGCCCACGACCGTGTGCCGCACGTCCGAGGCCGACGCTGCGAATACCGCCGTCTCGGCTGCCAGACGCGGTGCCGGCCCCGCTGTCCTGACCGAGTCCAGGGCGATCGTCGTGAAGTCGGCGAGCGCGCCCGGCTCCAGAGCGCCCGCCTCACCCCAGCCGAGGGCCGCGTGGCCGTCGGCGGTGGCGGCCCTCAGCAGCGCGGCCGCCGTCCAGTGGCCGCGGGTGCGGGAGCGCAGGCGCTCGTTGAGCTCCATGGCCCGCGCCTCCTCCAGGAGGTCGATGACCGCGTGGCTGTCGCTGCCGAGCGACAGCGGGGAGCCGGCGCGCTGGAGGGCGACCGCCGGGCCGATGCCGTCCGCGAGATCGCGTTCGGTCGTCGGGCACATGCAGGTGCCTGTCGTCGAGGAGCCGAGGAGCGCGATGTCCGTGTCCGTGAGGTGCGTGTTGTGGACGCCCGTCGTCAGAGGGCCGAGCACCCCGTGGTCCGCGAGGAGTTGGGTGGGGGTACGGCCGTGGGCCGCGAGGCAGGCGTCGTTCTCGGCGGTCTGCTCCGAGAGGTGGACGTGGAGCGGGGCGCTGCGCTCGCGCGCCCAGCTCGCCACGGTCGCCAGCTGGTCCGCCGGGACCGCCCGCACCGAGTGGATGGCCGCCCCGATCCGTACGCCCTCGCTCTCCTTCAGCCGCGAGACGCGCTCCGCCCACGCGTCCGCCGTGCCGTCGGAGAAGCGGAGCTGGTGGGTGTCGGGGGCCGCGCCGAAGCCCGAGGAGAGGTACGCCGTGTCGAGGAGGGTGATCCGGATGCCCGCGTCGGCCGCCGCCGCGATGAGCGCTTCGCCCATCGCGTTGGGGTCGGCGTAGGGGGTGCCGCCGGGCGCGTGGTGGAGGTAGTGGAACTCGCCGACGGCCGTGATGCCGGCCAGCGCCATCTCGGCGTACACCGCCCGTGCGAGGGCGTGGTACGTCTCCGGGGTCAGCCGGGACGCGACCTGGTACATCACCTCGCGCCAGGTCCAGAACGTGCCGGAGCCGACCTGGACTGTGCCGCGCAGGGCCCGGTGGAAGGCGTGCGAGTGGGCGTTGGCGAGGCCGGGGATCGTCAGGCCGCGCAGGACGACGGCGCCCGGGGGCGGAACCTCCAGCCTCGTGCGTACCGCCGTGATCCGACCGTCGGCGACCTCGAGCGCCACGCCCGGCTCGACGTTCGTGTCGAGCCAGGCGTGCTCCAGCCAGTACGTCACGCGCACGCGAGACCCTCCAGTACGTCGGCGAGTGCGAGGACACCGGCCACGCAGTCGTCCTCGGCCGCGAACTCGGCCGGGGAGTGCGAGACACCGGTGGGGTTCCGTACGAACAGCATGGCGGTCGGGACCGAGCCGGAGAGGATTCCGGCGTCGTGTCCCGCGCCCGTCCCGAGAACGGGGGTCTTCTCGCCGAGGATCCCGGCGAGCTCGTCCCGCAGGGCGTGCTCGAACTCGACGACCGGCGTGAACGACTCCTGGACGACGGCGAGGTCGATGCCGTGGCGTTCCGCGTACGAACGTGCCGCGGCCTCGACGCCGGCGATCACCGCGTCCAGGGACTCCTGGTCGGCGGCGCGGGCGTCGAGCCAGCCGCGGACGAGGGACGGGATGGCGTTGACGCCGTTCGGCTCGACCGCGATCTTGCCGAAGGTGGCGACGGCGCCCGCGAGTTCGGCCTCGCGGCGGGCGGCGAGGACGGTCTCGGCGTACGTGAGCATCGGGTCGCGGCGGTCGACGAGGCGGGTGGTGCCGGCGTGGTTGGCCTCGCCTGCGAAGTCGTACCGCCAGCGGCCGTGCGGCCAGATCGCGGAGGCGATGCCGACGGAGTCCCCGGACAGGTCCAGGGCGCGGCCCTGCTCGACGTGGAGTTCGACGAAGGCGCCGATCCGGGCGAGGCGCTCGGGGTCGGGGCCGATGGCCTCGGGGTCGTAGCCGGCGGCCTCCATCGCCTGCGGGAGGCTGATGCCGTCGGCGTCGCGCAGCTCGTACGCCTTCTCCTTCGTCAGCCGGCCCGCGGTGAGGCGGGAGCCGACGCAGGCGAGGCCGAACCGGGCGCCCTCCTCGTCGCCGAAGTTGACGATGGCGAGGGGGCGCTTGAACCGGACCCCGCGGGAGCGGAGTTCGTCGAGGGCGGCGAAGGCGGACACGACGCCGAGGGGGCCGTCGAAGGCGCCGCCGTCGGGGACGGAGTCCAGGTGCGAGCCGGTGACGACGGCGTCACCGGCGGTCGGGTCGCCGAGCCAGGCCCACTGGTTGCCGTTGCGGTCGGTCTCGACGTCGAGGCGGCGGGCCTCGGCCTGCATCCGGAACCAGAGCCGGCAGTCGGCGTCGGCGCCGGTCCAGGCGTAGCGGCGGTAGCCGCCCGAGGCGTCGCTGCGGCCGATGGGCCGCAGCGACGTCCACATGGCGTGGAAGCTGGCACTCACGCGTCGTCGCCCTCGCGCATCGGGACGCGGACGCCCTTCTCGTCGGCGACCCGCTCCGCGATCTCGTAGCCCGCGTCGACGTGGCGGATGACGCCCATGCCCGGGTCGTTGGTGAGCACGCGGCGGATCTTCTCGCCGGCCAGCTTCGTGCCGTCGGCGACCGAGACCTGGCCCGCGTGGATGGAACGGCCCATGCCGACGCCGCCTCCGTGGTGGATGGAGACCCAGGACGCGCCGGAGGCGACGTTCACCATGGCGTTCAGGAGGGGCCAGTCGGCGATCGCGTCGGAGCCGTCGAGCATGGCCTCGGTCTCGCGGTACGGGGAGGCGACCGAGCCGCAGTCCAGGTGGTCGCGGCCGATGGCGAGGGGCGCGGCGAGGGTGCCGTTGCCGACCATGTCGTTGAACATGTCGCCGGCCTTGTCGCGCTCGCCCTGGCCGAGCCAGCAGATGCGGGCGGGCAGGCCCTGGAAGTGGACGCGCTCGCCGGCCATCTTGATCCAGCGGTGGAGGGACTCGTTCTCCGGGAACAGGTCGAGGATGGCGCGGTCCGTCTTGTGGATGTCGGAGGCCTCACCCGACAGGGCGGCCCAGCGGAACGGGCCCTTGCCCTCGCAGAACAGCGGGCGGATGTAGGCCGGCACGAAGCCGGGGAAGGCGAACGCGCGGTCGTAGCCCGCCAGTTGCGCCTCGCCGCGGATCGAGTTGCCGTAGTCGAAGACCTCGGCGCCGGCGTCCATGAAGCCGACCATGGCCTCGACGTGCTTGGCCATCGACTCACGCGCGCGGGTGGTGAAGCCCGCCGGGTCCTTGGCCGCGGCCGACGCCATGTCGTCGAAGTCGATGCCGATCGGGAGGTACGACAGCGGGTCGTGGGCCGAGGTCTGGTCGGTCACGATGTCGATCGGGGCGCCCTCGGCGAGCATCTGCGGCAGCAGCTCCGCGGCGTTGCCGAGGAGGCCGATGGAGAGCGGACGGCGGGCGTCGCGCGCCTCGACGGCCAGGGCGAGGGCGTGGGCGAGGCTGTCGGCCTTCACGTCGAGGTAGCGGTGCTCGATGCGGCGCTCGATGGCGCGCGGGTCGACGTCGATGCAGATCGCGACGCCGTCGTTCATCGTCACGGCGAGCGGCTGGGCGCCGCCCATGCCGCCGAGACCCGCGGTCAGGGTGATCGTCCCCGCCAGCGTCCCGTTGAACTTCTTCGCGGCGACGGCGGCGAAGGTCTCGTACGTGCCCTGCAGGATGCCCTGCGTGCCGATGTAGATCCACGAGCCGGCCGTCATCTGGCCGTACATGGTCAGACCGAGCTGCTCCAGGCGCCGGAACTCCTCCCAGTTCGCCCAGTCGCCGACCAGGTTGGAGTTGGCGATGAGGACGCGCGGGGCCCACTCGTGCGTCTGCATGACGCCGACCGGGCGGCCGGACTGGACCAGCATGGTCTCGTCCTGCTTGAGGGTCCTCAGGGTGCGGACCATGGCGTCGAAGGAGCGCCAGTCGCGGGCGGCCTTGCCGGTGCCGCCGTAGACGACGAGCTTGTCGGGGTGCTCGGCGACCTCGGGGTCGAGGTTGTTCTGCAGCATCCGGAGGGCGGCCTCCTGCTGCCATCCCAGGGCGCTCAGTTCCGTACCGCGCGGGGCCCGTACGGGGCGGGGTCCTGACATGGGGTTGCCTCCTCCGGCGACGCCTACAGCAGAGATGTGATGCAGGATGTGATGCGGATATTCACATCCTGACCTCCTGAATACTTGTAGTCAACAGCTGCGGCCTCACCCGACCCGGTGGTGGGATGGAGACATGGCTTCCTACCGTCGCGATCAGGCCGTCCGGGCCGCCGTCGAACAAGGCCTCCTCTCCCCCTCCGAACCCGTCGTCGCCCTCCTCGACACCGCCGGCATCCGCGCCTCGGCCGCCGCCCTCGTCTCCGCGTTCGCCGCCGTCACCGACGCCCCGGTCCTGCACGCCTTCGCCGTGAAGGCGTGCCCCCTCGTGCCCGTCCTGCGCCTGCTGTACGACTGCGGGCTCGGCGTCGAGGTCGCGAGCCCCGGCGAGATGGCCCTCGCCCACGCGGCCGGCGTGCCCCCGTCCCGTACGGTGCTCGACTCGCCCGCCAAGACAGCCGCGGAGCTGCGCCAGGCCCTGGCCCTCGGGATCGCCGTCAACGCCGACAACCTCCAGGAAGTGGCCAGGCTCGACGCGCTCGTCGCCTCGGCGCCGACCGCCAGCCCGCTCGGCCTGCGGGTGAATCCGCAGGTGGGGGCGGGTACGATCGAGGCGCTGTCGACCGCGACCGCCACCTCGAAGTTCGGCGTCGCGCTGCGCGACGAAGGCGCGCGCGAGGCGGTCGTCCAGGCCTTCCTCGACCGGCCCTGGCTGCGCCGGCTGCACACCCACACCGGCTCCCAGGGCATCCCGCTCGCCCTGATGGCCGAGGGGGTCGCGGCGGCCTACGCCCTGGCGGAGGAGATCAACACCAAGGCCGGGCGGCAGCAGATCGACACCATCGACATCGGTGGCGGACTGCCGGTGAACTTCGTCTCCGACGAGGAGACGCCGACCTACGCGGAGTACGCCGAGCTGCTCGCCACGACCGCCCCGGGGCTCCTCGACGGGCGGTACGGCCTGGTCACCGAGTTCGGCCGCTCGCTGCTCGCCAAGCACGGCACGATCCTGGCGCGCGTCGAGTACACCAAGACCTCGGGCGCCCGCCCCATCGCGGTCACCCACGCGGGCGTGCAGGTCGCCACCCGTACCGTCTACGACCCGCCGTCCTGGCCGCTGCGCGTCCTCGCGTACGACTCCGAGGGCCGGCCCCGCACCGGGGAGGAGACCGTCCAGGACGTGGCCGGACCCGCCTGCTTCGCGGGAGACCTGCTGGCCACCGCGCTGGAGCTGCCGCTGCTGCGGCCGGACGACATCGTCGTCGTACCGGACACCGGCGCCTACTACTTCGCCCACCACTACGCGTACAACAGCCTGGTCCGGCCCGCCGTCCACGGCTTCACGGCCGAGGAGGACAGGGTGGTGTTCGCGACCGTCCGGCGGGCCCAGACGCTCGACGAGATCGTCGCCGAGGCGGGCGGGGACCGGGTGGACGCCCTTCTGCCGTAGGCCGAACCTGCCGTAGGCCGAACCTGCCGTAGGCCGAACGCCGGACATCGGGAGCGGCTGTCGGACCCCGGTGCTTCCATGGAGCCATGGCTACCAAGAGCGTCGTCGTCGAACGCCGGATCGAGGCGTCTCCCGGGCCCGTCTGGGAGGCGCTGACGGACCTGAAGGACATGGAGCGGGTCCTCAGCGGTGTGGAACGGGTCGAGGTGCTGACCGAGGGCGGCTTCGGGGTGGGCACGCGCTGGCGCGAGACCCGGCGGATGATGGGCAAGGCGGCCACGGAGGAGATGACCGTGACCGAGGCCGAGCCGCCGGACCGCTATGTGACGGTGGCCGATTCGCACGGCATGCACTACGTCTCGGAGATCGCGCTGCGCCCGGACGGGACCGGGGCGACGACCGTACGGCTGACGTTCTCGGCGACCCCGGCCGAGGGGAGCCGCATGGGGCTGCTCGCCACGCTGCTGAGCGGGCTGGGCGCGAAGGCGGTGAGCCGGGCGCTCGCGAAGGACCTGGACGACATCGCGGCCTCGGTGGAGCGCCGCCACTGACCCCGCCACCGACCCCGCCACCGACCCCGCCACCGACCCCGCACCTGACGCCGCGCCGAGCTATCGACGCATTCAAGCAACCCATCGGCATGTTCCGGCGGAAAATGCCAGAACTCCTCCCCACGGCCGGAACGTTGAGTAACGTCTCCGTCACTGCCGTACGCCCGCACGCCGCATCGGGAGGGGAATCCGCGTGCCCGGAATCGACGAGTGCCTGCTGGAGGCCATGGGCCTGCCGGGCGCACGCGGGGCCTGGCTGGTCGACTGGACCAGCGGGCTCGCCCTCGGCACGGCGGGCGACTCGCCGGTCGGCGACCATGAGACGACGGCCGCCGAGTCGGCCGAACTGGCCCGCGCGGCAGCGGAGTACGACTCGTTCGCGGGCGCCGCACCCCAGGACGGCGAGGAGTTATCGAAGGGCCCGCCCGTCGAGGACCTGATCGTCACCACCCGCGGCGGGTACCACGTCCTGCGCTTCGTCGAGACGGCCTTCGACAGCAGCGTGTTCCTGCACCTCTGGCTGGACCGCGACACCGGCAACCTCGCGCTCGCCCGGATCCGGCTGCGCGACCTCGCCGAGAGGCTGGTCCTCGGATGAGCCCCGTCACGACCCCCGTCACGACCCCCGTCACGACCCCGGTCTCCCCCATGCTCGTCCGCCTCGCCGCCGAGCGCGCGACCGGCGCGCTGTTACGCGACCACGGCACGCTCTACCTCGTCGACGGCCGTGTCGTGCACGCCGAGAGCCCCGCCGCCCCCGGCCTCGACGTCCTGCTGACCGCCGGCGGCCGGCTGCCCCGCGAGCGCTGGGACGAGGCCGTCGACCGGGCCGGGGCGCGCCGCGAGGTCGGCCGGTTCCTGGTGGACAGCGGCCGGCTGCGCGACGGCGAGCTGGAGATCTGCCACCTCGGCGCCGTCTTCGACGCGGCGTTCTTCGCCCTCGCCCCGGCCGGCGGTCCGACCCGCTTCCGCTACGGAGTGGCCCACTGGTTCGGCTCGGTGCGGCCGGTCTCCACCGAGGCCGTCGAGCGCGAGACCGTACGCCGCCGTGAACTGCTCGACGCCGTCTGGCCGTACGGGGCCGTGGACACCGCCCCGGTCGTGCCCCGCGCGGCCGCTCCCGGGCAGACGGTGAGCCTGCGCCAGCGGGCGGTGCTGGCCGCGGCGGACGAGGTCCGCACCCCGGCGGACATCGCGCGACTGCTCGGCCGCCCGGCCTTCCACACGCTGCTCGACGTCCGCCGCCTCGCGGCCGCCGGCCTCGTCGAGACCCCGCCCGACCCCGTACCGGCCGCCCAGCACGCCGTCCCGGCCTGGGTCGCCGAGGTCGGGGCCGATCCGGACATCGCCCTGCTGCGCCGGCTCCGTGACGCCCTGGAGGCAAGTCTGTGATGAGGCGTGCCCTGCGCCTGCGCGCCGAGAGGAGACAACTGATGTCGGCAGAAGCCGAGGTGCTCGGCGAGCTGAGACGGCTGCGGGCCCGACTGCCCCAGCTCACCGGGGCGCTCGCGGCGAGCGCCGACGGCCTGGTCCTGGCCCAGGAGACGGTCGACACCGAGGCGGAGGGGGTGGCCGCGCTGACCGCGGCGGCCCTCGGCGTCGCGCAGCGGCTGACCGAGTCCACCGGACAGGGCGGCTTCCGCGAGCTGCTCGTGCGCGGCGAGCGCGGCTATGTCGCCACGTACGCGGCCGGCGGCTCGGCCGTCCTCACCCTGCTCGCCGAGCCCCGGATCAATGTGGGGCGGCTTCATCTGGAGGCCCGGCGGTCCAGCGCCCGGATAGGGGAGCTGGTCGACGGGGCGCTGGAACGCAAGGACTGAACCGACACCCCTGACACGCTCCACCCGAACACGAAAAGGAAGTGCGACACCCATGGCGAACACCGAGACCTCCCTCAAGGAAGCCGCCGCCATCGACGGCGCGATCGGCGCCGCGCTGGTCGACTACACGAGCGGCATGGCGCTCGGCGCCATCGGCGGCGGCAAGGAGCTCGACCTCGATGTCGCGGCCGCGGGCAACACGGACGTGGTCCGCGCCAAGGTCAGGGCGATGGAGATGCTGGGCCTCCAGGACGAGATCGAGGACATCCTGATCACGCTCGGCGGCCAGTACCACCTGATCCGTCTGCTCAAGGGGCGGGGCGTCAACGGCCTGTTCCTGTATCTGGCGCTGAACAAGGACCGCGCGAACCTGGCGATGGCCCGCCACCAGCTGAAGAAGATCGAGTCCGAGCTGGAGATCTGAGCCGCCGGGCCCGCGGCCTATCTCACCAGGGTTTCGAAGCCTGAACTGCCGCAGTAGGCCACCGCCCGCCCCTCGGCCTCCCCGTCGCCGGCGGTGACCGCGCGCGCGGTGTCGTCGAGAACGTGGCTGCCGTCGTGGTCGAGGTGTTCCCGATCGAGCACCTTGGCGACGGCGATGGCCGCGTACCCCGCGGCCTCGACGCTGGGATCCGTGGCGTTTCTCGCCTTCTGCCAGGATCCCAGCTTGGTGCAGTAGTCCCGCTGCCACGCCTTGGCCTGTTCGGGGTCGTACGACGAGCAGCCGCTCATCAGGGCTACGGCACACACAACGCCCGCCGCTCGCACGGCCCTTCGCCTGTTCAGCACGCATCCCCCTCGTCGATCGGCCTGCCTAGTCCACGAAGAGCCCCCGCGCCGCCGCCTTCGTGTCGAACTCCTCGAGGCGCGCCTGGGCGTCGGGCAGTTCGTCCGCCATCGCCTCCAGGAGCACCCGGCCGAGCAGCATGGGAGCGCAGGCCGTGTCGAAGGCGAGGCCGGTGCCGACGGCGGCCGGGATCAGCAGGTCGCTGTGGGCGGCGACGGGCGCGAACGCCGACTCGGCGACCGTCACCACGGTCAGCCCGGCCGCCCGGGCGTACTCCAGCGCCTCCACGACCTCCCGGGGGTGGCGGGGCAGCGCGAAGCAGAGGAGCGCGGTGGCCCCGGCCCGTACGACGGCGTCGATACGGTCGGTGAGCATCGAGCCGCCCTCGTCGAGGAGGCGGACGTCGGGGTGGACCTTGGCGGCGAAGTACGCGAAGCCGCGCGCCTGCGAGGAGGCGGCGCGCAGTCCGAGGACGGGCAGCGGCCGGGAGGCGGCGAGCAGCCGTCCGGCCTGCTCGACGGGGGCGGGGTCGGCGAGCAGCGCGGCGAGATGGCGCAGGTTCTCGATCTCGGCGAGGACGGCCTGCTGGTACTCGTTGTGCTCGCCGCCGTCCGCCGCGGTCTTCTCGGCGGGGGCGACCTCGCGCAGATGGCGACGCAAGGCGGGGTAGCCGTCGAAGCCGAGGGCGACGGCGAAGCGGGTGACGGAGGGCTGGCTGACGCCGGCGAGCTCGGCCAGCTCCACGCTCGACAGGAACGGCACATCGCCGGCCCGGCGCACCATGCAGTGCGCGATCCGCCGCTGTGTCGGTGTCAGCCGGTGCCCTTCGAAGAGCGCCTGCAGCCGTCCGGCCGGGCTGTCACTCACGCCGTCCCCCTTCCGCCCTATTCATCCACCTCGAACTCTGCATGAAGATATGCAGCAGGGCAAGAAAAACGCCCTCCGGGGGCGGGGGGGGACGCCAGGAGGGCAGGAAATAGCGCGGGGACCGCCGCACCCCCGTGAACGGGGGGCGGGACGACGGCGGTCCCCGCGAGGGACACGGGCCCGGGTCAGGGCCGGTCTCCGCGTCCGCGGCGTCTGCAGGAGGTCCGGGAGCCGCTCCGTAGTCCTTGACGCCGACAACGACCAATGTGCCGGACGCGTGTTAAGCGGGTGCTGCGGGTACGTGTCGCGCTCGTACCGATTTCGCGAACGTCCGAACCACCCGCTCACGCACTACTTCGCGGCGCCCTTGCTTCCGCCGTTCGCCAGGAAGGCCAGCAGGTCCTGACGGCTCACCACACCGGTCGGCTTGCCCTCGACCAGCACGATCGCGGCGTCGGCCGCGCCGAGGACGGACATCAGGTCGGCGACGGGCTCGCCGGAGCCGACCTGCGGCAGCGGCGCGCTCATGTGACGCTCCAACGGGTCCTCCAGGGAGGCCCGCTTGGTGAACAGGGCGTCGAGCAGCTCGCGTTCGACGACCGAGCCGACGACCTCCGCGGCCATGACGTCGGGGTGGCCGGCGCCCGGCTTGACGATCGGCATCTGGGAGACGCCGTACTCCCGCAGCACCTCGATGGCCTGACCGACCGTCTCCTCCGGGTGCATGTGGACGAGGGACGGCATGCCGCCCTCCTTGTGCCGCAGCACGTCGGCGACGGTGGCGGACTCGGTGTCCTCCAGGAAGCCGTAGTCGGCCATCCACTCGTCGTTGAAGATCTTGGAGAGGTAGCCGCGGCCCGAGTCGGGCAGCAGGACGACCACGATGTCGTCGGGGCCGAGCTCCTTGGCGACCTCCAGCGCGGCGACGACCGCCATGCCGCAGGAGCCGCCCACCAGGAGGCCCTCCTCCTTGGCGAGGCGGCGGGTCATCTGGAAGGAGTCCTTGTCGGACACGGCGACGATACGGTCGGTGACCGAGGCGTCGTAGGCCGTGGGCCAGAAGTCCTCGCCGACGCCCTCGACCAGGTACGGCCGGCCGGAGCCGCCGGAGTAGACCGAGCCCTCCGGGTCGGCGCCGATGATCTCGACCTTGCCGCCGCTGGCCTCCTTCAGGTACTTGCCGGTGCCCGAGATCGTGCCGCCCGTGCCGACGCCGGCGACGAAGTGGGTGATCTTCCCGTCCGTCTGCTCCCACAGCTCGGGACCGGTGGTCTCGTAGTGCGAGCGCGGATTGTTGGGGTTGGAGTACTGGTCGGGCTTCCAGGCACCCGGCGTCTCACGGACGAGCCGGTCCGAGACGTTGTAGTACGAGTCGGGGTGCTCGGGGTCGACGGCGGTCGGGCAGACGACGACCTCGGCGCCGTACGCCCGCAGCACGTTGATCTTGTCCGTGGACACCTTGTCCGGGCAGACGAAGATGCACTTGTAGCCCTTCTGCTGGGCCACGATGGCGAGGCCGACACCCGTGTTGCCGGACGTGGGCTCCACGATCGTGCCGCCGGGCTTGAGAGCACCGCTCTCCTCAGCCGCCTCGATCATGCGGACGGCGATCCGGTCCTTGACCGAGCCGCCCGGGTTGAAGTACTCGACCTTGGCCAGGACGGTCGCCTGAATACCCGCCGTGACGTTGTTGAGCCGCACCAGCGGGGTGTTGCCGACGAGGCTGATCATCGAGTCGTGGATTTGCACCGTAATCTCCGGGGTCTCCGTAATGGTGCGTCCAGCGTATGCGTAGTCGGAGCGGGTTACGGGGCAGTTAGACCCTGAACGGCTTGAAGGAGGTGACTGCCCCTATGTCGAGGGCGAGGGTGGCACGGCGGATCGCGGCGGGCGCGGCGTACGGCGGCGGGAGCATCGGGCTGCTCGGGGTGGCGGCGGTGGGTGTGCTCCTGGCCGAGGTGCAGCTGGCGAAGAGGACGGTCGGGGGCGGGGTGGCGCCGCTGCCGCCGGGGGCGGAGGGGCTGTACGGGCGCTCGTTCGGGGCGCCGGATCCCGCGTCGAAGCCGGGGGCCGACCCGGGCTCGCACCCGGGCCCGAACCCCGGCGGGAACCCGGGGGCCAACCCCGGCCCGAACCCCGGCCCGGATCCCGCCCCGACCCCCCTGAGGCTGGCCCTTCTGGGTGATTCGACGGCCGCGGGTCAGGGGGTGCGCCGGTCGGGCCAGACGCCGGGGGCGCTGCTGGCCTCGGGCCTCGCCGCGGTGGCGGAGCGCCCGGTGGTCCTGCGGAACGTGGCGCTGCCAGGGGCCCGCTCGGACGACCTGGAGCGTCAGGTGTCGCTGCTCCTGTCGGCCCCGGCGGGCCCGCCGGACGTGTGCGTGATCATGATCGGCGCGAACGACGTGACCCACCGGATGCCGCCCACGGAGTCGGTGCGGCACCTGGCGGCGGCGGTGCGGCGGCTGCGGACGGCGGGGGCGGAGGTGGTCGTGGGGACCTGTCCTGACCTGGGGACGATCGAGCCGGTGTACCAGCCCTTGCGGTGGCTGGCGCGGCGGGTGTCGCGGCAGCTGGCGGCGGCGCAGACGATCGTGGTCGTCGAGCAGGGCGGACGGACGGTGTCGCTGGGGGATCTGCTGGGCCCTGAGTTCGCGGCGAATCCGCGGGAGATGTTCGGGGCGGACAACTACCACCCGTCGGCGGAGGGCTACGCGACGGCCGCGATGGCGGTGCTGCCGACGGTGTGCGCGGCGCTCGGCGTATGGCCGGAAACGGACCGGCTGGAGCCGGAGCGCCGCGAGGACATGCTGCCGGTGGCGAAGGCGGCGGCGGAGGCGGCGAAGGAGGCCGGTACGGAGGTCACGGGCGTACGGGCTCCGTGGGCGCTCCTGAAGCACCGGCGCCGGCGGCGGCTCCCGGAGACCGCGGCCCCGGAGCCGACCCCGGCCTCGGCCTCGGCCTCGGAGGAGGCACACCGCCCGTGACGGGCCCGTGGACGGACACGCCCGCCAGGGCGCCGTCCCGTGCGCCCACCCGTTCCTCCCCCGGCGGGACAATTGCCACACGGGGTCGTGGTCGACGTCGCAGTCGACTGAGCGCTCGCTTAGAAAAGAGGCCCGCGTCACACCGTCAGCACGGTGACCCGTGCCGTACGTGCAGGTAACTTCCCTTTCAGTCCGTCCACCCGCATCCTCCTGGAGCCGTGATGCCCGAAGCCGTCATCGTCTCGACCGCCCGCTCCCCCATCGGCCGGGCCTTCAAGGGCTCCCTGAAGGACCTGCGGCCCGACGACCTCACCGCCACGATCATCCAGGCCGCCCTCGCCAAGGTCCCCGAGCTGGACCCGCGCGACATCGACGACCTGATGCTCGGCTGCGGCCTCCCGGGCGGCGAGCAGGGCAACAACCTGGGCCGGATCGTCGCCGTCCAGATGGGGATGGACCACCTCCCCGGCTGCACGATCACCCGCTACTGCTCGTCCTCCCTGCAGACCTCCCGTATGGCGCTGCACGCCATCAAGGCCGGCGAGGGCGACGTCTTCATCTCGGCCGGTGTCGAGATGGTCTCCCGCTTCGTGAAGGGCAACTCCGACTCCCTGCCCGACACGCACAACCCCCTCTTCGCCGACGCCGAGGCCCGCACCGCCGCCGTCGCCGCGTCCGAGGGCTCCACCTGGCACGACCCGCGCGAGGACGGCCTCGTCCCCGACGCGTACATCGCCATGGGCCAGACCGCCGAGAACCTGGCCCGGTGGAAGGGCATCAGCCGCCAGGAGATGGACGAGTTCGGCGTACGGTCCCAGAACCTCGCCGAGCAGGCCATCAAGAACGGCTTCTGGGAGCGCGAGATCACCCCGGTGACGACCCCGGACGGCACGGTCGTCAGCACGGACGACGGCCCGCGCGCCGGCGTCACCCTGGAGGGCGTGCAGGGCCTCAAGCCCGTCTTCCGCCCCGACGGCCTGGTCACCGCCGCCAACTGCTGCCCGCTCAACGACGGCGCCGCGGCCCTCGTGATCATGTCGGACACCAAGGCCCGCGAGCTCGGCCTGACCCCGCTCGCCCGCATCGTCTCCACCGGCGTCTCCGGTCTCTCCCCCGAGATCATGGGCCTCGGCCCGGTCGAGGCCTCGAAGCAGGCCCTCAAGCGCGCCGGTCTGACGATCGGCGACATCGACCTGGCCGAGATCAACGAGGCCTTCGCGGCCCAGGTCATCCCGTCCTACCAGGACCTGGGTCTGGATCTGGACAAGGTGAACGTCAACGGTGGCGCCATCGCCGTCGGCCACCCCTTCGGCATGACCGGCGCCCGGATCACCGGCACGCTGATCAACAGCCTGCAGTTCCACGACAAGCAGTTCGGCCTGGAGACGATGTGCGTCGGCGGCGGCCAGGGCATGGCCATGGTCATCGAGCGGCTGAGCTGAGCCGTAGCGGAGGGTAGGGGTCGCCTGAGGAACGAAGGCGGCCACTGCCCGCAGCGGTGGCGAAGGGAAGCGCGAGCAAGGAAGCGAGCGACTGTCGTAGTCAGGGAGCGGCAGCGCTCCCATGGCCTTCTGACGCGGATTCCAACCGTCCCGCGTCCCAGCCGTGACCGAATCTCCCCCAGGATGTGACCTACGTCCCGGGGGAGAGTCGTTCCCGCAGGTCACAGTGGTTTCGGGACTAAACGCCTGGCACAAATACCTGTCCATTTCGTGACGTAATGCACTGACAGGAGGCGCACTCCCACGACAAGCTGATGTAGGAAGTCGGGGGATCGACTCGGAATCGGGAGTACGTCAGTGAGCGCCATGTCTCTTGCCCTGCTGGTGACCACGGCCGCCGCCACGGCCGTGGGCGCCGCTGCCCTGCACGCTGCCCACGGTCTCCGTAAGCAGGTCGCCGCTCTGCGTAGCGAACTCGCCACCGCCAACGGCGTGTCCGTCCCGCACGCCCGCCAGTCGCCCGCCGCCGAGATACGGGCCGCGGTCGCCGAGGCGCTGGCCGAGGAGCGCGAGCGCGAGCTCGCCGAGGCGCGTGCCTTCTGGGCGGCGCAGGAGGCCCGTGACGCGGCCGACGCCCCCTCTCTGCTCGGCGGCCTCGCCGGCCCCACCGAGGAGGGTCCCTTCTACGTCCCGCGCCAGGCGGACTTCGCCGGCCTGGAGGCCATGGCCCTTGAGGCGATGGAGGCCGAGGCCGCCGCGCTGGACGGGCCGGCCGTGGACAGCGTCCTGGAGGAGTTCCCCGAGCTCACCGAGGTCACGGAGTACACCGAGTACGCCGAGGACTCCCCCGAGCTCGCCGCGGCCCGCCGCCGCCACCCCTCGCACCCCGACTTCGTCCCGGTGCAGACGCCCGTCGTCACCGACCACGAGCGCACGGTGGCGCGCCTGGAGGAGCTCGCGGACACGCGTACGGCGCTGACCGACGTGCGTCCCGGCCCGCTCGGCACGCTGGACGTGTACGTCTTCGCCGACGGCACCACGCTCTGCATGACCCCCGGCCACCGGGAGACCGCGGAGCGCCTCGCGGCGGCCCTGCGCGCGGGCCACACGCCCGTCCTGCTCGGCGGCTCGGGTGTCTCGGGCGCGTACGCCCTGACGTTCTCCTGCGGGAACGCGGAGGACGAGAACGTCTACATCCTCGCCGACCGCGTCATCGCCTCTCTGTAGGCCCGCCAGGGGCCCTGGAGGGGCCCGGGCCCCTGCCCCCGGGCGCCACCGGCCCCCGGCTACAAGCCCCGGGGGCTACAGCCCCGACCGCTCCGCGGCCTCCCGTACCAGCCTCACGGCCTCGCCCAGTTCCCGTTCCCGGGAGCCGGCCGGGGCCGTTCGCAGGATCTCGGCCAGATCGTTCCCCGCGACCACGAGTTGGTCGGCGACCGCGAACACCCCGGCGTCGGGCATGATCCGCCCGCCTTCCGCGCCTCCCCCGGGCTCCTCGATCCGCTGCGCCCGCAGCGCCAACTCCCTGGCCAGCGCGAGCCCTTCGGCGGCGGCGCCACGCTGGAGGCGGCTCTGCGGGGCGGCCCGCAACCGGTCGGCGAACCGCTCGACGGCGGTGGTCAGTTCAGTCGTATCAAGCACGCCGCGACCCTATGCGCCCTCCGGGGACTGTTGCCAACGGCGCGAGGCTCAGGCACGGTGACGGGAAGGAGCACACGGCAACACGCGTCCGGAGGCGCCGATGTCCCACGCATTCTCCGAAGAGACCCATCGCAACCTGCTCGCCCGCATTCCCCATTGCACCGGTCGTGAAGTCTCCGACTGGCTCCGCACCGTCGAGGAAGGCCCCTCCCTCGTCCGCTTCGAGGAGAAGGTCAACTGGCTCCGGGGCGCGCACGACCTCGCGTACGGCCACGCGAAGGCGATCATCCACGAGTACGACCTCCGGCGGGCGGCCCGCCGGCTGCTCTGAGACGACGGAAGGGCCCGTCCGGCACGAAGCCGGGCGGGCCCTTCGTCACACGCGTGCGATGCGTCAGTCGTTGCCCTGCAGGATCGACAGCACGCGCAGCATCTCCAGGTAGATCCACACCAGGGTCATGGTGAGGCCGAAGGCCGCCAGCCAGGACTCCTCGCGCGGGGCGCCGTACGTCACGCCGTCCTCGACCTGCTTGAAGTCCAGGGCGAGGAAGCAGGCACCGAGGATGATGCCGATGACACCGAAGAGGATGCCGAGGCCGCCGCTGCGGAAGCCCAGGCCGTCACCGGCGCCGTCGAAGAGCGAGAAGAGCGCGTTCACGGCCATCAGCAGGATGAAGCCGATCGCCGCCGCCATCACGAAGCCGTAGAAACGGCGGGTGACGCGGATCCAGCGCATCTTGTACGCGATCAGCACGCCGGCGAAGACCGCCATCGTGCCGAGTACCGCCTGGGCGACCACACCGGGCGAGATGTAGGTCGAGACCGCGGCCGAGATCACACCGAGGAAGAAGCCCTCGAACGCCGCGTACGCCAGGATCAGAGCCGGCGAGGGCTTGCGCTTGAAGGACTGCACCATCGCCAGGACGAACGCCACCAGAGCGGCGCCGATGGCGACGGCGTACGACTTTCCGAGGTTCGCCGGGTCGACCGGCATCACGATCCACGACAGGGCGGCGGTGAGCACGACCGTGCCGAGCGTCATGGCCGTACGGCTCACGACGTCGTCGATCGTCATCACATTGCCGCGCACCTGCTGCGGGGCGCCGAGCTGGGTGTCCTGTGCGTACGGGTTGGTCGCGTACGGGTTCGCCGCGCCCTCGGCATACGGGTTGGTTCCAACGGCGGGGCCCCCGGCCTGCGGCTGCTGCGCGTTGAAGCCCGCGTAGCCGCCGTTGTCGCGGCTGAACCCCCGTCGCGAGAAGACCGGGTTGCTGCTCCTCATCTCACTCCTCCATGGCCGCACTGCGCGGCCTTGCGTCAAGAGTAATAGGGAAGCAAAAGAAACTCCCTAGTGCTCGGGGAGGATCTTTCCGAGATCGTTAGGGAGACCCGGCGATCGACGGGGTGAGCTGTGCCCGGAACCGGACTCGAACCGGTACGGCCTTCGAAGGCCAGCGAGGTTTAAGCTCGCCGTGTCTGCATTCCACCACCCGGGCATGGCGCGCGGCTCCGCGTTGGCACATGAGCCTATCGGGAGGCTTAGCCCGTTCAGCCGAACGCCGGCCCGATGTTGTCTTATTTTATTGACGCCTGAGGGTGCGTCAGTGCAGGTCGGGCCCGTTCTGGCGAACTGTGACGGGGCTCGCACCCGCAAAGGTGCGCACACGGGAATGACGGAAACTCGCCGCCTCGGACGGGCCTGGGACCCATCGCCGAGGGCATCCTCCCGCGGGGTACCGCGTCTCAGGGATCCCGTCATACCTCAGGAGGAGAGCCGGCTCCCCCGGTCCGACTCGAGGCTGCCCCGGGAACGGGCATGTGGACGGACGACCCGGCCCGTAACGCTCGACACGATGGAGTGGTTCCCGAAATCCCGCAGTGACAGGAGTCGCCCTCGTGACCACCACCCCCACCGTGCCCCGCTCCACCGCGGTGGCCGCCCGCGCCACGGATCTCTCGAAGGTCTACGGACAGGGCGAGACCCAGGTGGTCGCCCTGGACCGGGTCACCGTGGACTTCCGGCAGGGCGAGTTCACCGCGATCATGGGCCCGTCCGGCTCCGGCAAGTCGACCCTGATGCACTGTGTCGCCGGCCTGGACTCCTTCAGCTCCGGTTCGGTCCGGCTGGGCGAGACCGAGCTGGGCACCCTGAAGGACAAGCAGCTCACGCAGCTGCGCCGGGACAAGATCGGCTTCATCTTCCAGGCGTTCAACCTGCTGCCGACGCTGACGGCGATGGAGAACATCACGCTGCCGATGGACATCGCGGGCCGTAGGCCCGACAAGCAGTGGGTGGAGAAGGTCATCGACATGATCGGCCTGTCCGGCCGGCTGGGCCACCGCCCCTCGCAGCTCTCCGGCGGCCAGCAGCAGCGCGTCGCCGTGGCCCGCGCGCTGGCCTCCCGCCCCGAGATCATCTTCGGCGACGAGCCGACCGGAAACCTGGACTCGCGCTCGGGCGCGGAGGTGCTGGGGTTCCTGCGCAATTCGGTACGTGAGCTGGGGCAGACGGTCGTCATGGTCACGCACGACCCGGTCGCCGCGTCCTACGCCGACCGGGTGATCTTCCTCGCGGACGGCCGGATCGTCGACGAGATGCTCAGCCCGACGGCGGACGGCGTGCTCGACCGCATGAAGGCCTTCGACGCCAAGGGCCGCACGAGCTGAGACGTCTGCGCCGCCTCGCTCCCCACCCGGGCTCGCGGACCGCAGACGCGGTCGGGCCGGCACCGGGATCGGATGGCGGCGCCACGCCCCGTGCTCGGGCTCGGCCCGAGTCGGACCGCGAGGCCGTCGGCGCCGGGCATCGCACCTCGACCTTCTTCCCCTCCCCCCGTCACCGGCGCGCCGCAGGCGTCGGGGCGGGGCACACTCCAGGACTCACACCATGTTCCGTACCGCCTTGCGCAATGTGTTCGCGCACAAGGCCAGGCTGCTGATGACCGTGCTCGCCGTCATGCTCGGCGTGGCCTTCGTCTCCGGCACCCTCGTCTTCACCGACACCCTCTCCCAGGCCTTCCGCAGCCAGTCGGCCAAGAGCTACGACGACGTGGCCGTCGCCGTCAGCCTGCACCCTGACCCGGAGACCGCCCGCACGACGCCCGGCCTCTCCCAGGAGGTCCTCGACAGGATCGGGAAGGTCGACGGGGTCGCCGCCGCGTCCGGTCGGGTCGACGGCTTCGCCGGCGTGCCCGACAAGGACGGCAAGCTGATCGGCGTCGGCTGGTCCAACAAGGGCACCAACTTCGCGCCCGGCAAGGACGGCAAGGACCGCGCCTACGACTTCACCTCCGGCACCGGCCCGGTGAAGGACAGCCAGATCGCGCTCGACAAGGAGACCGCCGCCAAGGGCGGCTACAAGGTCGGTGACACGGTCCGGGTCGCCACCAACGGCCCGGTGAAGGAGTACACCCTCTCCGGTGTCTTCACCACCGAGGACGGCGCCGTCAGCGCCGGCGGCAGCCTGGTCCTGTTCGACACCGCCGTGGCGCAGCAGCAGTATCTGAAGCCCGGTTTCTACCAGGACATCACCGTCACCGCCGTGTCCGGCGCGAGCGCGGACAAGCTCCTCGACGAGGTCCTGAAGGTCGTCCCGAAGGCCGCCACGGCCCAGACCGGCCAGGCGCTCGCCGACCAGCAGGCCGAGGAGATCGAGTCCGGTCTCTCCGCGGTCAACCAGGTGCTGCTCGGCTTCGCCGGCATCGCGCTCTTCGTCGGTGTCTTCCTGATCTCCAACACCTTCACCATGCTGGTCGCGCAGCGCACCAAGGAGCTCGCGCTGATGCGGGCCGTCGGCGCCTCGCGCAAGCAGATCACCCGCTCCGTCCTCGCCGAGGCCGGTGTGGTCGGCCTGGTCGCCTCTGTCGTCGGCTACGGCCTGGGTGTGGCGATGGCCCTCGGGCTGCGCAAGGGCATGAGCGCGTTCGAGCTGAAGGTGCCGGACGGCCCGCTGGTCCTCGGCACCACCCCGATCGTCTCGGCCCTCGCCGTGGGCATCCTGATCACCATGCTCGCCGCCTGGCTGCCCGGTCGCCGCGCCGCGAAGATCCCGCCGGTCGCCGCGATGAGCAGCGTCCACGCGGCCGCGACGACCAAGTCCCTCGTCGTCCGCAACTCCATCGGCGCCGCGTTCACCGCGCTCGGTGCGGTCCTGATCGTGCTCGGCGCGGGCGAGGGCGGCGAGACCGGCCGGCTGTTCATCGCGGGCGGTGCCTTCGTCACCCTCATCGGTGTGATCGTGCTGATCCCGCTCCTCTCCCGCCCGGTGATCGCCGTGATCCGTCCGCTGTTCGTCGGCGTCTTCGGGGTCTCCGGCAAGCTCGCCGGCCTGAACGCGGTCCGCAACCCGCGCCGTACCGGCGCCACCGCCTCCGCGCTCGCCATCGGTCTGACCCTGGTCACCGGCCTCTCGGTGCTCGGGACGACGGTCGGCGCGGCCCTGGACAAGATGACGACGGACAACATCAAAGCCGACTACATGGTCCAGATGGCCTCCGGCGACAGTCTGAACCCCTCCGCGCTCGCCGCGATCGAGAAGGCCCCCGGTGTCATCGCCGCCTCCCCGCAGCAGGCCGGCTGGCTCGAACTGAAGGGCCAGATCGCCTCGGCGTCCGGTGTCACCCCCGTCGACATCGAGCAGCTCTTCCATCTCTCCGTCGTGAGCGGCTCGCTCGATTCCCTCGCAACCGGCCGGATCGCGGTCGCCGAGACGACCGCGACCAAGCAGGGCTGGAAGGTCGGCGACACGCTGCCGGCCGAGTTCGGCGACAAGCAGAAGAGCTCGCTGACGGTCGGCGCGGTCTTCAAGGACAGCGAGTTCGTCTCGCCGGTCATGGTGGACGCGAAGATCCTCTCCGCGCACGACCCGCAGCCCTACATCAGGGAGATCTACGTCGCGATGGACGGCGGCGCCTCCGCGCAGGGCGAGAAGACGCTCGCGCGGGCGATGGGGGACAACCCGGCCATCGTCGTCATGGACCAGAAGGACATCCGTGACACCTTCGGCGGCGCGATCAACATGATGCTGAACATCATGTACGGCCTGCTGGCGATGGCCCTGGTCATCGCGGTCCTCGGCGTCGTCAACACGCTCGCCATGTCCGTCTTCGAACGGCAGCAGGAGATCGGCATGCTGCGGGCGATCGGTCTCGACCGGCGCCGGGTCAAGCGGATGGTCCGTCTGGAGGCCGTGGTCATCTCGCTGTTCGGCGCGGTGGTCGGCATCGGTCTCGGCTCGTTCCTCGGCTGGGCGCTCGGCGAGACGCTCAAGGCCAACCTGCCGGGCTACGCGCTCGTCCTGCCCTGGGACCGGATCGGGATCTTCCTGGTCCTGGCCGGACTGGTCGGCGTTCTGGCGGCGATGTGGCCGGCCCGCAGCGCGGCGAAGCTGAACGTGCTGGCCGCGATCAAGGCCGAGTAGGCGCGCGGGGCGCAGCACAAGGGCCGGACTCCTCCTGGGAGTCCGGCCCTTCGTGTACGTCCTGTGGGGTCAGCTGCCCGCGCAGTACGACATCAGGTGCGCGTGGTTCGCCTTGTACTGGTCGTAGAGCGCCGCGTTGTCGATCTTGAGCAGCGTCTCGTCGTTGGCCCGCAGGGCCGGGTAGGTGTAGTTGTGGCTGCCGGTGAAGACCAGCTTCCGCCCGCTCGCCCCGTTGTACGTGCCCTCGATGAGCAGGTACTTGGAGTGCAGTCCGGCCTTGGCGACGCCGGTGCCGCGGTCCTCGTAGCACTGGACGCGCTGGGTGAGCTTGCCGGAGATGATCGACTCGACGGTCGCGCCCAGCGAGCCGGGGTAGCCGTCGTGGGCGAGGATCACGGAGCAGCCCGCGTTCTTCAGGGCGACGAGCTTGGTGGCGACCTCGTCACGGGTGAAGAGGTTGGCCGCCATGCGGATCTGGGTGCCGCCGGAGCAGCTGACGTTGTCGAGGATCAGCTTGATGGTGTCGGTGGAGGCGTCGTTGTTGTACTCGGTGCCCGCGGCCTCCTTGCGCGGGAAGAAGTACGTCTTGTACGCGCCGCTGCTCGGGGTCTTGTAGTAGTGGCTCAGGCCGGTCGACGAGGTGCCGTAGGAGAGCAGGTCGGCGAAGTAGGCCTGGTAGATGCCGTAGAGGCCGGCGTCGACGATGGTGACGGCGTTGTTGAAGAGGTCGGTGCGCTGGACGCCGGTCAGGTTGGCCGAGGTCTGCACGACGACGTTGTCCGCTCCTCCGGTGGAGGAGAACAGGTAGAACTTGTTGTGGTTGATGGCGCCGTCGCTGTCGCTGGGCAGCTGGCGGGTGCCGACGCAGCCGCGGCCCGCGGGGCAGGCGTAGACCCAGGAGCCCTGGGTGCGGTCGGTGCCGAGGCGGGTGGCCAGGCGGTCGTACTCGCCGCCGGTCATCGTCACGGAGGTGTGGTCGACGATGATCTTGACGTTCACGCCGCGGTTCTTGGCGGCGTAGAGGGCGTCGGTGACGCTGTCGTCGGTGAAGGTGTAGAGCCCGGCGGTGATGGAGGAGCCCGCGGGAGCCTGGTCGATCAGGTCGCGGATGTGGTCGCGGACGCGGTTCTGGGCGGTGGCGTCGCCGCCGGGGTCGTTGAAGGTGGCGGTGGTGGAGACCGCGGCCACCTCGGCCGCCTCGGTGGCGGGGGCGGCGCTGCCCGGGACGGCGGCGAGGGTGAGCAGACCGGTGGCGGCGGCGAGGGCCAGCAGCAGTCGGGTGGGACGGTTCACGAATTCCCCGTTCAGGATGGACCGGAACACGCCCTATGGCGCATTCATGACAATCCGGACCGCAAAAGGAAAGGGGCGGAGCGCCGGTCGACACCGGCGCCCCGCCCCCCACGAGCCCGAAGGTCCGAACGTATCAACGCCCTTGGGACTCGCTCCACACCCGGGGCCGCAACGCGAGGCCCGACGCCCCCGACTCCGGCGTCCGCACCGCGAGGAACTGGTTCACCCCGATCCGGTTGCGCTCGAAGGAGACCGCGGAGGCGGCCATGTAGAGCCGCCAGATCCTCGCCCGCCCCGGCGAGGTGTTCCGTACGGCCCGGCTCCAGTCGCCCTCCAGATTGGCCACCCAGCGGCGCAGCGTCAGCGCGTAGTGCTCGCGCAGCGCCTCCACGTCGCGGACCTCGAAGCCGGCGTCCTCAAGCGTCGTCAGCGTGCGGCCCATCGGGGCCAGTTCGCCGTCCGGGAAGACGTACGCGTCGATGAACGTATCGACCTCGTAGGCCTCCTCGTCGGGCGTGGGGCGCCGGGAGATCTGGTGGTTGAGCAGCCGGCCGCCCGGCTTCAGGAGGGCGTACAGCGTGTCGGCGTACTCGCGGTAGCGGACCGCGCCGACGTGCTCGGCCATGCCGATGGACGAAATCGCGTCGTACGGGCCGTCCTTGACGTCCCGGTAGTCCTGGACGCGGATCTCGATCCGGTCGGTCAGACCCTCCTCGGCGATCCGCTTGCGGGCGAAGGCGGCCTGTTCGCGGGAGAGGGTGATGCCGACGACCTGGGCGCCGTACGCGCGGGCGGCGTGGATGGCCATGGAGCCCCAGCCGCAGCCGACGTCGAGAAGCCGGTCGCCCTTCTTCAGGTTCAGCTTGCGGGCGACGAGGTCCAGCTTGTCGCGCTGGGCGTCCTCGAGCGTGCCGCCCTCGGTCCAGTACGCGCACGAGTAGACCATCGAGGGCCCGAGGACCAGCTCGTAGAAGTCGTTGCCCACGTCGTAGTGGTGACTGATCGCCTGCTTGTCGCGGCGTTTGCTGTGGCGGGAGCCGGAGCGGCGGCGCACCTCCTCGGCGGGCGGCGCCGGCGGCGGGAAGGGCCCGGCCAGCTTGAGCAGGGCGCGGGCGGCGGCCCGCAGCTTCGGGTCGCGTACGGACTCCAGGGCGCCCCTGGTCTCCTCTCCGCGCTCCCAGATCAGCCCCGCGAGCCGGTCCAGGACCTCGTACAGATCCCCCTCGACGTCGATCTCACCGGCCACCCAGGCCCGCGCGAGGCCCAGTTCGCCCGGCTTCCACAGCAGCCGGCGCAGGGCGCGGCGCTCCCGGACGATGAGGACGGGGCCGCCGGCGGGCCCGGACTCGCTGCCGTCCCAGGCCCGCAGACGGACCGGGAGCGGCACTCCCAGCAGTTCCTCGGCGAGAGTGGTCAGCCGCGACGCGGCGTCGGCCATGGTGCACACCTCCGTGATGTCGTGCCCCAGAAATGCTCGTCACCACGTAAACACCCTCCGTAGGCGAAAACAGTCCCATCGGCGCGCAACGACTCGGCAAAACACCCGGGCGGACATGCCGAAGGGCCGTCCGCACCACGGATGGCGGACGGCCCTTGCGGGGAGGTACTGCGTCAGCGCGTCAGGAGGCCTTGGCCTTCTCCTGCGCCGGAGCGGCGGGAGCCGGGGCGGGCTTGGCCGCCTCGTAGAACTCCTCACGCGGCGACTCGATGGCGCCCAGGGAGACGACCTCGCGCTTGAGGAACATCGCCAGGGTCCAGTCGGCGAAGACGCGGATCTTGCGGTTCCAGGTCGGCACGGCCATGCCGTGGTAGCTGCGGTGCATGTACCAGGCGAGCCGGCCCTTGAGCTTGATCTTCATCTTGCCCATGACGATCATCGCGACGCCCTTGTGGAGGCCGAGACCCGCCACCGCACCCTTGTTGGAGTGCTCGTACGTCTTCTGCGGGAAGCCCCGCATGCCGGAGACCACGTTGTCGCCGAGGACCTTGGCCTGGCGCAGCGCGTGCTGGGCGTTCGGCGGGCACCAGGCGTTCTCGACACCGGCCTTGCGGGAGGCCACGTCCGGGACCTGGGCGTTGTCGCCCGCGGCCCAGATGTAGTCGGTGCCGGTGACCTGGAGGGTCGGCTGGGCGTCCACGTGGCCGCGCGGGCCGAGCGGGAGGCCGAAGCGGGCCAGCGCCGGGTTGGGCTTCACGCCGGCGGTCCACACGATCGTGTTGGAGTCGACCTCGAGGCCGTTCTTCAGCACGACGTGGCCGTCCACGCAGGAGTCCATCGACGTCGAGAGGTAGATCTCGATGCCGCGGCTCTCCAGGTGCTCCTTGCCCCAGCGGCCCAGCTCCGGGCCCACCTCGGGAAGGATCTTGTCGGCGGCGTCGACCAGGATGAAGCGCATGTCCTCGCGCTTCACGTTGGTGTAGTACTTCGCCGCGTCGCGGGCCATGTCCTCGACCTCGCCGATGGTCTCCGCGCCGGCGAAGCCGCCGCCCACGAAGACGAAGGTCAGCGCCTTGCGGCGGACCTCCTCGTCGGTCGTCGAGTCAGCCTTGTCCAGCTGCTCCAGGACGTGGTTGCGGAGGCCGATGGCCTCCTCCACGCCCTTCATGCCGATGCCCTGCTCGGCGAGGCCGGGGATCGGGAAGGTGCGGGAGACCGCGCCCATCGCGATGACCAGGTAGTCGAAGGGCAGGTCGTAGGCCTCGCCGACGAGCGGCGCGACCGTGGCGACCTTGCGGTCCTGATCGATGCTGGTGACGCGACCGGTGAGCACCTCGGCTCCGCGCACGACGCGTCGCAGCGGGACGACGACGTGGCGCGGGGAGATGCTGCCTGCGGCGGCTTCGGGGAGGAAGGGCTGGTACGTCATGTACGAGCGCGGGTCGACGACCGTGACGGTCGCCTCTCCGAAACGCATCTTCTTGAGGATGCGTCGAGCTGCGTACAGGCCTACGTACCCACCGCCTACTACGAGGATCCTGGGACGCTCCGTGGTGCTCATGCATCCGAGTATCCACCCCTCTCAGGGGGGTCGCTCGTGCGCCCCTTCACAAGGTCTCCGGAGTGCTCTGCTACACTCCGCGGCCCACGTGACCCAGGTCATGATGGTGCAAAGGAACCAAGGTGTACGGGTGAGCGTTGTTCACCCCTACTGAACTGGCCTGGAGAGCGGTCGGTAACGCCGAACCGCTGGATGCGTTCACACGATGGAAACATCGAGCGAACGGGGCTCCCCACCTGCGAAAGAGCCCCGAGAGGGGCCTTGGAGGCCTCGAAGACCCTCCGAAGACCCTCCTCGGCCCCCATCAGGGCCCTTTTCCTTGTGAAGAACTTCACGAACTTTTCCGACGGGCCGTTTCCGGACGCGCCGTCGGGTGCCCGTTATGCCACGGAGAGTGCGATTCCGTCGAGGATGTCGTGCTCGCTGACGACGACCCCCCGGGCCCCGGTCCGCTCCATGATCTCGAGCAGGACGAGCGCCCCGGCGGTGATCACGTCGACCCGTCCCGGGTGCATGACGGGGATCGCGGCGCGCTCGTCGTGGGTGGAGACGAGCAGCCGGCCGACGACCGCGGCGACCTGGTCGAAGGAGATCCGGGAGCGGTGGATCCTCTCGGAGTCGTACTCCTCCAGACCCAGCACGATCGCGGCGACCGTCGTGACGGAGCCGGCGAGCCCGACGAGGGTGTCGGCCTCGGCGATCGGGACCGTCCGCGCGGCGAGGTCGAGCGCGGCCCGGATGTCGGTCACGATCGCCTCGACCTCGGCGGCGGTGGGCGGGTCGCTGCGGACGTGCCGCTCGGTGAGCCGTACGCAGCCGATGTCGACGGACCGGGCGGCCTCGACGTGCTTGTTGCCGACCACGAACTCGGTCGACCCGCCGCCGATGTCCACGACCAGGTACTTCTCGGTGCCGTGCAGCTCCATGGTGGCGCCGGTGAAGGAGAACTCGGCCTCCTGGTCGCCGGTGATCACCTCGGGCTCGACGCCCAGGATGTCCAGGACGCCGGAGACGAACTCGTCGCGGTTCTCGGCGTCACGGGAGGCGGAGGTGGCCACGAAGCGCAGCTTCGTGGCGCCCAGTTCCTTGATGACGGCCGCGTACTCACGGCAGGCCGCGAAGGTCCGCTCCAGGGCCTCGGGCGCGAGCCGGCCGGTCTTGTCGACGCCCTGGCCGAGCCGGACGATCGTCATCCGCCGGTCCAGCTCGATCAGCTCGCCCGTGTCCGGATGGACGTCGGCGACGAGGAGACGGATGGAGTTCGTCCCGCAGTCGATGCCCGCGACCCGTGTCATTGCGCGTCCTCCCCTTCCTTCTTCTCCTTGTCCTTGTCCGCGCAGGGGGTGACGCAGGGGCCCTTGGCCCACCACTCCGGCAGCATCGCGATCGCCTCGTCGCCCAGCGGGTTCACGCCGGGGCCGGCGGCCAGCGAGTGGCCGACCAGGACGTGCAGGCACTTGACCCGGTCCGGCATGCCGCCGGCGCTCGGGAAGCCCTCCAGGACCTCGATGGCGTCACGGCGTGCGATGTAGTCCTCGTGCGCGGCCCGGTAGGCGGCGGCCAGCTCCGGGTCGGTGCCGAGCCGGGCCTGCATCTCCTTCATGACCCCGTTGGCCTCGAGGGTGCCGATCGCCGAGGCGGCGCGGGGGCAGGTCAGGTAGTACGTGGTGGGGAACGGGGTGCCGTCCGGGAGCCGCGGCGCGGTCTCGACGACGTCCGGGTTGCCGCAGGGGCAACGGTGCGCGATGGCGCGCAGACCCCGGGGCGGGCGGCCGAGCTGCGCCTCGAAGGCGGCGACGTCCGCCTCGGTCGGCTCGGTGCGTGCGGTCTGCGGAGGGGGCGTTTCCATGCCTGCGTCTGTCTTCTCGTCGGTGGGGCGGTTCGGTGGGGCCATCATCTCGCGTCGCCGCGTCAGCGGCCCGCGTCGGCGTGATCGACGCCCTCCCAGACATGGGAGTACCAGGGGCGGTCGGCCGCGCCCTGCTCGGTGCGCCGGGCGCGCTCGGCGTCGGGGTCGTTCACGGTGAAGCCCGTCTCGCCGGGCATGACGTAGTGCAGATGCTCGCGGGCGAGACGGCGGACGTACGCGGGGTCCTGGAGCCGGGCCTTCTCGTCCCTGAGCTGCTCGACCCGGTCGGCGGCCTCGGCGGCCCTGCGCTCCTGGTCGGCGATCTCGCCGCGCTGGGAGACGTACTGCCGCATGGGGTAGGCGAGCGCCACCACCAGCGAGCAGACGACCAGGGCGAGGAAAGCCGCGCGGCCGGTGAGGCGCGAGCGGCGGGCCTGGCGGCGGGTCTGGGAGCGGTAGACGCGGGCGGCGGTCTGCTCGCCGAGCAGCCTGATCCGGGTCGCGGTCGAGAACCGGTCCCGGTCCTTCGCTGCCATGTCTTCCGCCTCCCTCTTCAATGCGTACGTCCCCGCACACGGTACGGGACCGAGTGCGGGGACGTACGGAAGCTACCTGCGGGAGGTTCAGCCCTTGAAGCGCGGGAAGGCGCTGCGGCCGGCGTAGACCGCGGCGTCGTCGAGGATCTCCTCGATGCGCAGGAGCTGGTTGTACTTGGCGACGCGCTCGGAGCGGGCCGGGGCGCCGGTCTTGATCTGGCCGCAGTTGGTGGCGACGGCGAGGTCGGCGATGGTGACGTCCTCGGTCTCGCCGGAGCGGTGGGACATCATGCACTTGAAGCCGTTGCGCTGGGCCAGCTCGACGGCGTCCAGGGTCTCGGTCAGCGAACCGATCTGGTTGACCTTGACCAGGAGGGCGTTGGCGGTGCTCTCCTCGATGCCGCGGGCCAGGCGCTCCGGGTTGGTGACGAACAGGTCGTCACCGACCAGCTGCACCTTGGCGCCGAGCTTGTCGGTGATGGTCTTCCAGCCGGCCCAGTCGTCCTCGAACAGCGGGTCCTCGATGGAGACCAGCGGGTACGCGTCGACGAGCTCCGCGTAGTAGTCCGTCATCTCGGCGGCCGAGCGGGACTTGCCCTCGAACTCGTAGGAGCCGTCCTTGTAGAACTCGGACGCGGCGCAGTCGAGCGCCAGCGCGATGTCCTTGCCCGGGACGTAGCCGGCCTGCTTGATGGCCTCGAGGATGAGGTCGAGCGCCTCGCGGTTGGAGCCGAGGTTCGGGGCGAAGCCGCCCTCGTCGCCGAGACCGGTGGACAGGCCCTTGGTCTTCAGGACGGACTTGAGGGTGTGGTAGACCTCGGTGCCCCAGCGCAGGGCCTCGGAGAAGGACTCCGCGCCGATCGGCGCGATCATGAACTCCTGGATGTCCACGTTGGAGTCGGCGTGCGAGCCGCCGTTCAGGATGTTCATCATCGGAACGGGCAGCAGGTGCGCGTTCGGGCCGCCCAGGTAGCGGAAGAGCGGGAGGTCGGAGGCCTCGGAGGCGGCGTGCGCGACGGCGAGGGAGACGCCGAGGATGGCGTTGGCGCCGAGGGAGGCCTTGTTGTCCGTGGCGTCCAGGTCGAACATCGCCTGGTCGATCAGGCGCTGCTCGGTGGCGTCGTAGCCGACGAGCTCCGGGCCGATCTGCTCGATGACGGCGAGAACGGCCTTCTCGACACCCTTGCCCATGTAGCGGCTCTTGTCTCCGTCACGGAGCTCAATGGCCTCGAACGCTCCGGTGGAGGCACCGGACGGAACGGCAGCACGGCCGGTGCTGCCGTCGTCGAGGCCGACCTCGACCTCGACCGTGGGGTTGCCTCGGGAGTCCAGGATTTCCCGGGCTACGACGACGTCGATGGACGGCACGAGCATCTCCTTCTGGGATGTGACGCTAGATGCATGCGATGCAGGGTCGCTTTGGCCTTGCGACAAGAGCCTAACCGGCTCGGGGCCTCCGGCCAGCCGGGCGCCCGCCCCCTGGGACGAAAAAGGACCCAAGGGCATGCATCCCGGGTCAAAGGACCCCGGAACTACTCATCGGTAACACGGAAACCCCGTCCCGGCGCGCACGGGGGGAAGGGCGCGCCGGGACGGGGTGGTCACCGCGGGAGGGTCGTGGGACCCGCGTGAGCCGCCGGACTCACGCGAGCCGTCGGGCTCACTTCAGGTGAAGCTGCTGGCCCGGGTAGATCAGGTCGGCGTCCTCGACGACGTCCTTGTTGAGCTCGAAGAGCTTCTCCCAGCCGCCCTTGACGTCGTGCGCGGCGGCGATCTTGCTCAGGGTGTCGCCGGCGACGACCTTGTACTCGCCGTCGCCCTTCTTGACCTTCTTGCCGGTCGGGGTGGTGACGGTCTTCTTCGACTCGGCCTTCGGGGCGGTCCGCTGCTCGCTGCGGGTCGCCGGCTGCTCGGCCTGACGCTCCTGCCGCGGGGCGCTCCGCTGGGTGCTCGCCTCGGCGCCGCCCTCGTAGGAGGCGTTGGACAGGCCGACGCCACAGGTCGGCCAGGCGCCCTTGCCCTGGCCGGCCAGGACCTTCTCGGCGATGGTGATCTGCTGCGACTTCGAGGCCTGGTCGGCGGTCGCGGCGTACGCGGTGCCACCGAAGGCGGCCCAGGTGGAGGCCGAGAACTGCAGGCCGCCGTAGTAACCGTTGCCGGTGTTGATGGACCAGTTGCCGCCGGACTCGCACTGGGCGACGGCGTCCCACTCGGAGGTGGTCGCGGCCGAGGCGGACCCGGCGGTCATCAGCGGGGCGGCGACGGCGACGCCGGCGACACCGGCGAGGGCGACGGCGCGGGTGGCCTTGGAGGGACGACGGTGTTTGCCCTTGGCGGAAAACAGCATGGGACTTCTCCTCACCGACGCCTGCGAGGTGAGCTGTCGGGTTCGGGCCATGTGAGTTGCCCGGCCGCGCGACCCAGCGCGCGGCTTCACCCCAAGCCGGTCCGTCGGCCGTCTGTCTCAACGGCCGGGGACGGCACTTACCTTGGGTCCCCCGCTCCTGCCTTCGGCGCGTGACGCGACGACTGTTCCCATCGGCCGGCGGCAGGATTCGGCGTACCGGTCGACGAGGCCCGCGGTGGCGAGCGGTGACGACCGTAGACACAGACCCCGCCGAAGTTCAAAGACGGGCATTGAGGAGAAAACGCCCCTACTCGCCGCCGGACGAAGGGTGTTTACGCAGGTGAGAGGTGACGGAAGCAGAGTTTGCGGACGTGGCGGGCCAGTTGGGACGAAGAGACCCATGTCTCACTTGCACAGAACCGGACATACGACCCCGAACTACTTCGCCTTCTGCGGCAGGCCGATCGTCAGGTCAAGGCTCTGACCAGGGTGAATGAGGTCCGGATCGGCACCGACGGTCTGACGGTTGGCGTCATAGAGGGAGGTCCAGCCGCCGGGGAGCTCGTTCTGCTGGGCGATCTCGGAGAGGCTGTCGCCCGGCTTGACGGTGTATTCGCCCGCGATGCCCGTAGCGTCCGACGTGTCTGTTGTATCCGGATTATTCGAACCCTCACCGCCGGTCACGTCACTTGTCGGCGCGTCAGGCCCGTCGACCGGTGCGGCATGACGACCGGAATCGTCAACCTTGTCCGTAGTGCCCGATTCCTCCTTGGCGGCGTCGCCGCGGTGCTTGCCGGTGCCGGGGGCGGCCGGGGTGGAGGGCGTGACGGAGGTCTCGGGGGTGGCGCCGGAGATCGGCGCGTCCGACGGCGCCGAGGCGTCCGGCGTCGCGGGGGTGGTGGGGCCGGCAGGGGTGGTGCGGGTGGTCTCGGGCTGGGTGGGGACGGCCTCGGGGCCGGCCGGCAGGCCCTCGGTCCGGTTCGAGCCGTAGACCGGCCCGGTGGGCGCCGGCGTGACGGCGGGCCCCGGGTCGACCTCGGGAGCGGTGCCGTCGTTCGTCAGACCGGCGATCGGGGCGCAGGTGTCCCACTGCGTGTCGCCCGCGGCGAGCGCCTTCTCCGCCACCGCGATCTGCTGGGCGCGGCTCGCGTAGTCCGCGCTCGTCGCGTACGCCAGACCGCCGTGACGCTCCCAGCCCTCCTGGGTGAACTGCAGCCCGCCGTAGAGCCCGTTGCCGAAGTTGGCACTCCACTGGCCGCCCGACTCGCACTCGGCGACCCGGTCCCAGGTGGCGGCGTCGGCGGCGGAGGCGGAGCCCGCGGCCAGGAGCGGCAGCGCGAGCGCCGAGCCGGTCACACCGGCTGCGACGACGATGGCGGGGGCCTGACGGGGTCTACGGTGTCGTCCGTTCCCGGAGCGCATGCGGAGTGCCTTTCGCGTGACTGCTGAGGTGACGGTGAACGTAGCGGCATTCGAACGTCAGTAACAAGTCGATGCAGCGGAGATCACGTAAAAGTCACAGTCTTGACGGCACGTCAGTTCGCAAGAGGGGTGAACTCGACAGGAAGCGTGCGCAATCCACGCATGATGAGCCCGCCGCGCCACCGCAGATCGGCCGGATCGGCCCCAAGTCGCAGGTCCGGCAGGCGAGTCAGCAGCGTCGCGAGAGCGATCTGCCCTTCCAGCCGGGCGAGCGGGGCGCCGATGCAGTAGTGGATGCCGTGCCCGTACCCGAGATGCTGGTTGTCGCGCCGGGACAGGTCGAGCGTGTCCGGCTCCTCGAAGCGCTCCGGGTCGCGGTCCGCGGCGGCGAGCACGACGAGCACCGGGTCCCCCGCCGGGATCTCCTGCCCGCCGATGGTCAGCGGCTCCCTGGCGTACCGCCAGGTCGCCAGCTCCACCGGCCCGTCGTAGCGCAGCAGCTCCTCGACGCCCGTCTCCAGGAGGTCCCGCTCCCCCGCCGCGAGCGAGGCCTGGAGCCGCGCGCGCTGGTCCGGGTTGCGCAGCAGCGCGTACACGCCGTTGCCGATGAGGTTGACCGTCGTCTCGAAGCCCGCGAAGAGGAGGATGAAGGCCATCGCGGCGGCCTCGTTCTCCGTCAGGTGCTCGCCGTGGTCGGAGGCCTTGATGAGCCCGGAGATCAGGTCGTCGCCCGGGTCGAGCCGCTTGCGGTGGATGAGCTCGGCGAGATAGCCGCGCATCTTCTTGACCGAGCGCGCGACCCCGCCGCGCGGCCCGCCGCCGTGGCGGATCATCATCCCGGCCCAGTCGCGGAAGTCGTCCTGGTCCTCGCGCGGCACCCCGAGCAGGTCGCAGATCGCGTAGATGGGCAGCGGGAAGGCGAACTCGTGGATGAGGTCGGCCGAGCCCCGCGCCGCGAACCGGTCGATGAGGTCGTCCGTCAGCTCCTGCACCCGCGGGGCGAACTCCGCGACCCGGCGCGGGGTGAACGCCTTCGAGACCAGCCGCCGCAGCCGCGTGTGGTCGGGCGGGTCGATGTTGAGCAGATGCGTCATCAGCTCGGCCTTGCGCTCCCCCGGGATGCCCGTCTTGCCCTTGGCGTGCGCGGGCTCGTCGTGGTGGGCCGGGTTCTTCGACAGACGCTGGTCGGCGAGGGCCTGCCGGGCGTCCGCGTACCGCGTCACCAGCCAGGCCTCGACCCCGCTGGGCAGCTTCGCCCGGTGGACGGGCGCGTGCTCGCGCAGCCAGGCGTAGGCGGGGTACGGATCGGTCGCGAACTCCCAGGTGAAGAGCTCGGGGGCGGGGGGCTTGCTCACCCTGAGACGGTACAAGGTCGCCGCCGGTCCGGCGATGTGATCGTCGTGTGAAGACGCGTGGCCTAGATTCTCCCGAGTGGATGCCCAGTTGATCAGAAGCTCGTTCGCCGTCGTCGAGAGACGGGCCGAGCACGCCGTCACCTTCTTCTACTCCCATCTCTTCTGGAACAACCCGGGCGTCCGCGAGCTCTTCCCCGAGGACATGCGGCCGCAGCGCGACCGGCTCTTCGCCGCGCTCACCCATGTCGTGACGCACCTGGAGGACCCCGGGCTCCCGGATTACCTCTCCCATCTGGGCCGCGACCACCGCAAGTTCCTGGCCGCGCCCGCGCTCTACGCCGCCGTCGGGGCCAGCCTGACCGCCGCCTTCGCGCACGCCGCCGGGGCGGCCTGGACCGTCGAGGCCGAGAAGGCGTGGACCGAGGCGTACGGCTTCGTCGCCGACCTGATGATGCGGGGCGCCGAGGAGGCGGCGGAGGTCGGCGAGCCGCCGTGGTGGGACGCCGTCGTGGTGCGCCACGAGCGGCTCGGCGAGGACCTGGCGGTCCTGACCCTGCGGCCGCGGCGGCCGTTCGCGTACCGGCCCGGACAGTACGTCAGCCTCAGCTCGCCGCGGGTGCCGCGGGTGTGGCGGACGTACTCCCTGGCCAACGCGGTCCGCGCGGACGGCACGGTGGATCTGCACGTCAGCCGGATCCGGGGCGGCACGATGAGCACGGCGCTCGTCGACCGGGTGCGGGAGGGCGAGCCGCTGCGGCTGAGCGCGCCCGGCGGCGCGCTGACCTCGCGGACCGCGCCGGGCGACCCGCGCACCTACATCGCCGCCGGGACGGGCTGGGCCCCGGTCAAGGCGCTCCTGGAGGAGGCGGCCCACGGACCGGAGGGCACGGAGGGGCGGCTCTTCCTGGTCGCGCGCGCGAAGGAGTACCTGTACGGGCGGGGGGACGTCGAGCGCCTGAAGGAGCGGATACCCGGGCTGCACGTCACGTACATCACCTCCGCGCCCCGCCACCCGCGCGACCAGGCGACCGAACGGCTGCTCCACGCCCTCCACACGTACGGCCACTGGCCCGAGCACGACGTGTACGTCGCCGGCCCGCCGGGCTTCCTCACCGAGACCGTCCCCGTCCTGGAGCACCTCGGAACCGGCCCCGGACGGATCTTCCACGACGCGCTGCCGGCCGTCGGCCGCTTCCGCCCCCGCCCCGGCAGCACCGCCGAGTGGCTCCTCGAACCCCCGGACCTGGTCTGGCACAACCCGGAGGCCAGGGCGCCGCGCGGTTACTGAGCGCTCGGGACGCCCTCGGCCGCGCGGATCGTGTCGCGGTAGACGCGGGCCGCCGCCCGCAGTGCCGCCTCCGGGTCGACGCCGGACGCCTCCGCGCGGACGGCGAGGGCGAGCAGTTCGTAGCCGATGCCCTCCCCCGCGGGCGGCTCGACGTCCAGGCCCGCCGTTCGGACCCGGCCCGCCAGCTTCGCGGCGAGGGCCAGACCCGGCTGGCCGAGCGGGACCCCGTCGGTGACCGAGTCGCGCTGCTTCTCGATCGCCTTGGTGCGCAGCCAGTGCTCCTTGACGTCCTCCGGGGTCTCGGCGGTCTCGTCGCCGAAGACGTGCGGGTGGCGGTGGATCAGCTTCTCCACGATCGTGCCGGCGACGTCGTCCACGGAGAACGGCTCGTCCTCGTCCTCCTCCGCGATCCGGGCGTGGAAGACGACCTGGAGGAGCACGTCCCCGAGCTCCTCGCGCAGCTCGGTGCGGTCGCCGTCCTCGATCGCCTCGACGAGCTCGTACGCCTCCTCGATGCCGTACTTGGCCAGCCCCTTGTGCGTCTGCCGCGAGGACCACGGGCACTCGCGGCGGATGCGGTCCATGACCTGCACCAGGTCGAGGAGCCGGGCGCCGGGCAGGTCGTACGAGCCGGGCAGCAGCTCCAGGTCGGGCATCGTGACGCGGCCGGAGCCGGCCAGCCGGGCGAGCCCGTCGGTGAGGGCCTGGTCGCCCTCGCCGGAGGGCAGGACGACGACGGTCCGGCCGCCCGCGCACGCGTCGACGAGGTCCTGCGCGGCGGGGCGGGCGTGCTCGACGGCGACGCCGGCCTCGCGGAGGTACGGGAGCTGGGGGTGGTGCTCGTCGGCGCACAGCACACGGTCGGCGCCGTGCAGCGCCTGCCACGCGGGCCAGGACAGCAGTCCGGGGGCCACGCGGTGGCTGGCGGTGAGCAGAACGATACGGCCGGGCTCGACGGGTGCTTCAGCGTTCACCCTTCGACCTTACGTGGCGCCGCGTGGCGGATCAGGCCCCGGCCTCGGCGGCCGCCGGGTCCTGGCTGATCCGGCGAAGCCAGGGCGAGGTGAAGGCACCCAACTGGATCTTGGTGTCGTCCCACGCGCCGAAGCGCGGGTTCACGTCGATGTCGAGTTCCTTGGACGCGGCGGTGAAGACCTCGGTGAGCTTCTGCTGGCCCTCGGGGGTGTTCTCGACGCCGAGCTCGGCCGCGATCTTGTTCATGAGGACCGTGCGGCGGACGACCTGGTCGATCTGGTCGGGGGCGATCCCCTGCTGCTGGAGCAGCATCGCGGCGAGCTGGGCCTCGCCGCCGCTCTGCCGGGCGAACTCGCTCCGCGTCTGCTGGATCTCCCCGCGCGTGGCGGTGACGCCGTGGTCCGCGGCGACCCGTTCCACCACCCGGTCGAAGATCATCACGTTGAGTTTCTCGCGGCTGAGGTCACCGGTGGCCTGGATCAGCTGCGCGGCCTGCGGGGACGCCTGCTGCGCGGTCCGTACGTCGCGCACCTGCGCCTGGAGGCTGGACACCTCGATCCGTTCGCCGCCGACGACGGCCGCCGCCCCTGGGTGGGCGTCACTGCCGCAGGCGGTGAGCAGCGGCGCCGCGGCGAGGAGCGCGGCGGATACGGAGAGCGCAGTGCGGCGGTGCAAAGGAGCCTCCCGGCGTGGGTCGTGCGTCAGTGGGACGACCGTGCGGTGATCGATGTTAGGCAGTCGCCGTGGCCTGGGCCACTACTTCGACGCGACTGTCTCGATCAACGACTCACGTGTTCGGGTGGTGTCGGTCCGCGGCCGCCCGTACGACCCGGGGCCCGCCGCGTTCGTCGCCTGCACCAGGAAGTGCGGGCGCCGCTTCACCTCGTAGTAGATACGGCCGACGTACTCGCCGACCAGGCCGAGCATCACCATCTGGACTCCGGCCAGCGCGGTGACGATGACGAGCAGCGTCACGTATCCGGGAGTGTCGACGCCGTTCACCAGGGCGACACCGACGATCCAGGCCGCGTATGCGAGGGCCACGGAGACCAGGATCATTCCCAGATAGACGGCCGCCCGCAGCGGTTTGTTGTTGAAGGAGAGCAGCCCGTCGAGCCCGTAGTTGAGCAGCTTTCCGAAGGTCCATTTCGAGCGGCCCTGCTCGCGCACCGCGTTCTCGTACTCGAATGTGGTGGTGCGGAATCCGACCCAGGCGAAAAGCCCCTTGGAGAAGCGGTTGTACTCGGTGAGTTCGAGGATCGCGTCGACGGTACGGCGCGAGAGCAGCCGGAAGTCGCCGACGCCGTCCACGAGCTCGACGTCCACCAGCCTGTTGATCGCCCAGTAGTAGGCGCGCGCGGTCATGGTGCGGGTCACGCGGTCGCCCTTGCGGGTGCGACGGGCGATGACCTGGTCGTATCCCTCGGCGTGCAGGCTCACCATGCGGTGCACGAGCTCCGGCGGATGCTGCAGGTCGGCGTCCATGATGACGACGGCGTCACCGTGCGCGTGCTGGAGACCGGCCAGCATCGCGGCCTCCTTGCCGAAGTTCCGGCTGAAGGAGACGTAGCGGGCGCGGGGGTCGGAGGCGGCGATCTCCTCCAGGAGCGGGAGCGTACGGTCACGGCTTCCGTCGTCCACATAGACCAGTTCGAATTCTCCGTCGAAACGGGAGAGTTCGGCGGTCACATGGTCGTGGAAGCGACCGATGATCTCCTCTTCGTTGAAACACGGGACCACGATCGAGAGCAGCACGCAGGACACGACAACCCACCCGGATGTCGCCGGCTGATTCGATACATGACGACAAGGCGACCATTGCGTGAACTGGGCCCGGTGGAACACCATTTCGCGTTCCGTACTGGCATATTCACACCATCATGCCCGATCAGACGACACTGGCCGTGGGCTCCTCCGCCGGTATTTCCGCCCGTACGTCCGCCAGCCCCTCTGCCGGCCCTTCCGCCCGGCCGGCGTTTCTCGCCGCGCTCCTCGCCGCCTTTCTCACCGCGTTCGCCGTGTGCGCGGGGGACGCCGTCGCCCGCACGTTCCCGTTCGGGCCGCGGCGCCGCGGCGTCAACGACCTGGCCAACCAGTTCGTCCCGTACCACGCCCATCTGTGGGACCTGCTGCACGGGCGCGCCGACGGCGGGCTGCTGCTCAACTGGCAGTCCGGCTGGGGCACCAGCTTCCTGCCCGACCTCGGGACGTATCTCGGCAGCCCGTTCGCGCTCCTCGTCGCGCTCTTCCCGCGCGCGGACATCGAGTACGCGGTCTACACGGTCACCGTCCTGAAGATGGCCGCCGCGGCGGCCGCCATGACCGTGGCGCTGCTGCGGCTGCGGCCCGGCCCCTGGTGGGCGGCGGCGGTGCTCGGTGCCTCGTACGGGCTGTGCGGCTGGGCCGTCATCGAGGCCACGTACAACCCGATGTGGCTGGACGGCCTGATCGCGTTCCCGCTGCTGTGCCTGGTCGGCGAGTGGGTGCGGGAGGGCAGGCGGCCGCTCGTCGGCCCGCTGGTCGTGGCCCTGTGCTGGGTGGCCAACTTCTACACCGCGTACATGGCGACGATCGGCGCGGCGCTGGTGCTTCTGGTGCGTCTGGCGGCGGCGGACGCCCTGCGGGTACGGACCCTGGCCCGGGCCGTCCTGACGGTCGTGGTCGGGACCGGGCTCGCCGCGCCGGTCCTTGTCCCGGTGTTCCTCGGCTCCACGCACGCGTACCCGGGCTGGACGAAGGAGTTCCGGCCGGCCGACGGGACGGACTTCCTCGCGCGGCTGCTCCCGGCGACGTACAGCTTCGCCACCCCGGCCGCCTTCCTCGGCACGGGGACGCTGCTGCTCGCCGGAGCCCTGATCTTCCACCGGAAGGTGCCGCGGCGGGAGCGGTGGCTGTGGACCGGGTTCGCGGTCGCGGTCGCGCTGTCGCTGCAGTGGGGTCCCACTCATCTGGTGTGGCATGTGTTCGCCACGCCCAACGGCAGTCCGTACCGCCAGACGTTCGTGCTGTCGGGGGTGCTGGTGATCGCCGCCTGGATCGGCCTCTCCCACGGCCGGCCGGGGCGGCGCGCGCTGCTCGGCGGTACGGGCGTGGTGGCGGCGGTCGCCGTCGGCGCGACGGCGAGCGACCTGGTGACCGGCTGGACGTACCCGCTGCTCGCGGCCGGACTCGCGGCGGCCTGCGGCGCGCTGTGGCTGGCACGCCGGGGGCGGTACGGGGTCGTGGCGGCCGTGCTTCTGGCGGGGGCGCTCGTCGGGCAGGCCGCCGCGACCACGGCGTACGCGGACCGCGAGCGGCCCGGCCGGCTCGACGACTACCCGGCCTGGGGCGCGGAGCAGGACCGGCGTACGGCGGCGCTCGCCGGGGCCGACGGCTGGCCGGCGTACCGTACCGACTCCGGCCGCCCGCAGATCACCGGCAACGAGCCGCTGCTCTTCGGCGGCCAGGGCGCCGCGTACTACAGCAGCCACACGCCGAAGGTGCTGACGCGGACGCTGGCCGCGCTCGGCGGCGGCTGGACGTCCAACGGGCGCAATCTGCAGAGCCTGGACAACCCGGTGACGGACGCCCTGTTCGGTGTCGGCGCCCGGTGGCGCGACGAGGGTGTGGTGCGGACGGGGCCGGTGCCGCCGCTGGTGACGGTACGTCCGGAGGGGGCGGGCGCTCCGCGGTACGGGGCCTCTCCGTTCCGCAACCAGGAGATGCTGCTCGGCTCGTCCGTCTACACGCTGCCCGCGGACGGCGTCTGCCCGGTCGGCAGCGAGGTCTTCCTCTGGGCCCCGAACCTGAAGGGGACCGCGAGCCTGGGCCCGGGCGGCCGGCCGGTGAAGCTGAACGGCGGGCTGCCGAAGCGGAGGGCCGCGCTGACCTCGCTCGGCGTGCAGGAGACGGCGGGCACGGCGGCGGTCCTGAAGGGGAAGGGCACGAAGGACCGCCGGATCGGCTGCCTGGACCGGGGGCGCCTCGCGGCCGCCGTGGCCGGCCTGAGGGCCTCGGGCGCGGTGTCGGTCGACGTCACCGACAGCGGCATCCGCGCGGAGCTCCCGCCGGGGACGAGGGGGACGGTCGTCGTGGCGGCTCCGCGGATCGCGGGCTGGACGTGCGGGGGGCGGCCGGCGGACTCGTACGGCGGGCTGGTGGCGGTGCGGGTGTCCGGCGAGACGTCCGTGGCCTGCGAGTTCAGGCCACCGGGCCTGCGGGCCGGGCTGGGTGTGGGCGCGGTGGCGCTGCTGCTCTGGGTGCTTCCGGGGGTGATGCCGACCCCTGCTTCTGCGCGGAAGAGCAGAGACCAAACCCCCCTGTCCAGGTGATAAAGGACACCATGCCTCAGCTGTGAAGTCCCTGTGCCCCGACTGTACGGTCCCCTCTATCCACAACAATCACGGGGAAGGCCGCAGCATGCCCGGCACCAAGAGGGCCAGAAGCGGCGGAGAGCCGGCGAACCGTCTCTTCGCATTGGACGGAATCCGGATCACGGCGGCCCTGATCGTGGTCTTCTACCACTACATCGGCCTCAATACGGCGTGGGACAGAAACACGTCCGAGCTCTTTCCCGCGCTGCGGCCCTTCGCGGTGTACGGCTGGCTCGGCGTCGAGATCTTCTTCATCGTCAGCGGCTTCGTCATCTGCATGAGCGTCTGGGGCCGCACGGTCGGCGACTTCGCCGTGTCCCGCGTGTCCCGGCTCTTCCCTGCCTACTGGGCGGGCATCGCGCTGACCGCGCTGACCCTGTGGCTCCTGCCGGAGGTGCGGCAACTGCGCCACATGGATCAGTGGAGCGACGTCCTGGTCAATCTGACCATGATGCAGGGCGGCCTGGGCGTCGGGCATGTGGACCACTCGTACTGGACGCTGTTCGTGGAACTGAAGTTCTACGCGCTCTTCGCGCTCGTCGTGCTCCGCGGCGTCACGTACCGCAACTGCATTCTCTTCTGCGGAATCTGGACGCTGGCCGCGGTCGCCGCGCCGACCACCGACCTCCGGCTGCTCCATTTCTTCGCGATGCCGCAGTACGCGCCGTATTTCATCGCCGGTATCGCCTTCTATCTGATGCGCCGCTACCGGCCGACGATGCTGCTGTGGGGAATCGTCGGGGTCCAGTTCCTGCTGGCCCAGCACTACGTCCGCGGCCGCATGGAGACGAATCTCGGCCTGCGCCTCGCGGATCAGCTGCCGACCTGGCCCGCGCGTCTGGTCATCGCGGTCGGGTTCCTCGCGATCGCGGCCGTCGCGCTCGGCCTCCTGGACCGTATCCAGTGGCGCTGGCTGAAGACGGCGGGAGCGATCACGTACCCGCTGTACGTGATCCACATGGCCGTGGGCATCACGCTGATCCACCACTTCCGTGACCGGGTCGCGCCGGTCCCCCTCGTCGTCTCCGTGACGGCGGCCATGCTGGTCGCGTCCTGGCTGATCCACCGCCTCGTGGAGCGCCCGCTGTCGAAGCGCCTGCGGTCGGGGATGAAGAGCGGCGTCCAGGAGATCCGCCGCAACACCCCGGCCCCCCGCCCGGCCGATCCCGCCCCGGCGCCTTCCCCGTCGGCCGTGTCCGACCCGGACGCCTGGGCCCGCGCGCTGTCCACCTCGGGCGGCCGCTCCGGCCGCCCGTCCACCCACCGCTGACCTCAGGGACAGCGGGTCGGGTTCCGGCCCGGCGTCGTGTCGAGGCGCCACCGGATCTCCCCGTCGTTCCACTCGTCGGTGGGCTTCAGCCCTGCGGCGGTGGCGACGGCGGCGGACGCGGCGTGGTCGGGGTGGATGTGCGCGACGACCGTCCCCACCCCGCGCGCCGCGAGCCAGGCGACGAGCTGTCGGACGGCCTCGGTGGCGATCCCGCGCCGCTGCCACGGGGTCCCGACCATCCAGGCGATCTCGGCGGTCTCACCGCCGTCGGTCACGGTCGCCTGCACGGTGCCGGTCAGACAGTCCGCGTCCGCGTCCCCGAGCCGGACGACCCAGTTGCACCAGGAGACGCCCGGGTCGGGCGACCCGGCGGCCAGTCGCTCGTAGCGTTCCCGGAGGGCCTGCGGCGTGGGTGGCGTGCCGCCGATGAAGGCGTACAGCTCCGGGTCGGCCAGCACTCCGGCCATCTCCTCGGCGTGCGCGACGGCCAGGGGCAGAAGCGTGAGCCGGTGGGTACGGATGGGCTGGGGCTGGATCACGGGCATGCGGCCTCCGGTTCCTGCGCCGTACAGGTGCTTCTGCGCCATCCGTCATAGCTCAAAGGGATTCAGCGGAGTGACACCCGTCGCAGCATAGAGGCCCGGCTCGATGGACAGGAGCGTCACCGGGGCTCCGGTCCTGGCCGCTTGCCAGGCGATGGCCGCCGCATGGGCGACGGGCCAGTCCGTGCTCGGCCAGGCCATCGCCTCGACGGCATGGGTCTCCGCGAAGGGGACGTGCTGGGCGAACCTCAGCGACGCGGCGTGCGCACCGGCCCCGGAAAGCAGTCGCTCGGCGCCGAGAACAGCCAGCGACGGGACCATGACGCGGCCCGTCCCACGCGAGGCTTCGATGTACAGGCCGGTGAAGAACGGGTCGGCTCGATACAGGGCGGTGAGGGCGGTGTGGTCAAGCACCACAGCAAGGTTCACGCCGCACCTTGGTGCGCACGGATCCTCGCCCAGGCGTCCTCACCGGCCCGCTGAACCTGCTCGGTGTACTCGATCCCGAGCTCCTGGGCGGCCTCGCTCGCGCGCTGCTCGCGCTCGGCGGCGGTCAGCTCGCGGTTGGCCAGTTCCTCAAGGAGCTCGGTGATGGTGGTACCGCGCTCGGCCGCGAGAATGCGCAGCCGGTCGCGGACCTCCTCGCTGGTCTTGATACTTGTCGCCTTGCCCATGAGGAGGATTCTACCGCCGGTAGAACCGCAGGTCTCGTGATGCGTCATGCGGCACGCCCCTTCGGTGATGAGAGACATTCGCGGCAGCGGCCCGGCTCCGGGGCACGGAAGGCCAGGTCACAGTCCTCGCAGGTCTGGAAAGGGTGCGGGGGCGGAATCACGGGCTTTGCCGGGACCGGGGGTGGGAGCAGGGTCGTCAGGCGGTGGGACAGGAGGCCTGCCGGGTGCTTCAGGTCGGCCGGGAGGCCTGCCGTGAGCGTGCGGCGGACGGCGTCGGGGTGGGCGCCGCGGTCGAGCCAGGCGGTGACTCCGGGGGCCAGGTGCTGGATGTCCCGTACCGAGAGCAGCAGGCGGGGGTCGTGGGCCCGCAGGCCGAGGAGGAGGTCCACTGCTGGGCCCTCGGGCAGGCGGACCGGTGGCGCAGGCGGCGCGGGCGCGGGCTTCGGAGTGGGCGGAGGTTCCGGCTCCGGCTCGGGGTCCGGGTCCGGGTCCGGGTCCGGGTCCGGGTCCGGCTCCGGGTCCGGCTCCGTCACTCCTGGGCGGTTGTACGAGACTGTGCGCGTCGCCAGCCGGCCGCCCGGGAGGCGTTCACAGGTCCTCGCCAGGTAGCCGTACAGCTCCAGCTCACGCAGCGCGGCGGCGATACGGATCTCACCCTCGGGGAAGCGCTCGGCGAGCGTCCTGATCGAGATGGAGGAGCCGTTGGGGAGTGACTGGATGTGGACGGCGAGGCCGATCGCGAGCAGTGAGAGCTTCTCGTGCTGGGCGAGGTGGTTGCCGATCACGGTGAAGTGACTGGTGTGCTTCACCTTGACGTGGATGACGCCTCCGCGAGGTGCGGGCGCGCTAAAGTGCTGGGTATCCATCGGGAAGGGTTCGCTTCCTCGTTGGTCAGGCCCTCGATCGGGATTGCGAGTCCCGGCCGGGGGCCGAACTATTTTCGGTTTGGTCGCCGAGAGCATATGCCAGGCAACCGGCACCACATCCAGCCCAGTTGGCACAGTTCGCTCATGTGGGTGACGGCTCGACGCGGGGAGGCTGGAGGGGTGGGGTGGGTTCTTTCCCCGGGTACTTGGTCTTTAGGGCTCGCGTCCCGCCGGGCCGTGGGGCCCCACCATCCGGCGCCTCGTCCCACACGAACAAAGGGCCGGACCCCACCGGGTCCGGCCCCTTCGACGCGTGTGGACGCGGCGTCAGTTCTTGACGGCGTTCAGGCAGAGCACGAACTTGTCCGAGTTCAGCTGCTGCGCGAGCGCGACCTCGCTGTCCTCGCCGCACTTCTCGACGTCGAAGGTGTTGTCGTAGACCTTGACGACCTTGTAGAGGTCGGCCACCTTCTCGGTGCAGCCCTTGCTCTCGACCTCGGGGTCGTTCTCCGGGCCCGTCACGGTCACGCAGTCGCCGGCCTCGGCGTGCACGGGCGCCTCGCCGGTGAGGTGCGGGAGGCCGAGCTTCACGGCGAGGGCGACGGCGATCGCCACGACGACACCGAGGATCTTCTTGCCGATCCCGCCCTTCTTCTTCTCCGGCTCGGCGGGCGCGAGCGGCTGGTCGGGGGTGGCGGGAGGAGTCGTCATGAGTGCTTCCTTGGGGACGTGTGCATGATCAGACGCGAACGCTACAACCACCCGAATGGGCAAATCGGACCACAAAGATCCACTTCTGGATCAGTTGTGAACTCGTGATCCTGTCGCTCCGTCAGCTCTACAAGCCCTCGTTCTCCGCCGCCGCCCGCTGCGCCTCGAAGTTCTGGACGTACGCGTCGAAGACCGCCGCGTCCTCGTACTTCAGCATCGTCTCGTCGTTGTACTTGAGCGCCGTGACCGTGTACGTGTGGCTGCCGGTGAAGACGATCTTCTTGTTCTTGCCGCCGAGGTACGTGCCCTCGATCAGCAGGTACTTGGTGTGCGTCCCCGTGCCGCCGCGTTCGTCGTTGTAGAGCTGGCGCAGAGCGATACGGCCCTTCGCGGTCGGCTTGGTCAGCCAGCCGGCCACCGCCGTGTTCGGGGGATTGTCGAGCTTGCGGTAGACGATGTCGACATGACAGCCGGCGTCCGCGAGCTTCCAGAGCTCCTCGGCCACCTCGGGGCGGGTGATGTGCCCCTGGGCGATCCGGATCTTCGTCCGGCCGTCCGAGGTGCCGAAGCCCGCGTCGTTGCCGTGGCAGGGAGCCGCCGTGCCCACCGGCTGGGCCACCGTCCTGAGGACGTTGACGACCACGTCGGTGGTCGACCGCGGGAAGAAATAGACCTTGGCGGGGCCCGCCTGCGTGTCGTGCGCGTAGTCGGCGACCTGCGGCGTCTGCCCGGCCGCCGCCGCGGCCTGGTCGTTGAAGTATCCCGTGTACGCGTCGAACAGCTCCTTGTTGCCCGCGACCGTCATCGCGTCGTTCCACCCGCTGACGCGGTCCCACTCGACGAGGTTGCCGGAGGACTGCACCACCACGTTGTCCACCGGGACGACGCCGTTGCCCTTGGTGCGGGAGAAGAGGAAGGTCTTGTTGTGGTTGACGTTGTCGTACCAGCCGTTCGGGTCCGCGGCCGTCGTGCCCGGGTCCTTCGCGAGGCAGGCCTCCTGCTCCTTGCAGAACCGTACCCAGGACTCCCCGGTCAGCCCCGCCTGCAGGCGCTTGCCCGCCCCCCAGCCGGTGCTGTCGTGGTCGAGGACCATCTGGACGGTGACGCCGCGCTGGTGGGCTGCGAGCAGCTGGTCCGTCAGCCACTCCGATCCGTACAGGTACAGGGATATCCGGATGGACGAGCCCGGTTCGGCGCCGTTGACGAGGCGGCCGAGGTGGCCGAGGATGCGGCCCTCGGCGGCCGTGTCGCCCGACGGGTCGTTGAACACCGGGCCGGTGGTCACGGCCGGGACGGACTCCGCTCCGGCGGCCGGTGAGGCCATGAGGAGGGGAGCCAGCGCGAGCGAGGCGACGGCCGTTCTGAACTTGCTCTTGATCAATGTCACTGAGGCATTGTCAGGGCAGGCGGCCCATCTGCTGCTGGCGGGTCAGGGCACGTCGGAGTTCCGTCGGGAGGGCGTGGTACGGCCCGTAGGCCCGCTCCGTGTCGTAGAGCAGCGCCTGGAGCTGCTGATGCGCCGCCGTGTGGTCGCCCATCGCCAGGAGCAGGTTCCCGATCCGCCGGCGGATGTCGAAGAACCGGGCCTGGTCCGTGCCGTGTTCGTGGAACGGCAGCAGCGCGCGGTACTCCGCAAGGGCCGCCGCCGTCTCCCCCAGCTGCTCAAGACACAGCGCCACCTCGTAGCGGAACTGCAGCGTCTGCGCGTCGGCCGCGCCCGCCTCCGCCGCACGGTCCTCCGCGAGGCGGCGCAGTTCGGGCAGGGCACGGCGGTACTGGCCGTCGTCCATCAGGGTCGTCGCGTACTGCTTGCGCAGGATGCGGACGACGGGTGAGTGCTCGCCGTGTTCGGCCGCGGCCGCCGGGAGGATGGAGCCGAGGAGGTCGACGGCCTGGGTGAGCGAGCCCTCGCCGAGGAGGCGTTTGACCTCGTCGACGGTGGTGGCCACGTCGGGGCGCGCCACGGGCGGGGCTACCGGTGGGGCCGGGGCGGAGGCGCGGTCGGGCCAGGGGGCGTGCGGGCGCAGGAAGGGGCGGGTGGGGTCGAGCGGGCCCGCGGGGGCGCCGCGGGCGGGCAGCAGCGGGAGCAGGGCTTCGTAGACCTCGTGCGCGCCGGACGGGCGGTGCTGCGGGTCCTTGGCGAGCAGCCGCAGCACGAGCGCCTCCAGGGCCTCCGGCACCTCGGGGCGCAGCTGGCGGACCGGCAGCGGCGGCTCGTACAGATGCCGGTGCAGGACGCCGAGCGCCGTCGACCCGGCGAACGGCACGTTTCCGCTGAGGAGTTCGTGGAGCAGGATGCCGAGCGCGTACAGATCCGTGTACGGGCCGACGGCACCGCCCATCGCCTGCTCGGGCGCCATGTAGGCGGGGCTGCCGATCGGCGAACCGGTCTGGGTGAGGCGGGTGGTGTCGGTGTCCAGGACGGAGGCGACACCGAGGTCGAGGACGGTGAGCGTGCCGTCGGGACGCACCATCACATTGCGCGGCTTCAGGTCGCGGTGGACGATCGGCACCGCGTGCACGGCGGCGAGCACCGCGCACAGCTGCGCGGCCACGGAGACGGCCCACGGCCAGGGGTACGGGTCGTGCTCGGCGAGGTGGTCGGCGAGGTCCGCGCCGTCGACGTACTGCATGACGAGGTAGAGGTCGTCGCCCTCGCTGCCGGCGTCGTGGACGGTGACCAGGCCGGGGTGGTCGACCTGGGCCGTGACCCGGCACTCGCGGACGAAGCGGCGGCGCAGCTCCTCCGCGGCGGTCGCGGGGCCCGAGAGGGTGGCGGGACGGAGCAGCTTGACGGCGACCCGGCGGTCGAGCCGTCCGTCGTACGCCGTCCAGACCTGGCCCATGCCGCCCTGGCCGATGACGGTGGACAGTTCGTACCGTCCGCCGATGACGCGTCCGTTCACCTTCCGCCCTCGCGCGGGTCCTTGCGGAGGAGGTGGCTCAGCTCGTCGAGCTCCGCGCGGACCTGGTCGATCCGGGGGCCGGGCGGCGGGGTGGTCGGCGGCAGGGTGGTCGGCGGCGGGGGCTGCGGGGGCGGGTAGCCGTATCCGTACGGAGGCATCTGTGGCGGCATCTGCGGAGACATCTGCGGCGGCGGAGGCGCCCACGGCAGTACGGCGGGCGGCTGGTGGTGGCGGATGTCGGCCACCAGGTAGTACGCCGTCACGGCGGCCATCTGCACCAGCAGTCCGGCCATGCCCACGTTCGAGATCCAGTGGTCGGCGAGGCGCTGCTCCAGGGTCGCCAGACAGGCGATGTTGAGCACGAGCTGGCCCCAGAACAGCGCCCAGTCCCGGCCCCGGCGCCGCATGATCGCGATCCGCAGCATGGCGATCCACGCGAGGGACCCCAGGGACAGCACGACCACCAGGCAGAGGATCACGCGCACGACGATCACGCCCGCCGACGGGCCGGGCCGCGGGGGCGCCATGGGCGCGTGACCATGCATGGAGGTCGCTCCTGAGGGTGCGGACGTTCGAAGCACAAAGGACTACGAGCGTATAAGGCGACACCCACAACAGGCCCAGGGTTGTACGGAAATGATCTCTCTCACGTCACTCCGGCCGAACGGTCCCGTCCGCTAGTCCGTCGTACAGCCCCTGCACCAGCTGGTCCCCGAGCCGGCCGGCCAGCCTCAGCGCGTCCTCGAACTCTCCCAGGGCGCGGAAGCGTTCGCCGTAGCGCCGCTGGTCGGCGAGGGGCAGCCGGGGCAGTTGGAGCCGCCGGACGTCGAGCCGGGTCGCGGTGGAGGCGAAGGAGCTGGCCTGGCGGTTGTTGGCGGTGCCCCGCAGGAAGCCGGCGAGGAACCAGGGGTCGAGCGCGGCCGGGTCGGGGCGCAGGAGCTGGAGGTTGCGGCCGAGTGCGGCGCCGGCGGTGGCCGCGTCGACGACCCGGGCGATCGAGCCGCCGCCGATGACGGGGACGACGACGTCGCCCTGCTCGACGAGGACGGGGTCCTCGGCGGGGCCGTCCGGGAGCGTCCCGGAGGGTGCGGTTCCGTAGAGGACGTCCTGCTCGGTCAGGACGGGGCCGCCGGCCGGGGAGGCGCCGGCGCCGCCGGCGCGCAGCTGGAGGGCTCCGGCGCGGGCGAGTTCACCGACCGTGGTGAGGGTGCGGGCGGCGGGCCTGCCCGGGGCGGCGGGGGTCGGGGCGAGGCTCAGGGTGCGGCGCAGGGTCTCGTCCAGGCGGGCGCGCACGGCTTCGAGTTCGGCGGCGGTGCCGCCCGCGGCCGGGGCGGCCAGGTGACGGGCGGGGGCGAGGTCGACGTCGTCGTCGAGGAGCTCGATGACGGGGACCGAGCGGCTGACGCCGGGTTCGGCCCGGCCGTTCCACGCGTCGAGGACCGCGCCCTGGACGGTGGGCCAGGGCAGCTTGTCGCGGCCGCCGTCCTGGACGAGGCCGGTGGTGTCGACGAGCAGCAGCTCGGGGGCGGGCCGGTGGCCGGGTCCGGGGCGGTGCAGCACCCAGAGGTGGAGCGGGATGCCGTACGGGGGCGCGGCGCCGGCCGGGAGTGCGATGACGGCCCGCAGGGCGCCGCGGCGCAGCAGGTCGGCGCGGATGCGGCGGCCGGAGCGGCGGGAGGCGACGGCGGGGGGCATGAGCAGGACGGCGGTGCCGCCGTCGCGGAGCCGGGCGAGGGCGTGCTGGACCCAGGCCAGTTCGGATTCGGTGCGGGCCGGGAAGCCGTACTCCCAGCGGGGGTCGTAGGCGAGTTCGTCGTGACCCCAGCTGCGTTCGTTGAACGGGGGGTGGCACAGGACGGCGTCCGCGGTGAGCGTGGGGAAGGCGTCGGCGCGCAGGGTGTCGCCGGCGGCGGAGCGGATGTCGGCGTCGCCGTGGAGGGCGAGGCGCAGGGCGGTGAGGGCCGCGAGTTCGGGGTCGGCGTCCTGGGCGTGGAGGGCGGTCGGGCGCTGGACGGCGCGCAGGAGTCCGCCGGTGCCGCACGCGGGGTCGAGGACGGTGGGGGTGGGTCCTGCGGCTTCGGCGGCCATGGCTGCCATCAGCTCGGCGAGGCCGGGCGGGGTGAGCGTGTACTGGCGCGGGTTGGCGTCCAGGTGGCGGCCCAGCAGGAACTCGAAGGCCTGACGGGCTCCTAGGGCGGCGGCGAGCTCGGCCGCGCCCCGCATCAGGGGCACGGAGGGGGCGAGGTCGGCGGGCAGCGGGGTCCGTACGGCGCGGGCGAAGCCGAAGCGGGCGGTGAGGAGCTCTTCGAGCGCGGTGGGCAGGACGTCGGACAGCCGCTCGTCGGACAGCGCGGCGATCTCCGCCCAGCCGGTGGGCCGGTCCCGTACGAGCAGGAGCGCGCAGCCGGCGTGGACGAGGGCGGTCACGGATCCGGCGGGGTGGGCGGCGAGCTGCTGCCAGACGCGCTCGCGGAGCGGGACCTCGACGAGCTTTCCCTGGTCGCGCAGCCACTGCTCGATGTCGGCGAGGGCGAAGGAGGGGCTGGTCTCGGTCCCGCCCACGGGCTTGGGGAAGTCCTCGTGGCGGCGGCGCCAGTTGCTGACGGCGGCCCTTCCGACGCCCGCGAGCCTGGCGATTCCGGCGGCGGTGACCTCTGCTGCGTGCTCGTCCGGCACCTGTCCGTCTCCCCTCGTGCGGCTACGAAGACCGAGCATACCGATCGGAACGGTTCACAGTGTGAGCCGATCCGAATGTGGTGAACGTGGTTGACTCGGTTCACAGGCTCTGCTGTGATTGACCCATCGCAAGCGGAGTTCACACAGCGCCCGGAAGGTGCCACAGCCATGTCTCAGCAGCAGCGCAACTGGTTCGCCCGCCACAAGACCCTCACCACCACCGGCGCGCTCGTCGCGCTCGTCGTGATCGGCGCGACGGGGTGCGAGGGTGGCGGCGACACCACCTCCCCGAAGAGCACGTCGAAGCAGGAGCAGCCGGCGACGGGCGGTGACAAGGGCGACAAGGCCCCGGAGACGAAGAAGGCCGCCACGATCGACGGCGACGGCGACTTCGAGGTGGGCAAGGACGTGAAGCCCGGCCTCTACCGCTCGACCGGCAACAAGGACGCGGGCTGCTACTGGGAGCGCGCCAAGGACTCCTCGGGCGACACGGACTCGATCCTCGCCAACGACAACGTGACGGGCACGAGCTACGTCCAGATCGCGGCCACGGACAAGATCTTCAAGTCCGAGGGCTGCGGGGAGTGGGAGGCCGTGGACGCGAAGGCCACCGGCACCCCGAAGGCGGCCCCGAAGGGCGACGGGGGCATGTTCAAGGTGGGCCTCGACATCGCCCCGGGCACGTACAAGTCGACGGGGAACACGGACGACGGCTGCTACTGGGAGCGCTCGAAGGACGCGAGCCACAGCACGGACTCGATCCTGGCGAACAACAACGTGTCGGGCACGGCGATCGTGAAGATCTCGAAGACCGACGGGTACTTCAAGACGTCCGGGTGCGGCGACTGGGCCAAGACGGGCTGACGCCCGACCACCCGGGGGCCCGCCCAAGTCCCCCTCAGAAGAGCCCGCTCACGCAAAAGGCCCCTCCGGAGCGGAGGGGCCTTTCACTCAATTATGGTGCCGAGCACCCACATTCTTCACCGGCTGGTCAGCCGACCAAGAATGGCTTGATGTCGCTCCACTCCCAGAACAGCGACTCGGCAGCACGCCGTTCCTTCATGAATGCCTCCATGGCGCCCGCATCCCGATCAGCCGGAATGTTGATCGCCACGTGTCGGTCACCGCTCCACTCCAGCACAAACCCTTCCTGCTGAGCGAGGGAGTTGATGCCCTCCGTGAGCGAGGAGAGGTACGCGGGGTCCAGCCCCGGCACGAACAGCGCGCGCATGGTGCGGTGTCCGCTCCGGGAGACGACCTCTACGAGCATGTCGTCGTCGTCCAGACGCACGATGTCGAACAGGGAGATTCCGTAGATGCGGAACGGAATGCACTGCATGACGAAAAGTCCGTCATCACGATGCCCCAGCCAAATCTGCTCCCACTGGTCGGGGAACCCAAATGGCGCGAGGTCTGCCATGGCGATCCGCTGCCGATCGGTAATGATCGCAGGGTCGTCATGAACGATGTAATTCTTGGGCATGCATCACCGAACTTTCCAGAGGATCCGAACCAAGGATAGCCAGCCCGGCACCCGACGAGAATCGGGTGCCGGGCCTCTCGCTATGTGACCTTGTACGGACTCAATCCGTACGTGCTCGCCCATCCCCTCTGCATGTTCACCGGCCACCAAGGCGGCGGCCAGTCGCCCTTGTAGTTCGGCGGGGGCGTCTTCGGCGCGACACGCTCACGCTTCGAGCTGTTGCACCGACGACACGCCGGAGTGGTGTTGGCGTCAGTCAGGTCACCACCGTTGACGCGAGCCTCGACGTGGTCGATCGCCTGGGCCTCGTTCACCCGGCAGTACGAACACAGCGGCGGGGTCGAACCAGGTGTCGCGTTCACGCCCACGTTGTACTCGCCGAGCATCGACGCGGGGATCCCGTCGCCCGCACCCCGGCCGCCCGACGATCCACGCGGAATGCCGTAGATCTCGTTGCCACCGTTGATCGAGCACGCAATCGGGTCGTTCTTGTTGTGCACGAGCACCGGCATGTTGCCGGCCAGCACGTGGTACGTGTGCAGGTCCTCGACGCTCAGGTCGTACGTGACGCGCTGCGCCGTGTACGACTTCACCTCGACGATCGCTGTCGGCGCACCGTCACCGTTCTGGACCTTGTGGCCCACCTTGAGGTCGCCCGCCTGGGTCCAGGCGTTCCGGGTGGCCTCGTAGAACTGATGGTGCTTGGTGGTCTGGATCGTCTTCGGACCGGCCTTCGTGGCGACGACGACATCGACGTAGTCGCGGTCGGTCTTGGTGACGATCACCGCCTTGACGCGGTGCTTCTCCTTCGTCTTCTTTCCAGGCTCGGCCGTCAGGACATAGTCCCCGGCCTTGACCTTCGAGATCGGCTTCGTCGTGCCGTCGGCCAGCAGAACAGCCGTCGCACCGGTGAAGCTGTGCGGGGTACGGCAGCCCGTCGGACGCTGAGGCGTCGGCTGCGCGTCCGCCTCCGGACCCGCCTTCGACTTCGGGCCACGAGCGCTGCCCGCCGCGCCGAAGACGCCGCCCATCACCGCGCCGACCGCCGTGGCCTTCGCCGCGCCGGCGACGCTGCAACCCTCCTCGCTGTTGACGCACGAGGTGCCGTACTCGACCGCGCCGGTCGCCGCGCCTTCCGCCGCGCCGCTGGCCGCACCCGAGAGAATCCGGCCCGCCGTGCCCGAGAGCAGTCGACCCGCCGCGCCCGCGGCGAGACCGCCGACCGCGCCACCGACCACACCGGTCACCGCGCCGATCGCGACCGCGCCGAGGAAGCCACCGATCGACTTCGGCCCGTCGCTCATCATGTAGCCGACACCGTTGGCCGCCGCGCCCGCGAGGGCCGCGCAACCGAGGGCACCGACACCGGCCGTGATGGCCGTGCAGCCCGCGAAGACCACGATGCCGGTGGCCACCGAGGCGATGGTCGAGGCGTGTTGCTTGACGAAGTTGGCTGTGGCCTTGGCCGCCTTCTTGACGGCTCTGCCGACCTTCTTGGCTGCCTTGACCACCTTCTTGGCTACGTGTTTGACCGCCTTGGCGACCTTCCGCACGGTCTTCTTGACGTGCTTGACGACCTTGTGGACGTAGCGCTTGACCCGCTTATAGGTGCGTTTGACGTATCTCTTGACCTTCTTGACGCTGTCGGAGACATACCGCACGGCCTTGCGGACGTGCCTGGCAGCCTTCCTCACCGCCTTCTTGACGGCCCTCTTGACCTTCTTCGCCGCCCGCTTGACGACCTTGGCGACCTTCTTGACCGCCTTCTTCGTCTTCTTCCAGGCCGACTTGACGGTCTTCTTGACCTTCTTGGTGACCTTCTTGACGGCCTTCTTCGCCCACTCGAACCAGTGGCCCGTCGGGTCGACACCCGTCATCGGGTTGCCGTTCGCGTAGGCGTACCGGTTGGCGTTGATCGACGCCGAGGCCGGGTCGAGACCCAGCGTGTCGCGGCTGTTGAACTGGCCGGTCTGCGGCGAGTACCAGCGTGACGCCATGTTGACCTTGGCCGTCTGCGGGTCGGTCCAGCCCGACTGGTAGCCGAGAGCACCGAGCATTCCGGAGCTCTGCACGACCTTGCCGAACGGCGAGTACGTCGTCGAACCGGTCAGCGCCGCGCCCGCCGCGGTGAACTGCGCCACCACGTCGTCGTGCAGATCGGTGAGAGCCAGTACGGCCGACCCCACCGTCTTCACTCCGACCAGGGAGCCGTCCGCGTTGCGGCTGTAGGACGTCACACCGTCCGAGGCCACGTCGTTTCCGGCACCGCTGTACCGGAACGAGTGGATCGGGGAACCGGTCTCGTCCTTGGCGTGCAGGACGCGGTCCAGGCCGTCGTACGTGTACGTACGGTCGCCCTCGCTGATGACCCGGTTGAAGGCGTCCGCCTTGACGGCGGTGGAGATGCCGCCTTCGTCCGTGACCTGGCTCATCGTGCCGCGGGCGGTGTACGCGTACGTGCTGTGCCCGTCCGACGTGAGCCGGTTGCGGGCGTCGTACGTGTACGTGTCACCACCCACGCGCGTCCGGTTGCCGGACTTGTCGTAGCCGTAGACCTCCGTCGTCGTCCCGTTGTTCCAGGACGACAGGCGGTTGGCCCAGTCGTAGGTGTACGTGTTCGTCGAAGATCCCACGAGACCCGTGGTCGTCTTCGACGTCTCGTTGCCGTTCTCGTCCCACCCGTAGGTGATCGAGGACAGCACCGCGCCGGTCGGCGAGGTCAGCTTGTCACTGGTCAGCCGCTGCAGCTTGTCGTAGCCGAAGGCACGCTTCGACTTGCCCGCGCCGTAGTCGATCGACTTGATGTTGTTGTTGACGTCATAGTCGTAGGTCATCGCGGTGCCGGTGGCCCCGTCGTTGACCGTCTTCAGCCGGCCGGCCGTGTCGTAGCCGTAATTCGACGTGCCCGACACGTCGGTCCGCGTGGTCATCGCCCCGTCGCCGTTGTAGGCGAAGGACGAGGCACCCGAGGGACCTGACGCGGTCAGGAGCAGACCGCGGTCGTCGTAGGAGAAAGTGTTCTTGGTGTCTCCCTCGCCCGCGACGCCCGTGAGCCGGTCGTCGGCGTCGTAGTCATAGGTGTGGTCGACCGTGACAGCCTCCGCACCCGTGCCCGTCTGACGGATCAGACGGTTCTTCACGTCGTACTCTTGCGTGACGACGACGCCGCCCGGGGAACGCAGCTCCTTCACGCGTGCGCCGAGGTCGTAGACCGAGGTGAACGTCCGGTCCGCGAGGTTCGGATGCGTCGGCGTCGACGGTTCGATCACCGACTCCGGCAGCCCCCACGAGTTGTACGTCGTCAGGAACGCGTTGCCCCGTCCGTCGGTGAACCGCGTCCGGTTGCCCGCCGCGTCATAGCCGTACGTCGTGGTGATCGACTCGGTCGCGGAGACCGGCTCGACCACTTGGGTGATCAGACCCGTCGCGTCCCACGCGTACGTCTGCGTGTGCCCCCTGGCGTCCGTCATCGACACCGGGTTGCCCGCACGGTCGTACGTCGTGCTCGTCGTGCGCAGCACCGCGCCCGTCTCGTCCAGGTCGGTGATCGACTTCAGCAGTCCGAACCCGTCGTACGTGTTCTTCGTGCTGGTGCCGTCAGCCTCCTTGGCCGTGAGGAGCTGGCCGTCCATGTCGTACGTGAACGTCGAGACGTTGCCGGCGCCGTCCGTGGCCTCGACGACCTCGCCCACGGAGTTGTACTTGTACGACTCCGTGACCCCGGTCGGGGACACGGTCCGGGACAGCTCGCCGCCCGGAGCGTTGTACTCGTTGATCGCCGTGAACGCCCGCTGCGTCGGCTGGCGCACGATGTCCGTGCTGGTGACCGGGCGCCCCAGGTAGTCCCAGGTGGTCTCCTCACGGGCTCCGTTGGGCCGGGTCGCCGACAGCTGGTCGCCGTTGGTGGAGTAGGTGTACGTCGTCGTACCGCCGCCGGGCTCCGTGACCGAGGCCAGGTCGCCGAGCTGCGTGTACGTGTACGTGGTGCGGTTGCCGAACGCGTCGACCTCCGCCGTGACCTGACCGAGCTTGTTGTACTCGTTCCAGGTCGTGCCCTGGATCGGCGTCGACGCGCCCGGCGCGGTGTAGTTCGGCGAGGTCATCGAGGACTCCTGGCCCTCGGCGTCGTACGCCGTCACCGTCACATTGCCCAACGGGTCGGACGACTCCGTCGCCTCACCGAAGGTGTTGAAGCCGGTCAGGGACACAGGGCGAACGGAGACCGGGGTCCCGCCGTTCTGCTCCGCGTTCACGGCCGACTCCGTGACGGACGTCTGCTGGCCGGCCTCGTCGTAGCCGTAGTCGGTGACGTTGCCGTTGGCATCCGTCATCGACAGCGGCAGACCCCGCTGGTCCAGCTTCCAGGTGGTGGAACGGACGGAGCTGCCGGCGGCCGGAAGCGTCCCGCCCTTCACCGCGGACACCTGGGACGCGGTCAGCGCCTCCGCGTAGACCTGGACGTCGTCGAGACCGCCCTTGTAGTACCCGCTGTAGGCCGCGCCCGACTTGTGACGGCCGATCTGCATCGGACCGGTCGCGTCCCACGGGCTGATGGCCGCCGCCTCCTGCGACAGCGTGCCGTTGACGTACAGACGGATCTTGGCCGCCTGCGCGTCGTACACACCGGTCAGATGCGTCCAGGTGTTGGCGGGCGCCGCCGCCGTACCCGAGTACGCCCGTTCCAGGGTGCCGCCCGAGACATCCTTCGCCGAGCGGCCGAAGGTCCAGCCGTTGGCGGTCGAATAGTAGAGCGCGAAGCCCCACGTCGCCGAACCGTCCTGCGACAGCACGGTGTGGTTGACCGTGGTGTCGGTCAGCTTGGCCCACGTCGAGACCGTGAAGCTGCCGGCGGTGTTGATGACCGAACCCGGAACCTGAGCGTAGGAGTTGGCGTCACCGTCGAAGACGGCGCTGCCGCCCCGGTCGGTGTTCCAGTGCATACCGGTGCCGTGCGTGGCGGTGTTGTTCGCGCCGGAGGAGTCGCCGACGGAGTAGCCCGTCGTCTCGTCCAGCTTCCAGCGCGCCACCGGCGCCGTCGTGCCGTCGTGGACGGTGGTTCCCGTGACGTTGCCCAGGTTGTCGTACCGGGTGTCGGTCAGGGAGACGTCACCCGTCGCCGGGTCGGTCTCCGTCTCGGACACCACGTTGTCGTCCGGGTCGTAGGAGACCTTCGACGTCCGGGCGAGACCGTTCGGGTCCAGGACCGAGCTGGTCGTGCGGTCGGCCGCGTCCACCGTGAAGGTGGTGCGCGTCTGGCCGTCGTTGGTGATCTGCTCGATCAGGTTCCCGGCCGCGTCGTAGGTGTTCGCCTGCTCCGTGAAGAACGTGCCGGTCTGCGGGTCCTTGCGGACCACGCTCGCCGACAGGCCGTCGTCGGTGTAGGTGTACGCCGTCACCCAGCCCATCGCGTCGGTGATCGACGCGAGACGGCCGGCGGGGTCGTACGCCCGCGACTCCTGGACCAGGGTGGTCGGAGCCGAGGGGTTGTTCGGGTCGCCCGTGTAGTTCAGCAGGCTGGTGGTGAGCGGACGGTTCTCGGCGTCGAAGGTGTAGACGTTGACGTTCCCCGCGGGGTCCGTCTCCTTCGTCTTGTTGCCGTAGGCGTCGTACTCGAACGACGTGGTGTCGCCGCCCGGGTCCGTCCTGGTCGCCAGCTGGTTGTGCGCGTCGTACGTCATCGACGTCGTACGCGCCGTGTCACCACCGGTCAGGTCCGCCACGGTCTGCGACAGGATGTTCCCGTCCGCGTCGAAGCCCGTGGTCGTCCGGGCCTGGTGCACCGCACCCGTGACCCGGTTGGTGACCTTGGGCGCGGTCTCGGTGATGACCTGGTCGTTCTTGTCGTACGTCTGCGACGTGGTGATGCCCGCCGGGTTGGCGTCGTTCACCTCGGTCCTGGACAGCTGCCGGCCGAGGTTGTCGTAGGTGTACGTCACCTTGCCGCCGTTGGCGTCGGTGATCTGCGCGAGGTCACCGTTGGCGTAGTACGTGTACGACGTCTTCTTGCCACCGGCCGTGACGACCTGCGCCACCAGACCGATCGGCGCGCGCGCCGTGCCGCCCTCCATCGCCACCGTGTCGGCGGTGGTGTAGGTCGTCGACGCGGTCCTGCCGTTCGGGTGCCCGGGCACCGGCGGGGTCGTCACCGACAGGAGCTGACCGGCCGTGTCGTAGCTGTAGCTGGTCAGATAGGTGTTGTCCGTCGGACCCGAGGAACGGCCGTCGCGCTCGGTGAGCACCAGGTCGTTGCGCAGGTCCATCGGCGGGAACGCCGTGGTCGCGTCCGGGAAGTACGTCATGTACTCCGTGGAGCACTTGTTGGCCGCGGTGTCCTGGCACGTGGTCTGGGAGACCGCGTTGCCCCGGACGTCGTGACCGGTGATGGAGCGGTTGCCGTTGGCGTCCGTCACGGTGTGCAGGAAGCCACCCGTGTCATAGCCGTACGTCGTCCGCTTGCCCTCGGAGTCGATCGCGGCCAGCAGACGGTTGCCCATCTCCGCGTCGTACACGTAGGTCAGCGTCTTGTCGGTCGGGGTGGTCAGCTTGACCGTCCGCACCGGGGCGACACCCGAGGACGCCTTGTACGCGGACCAGCGCTTGTCTACCTCGGCCGCGGTCAGGCCCTTGGAGTGGACCGCGACGTCGGCGATGGAGCCGGTGAAGTAGCTGATGTCGGCGGGAGCGCTGAACCAGCCCTTCGCGAAGCCGGCGCCGACGTAGGTGCGAACGTTGGACTGGTCCTTGGCCGCACCGCTGAAGGTGGCCTGCTTGACGCCGTCGAGATACAGCGTCTGGCTGGTACCGGCGGCGGAGAGCACCGCGTGGTGCCACTTGTCGTCGGTGACCACGGACGTGGAGCCGAAGTCCGCGGTGCCGGAGCCGGAGACGCTCCACCAGTGGCCGCGCAGCTTGCCGTCGGCGCCGACGTACAGCAGCGGGTTCCAGCTGCCGGTGACCCCGGCGGGGTCGTCGATGGCCTTCTGCTGGTCGGAGACGAGCACACCCGCGTTGGCCGTCTTGAACCACAGCTCGACGGAACGGTCGGGCTTGTTGTGCCAGACGCCGTACGGCATCTCCACATAGGAGCTCGTGCCGTCGAACTGGGCCGCCGTGACGTCACCCGCGCCGAACGGCCCCTCCACACCCTGCGTCACGTTGTTGTACGTGCCGAACCCGGTGTGGATCTCGTTCGCGGCCTGCGCCGCGCCCTGGGTGTCGTCCAGGCGCCAGTAGCCGGCCGGGGCGGAGCCCATGACCGCGGAGCGGTACACCTGCGAGGAGCCGGTGATGGTGGCCGGGTTGAGCTTCCAGGTGCCGCCGTTGCCGTCCGTGGCCTGCAGGACCCGGTCGTCGGTCGTGCCGTAGACGACCGAGGCCTGGGTCTTGAGGCCCGGGGTGGTGATCGTCTGCAGCAGACCGGCGGACCGCTTCGCGGCCTGGTACTGCGTGGAGATCACCGAGGCGGGAAGCGGCTCGGCGTAGATGGCGACCTCGGCCATCTGGCCGGTGTAGTGCCCGAGCTGGTCGTTCGGGTTCATCGACGGCCAGCCGTCGGTGTTCACACCGGCGCCGAGGGTGATGTAGGGCTGCACCCAGTCGTTGATGGTGCCGCTGAGGGAGCCCTGCGAGACACCGTCGAGGTACAGGGTCTGGCTGGTGGCCATACCCGTGAGGACGGCGTTGTGCCACTGGCCGTCGGTGACGGTGGCCGTGGAGGTGATCGTCGTCATGCAGCCGGGCGACATGGCCAGGCAGCCACGCAGCTTGCCGTCCATGCCGACATAGACCGCGGGGGTGTTCTTCGTGGTGTTGGCGACCGGGTTGGGGTCGCTGAGCGGCTTGTCGCCGTAGTAGAAGAGGACACCGCCGGCCGTGGTCGTCTTGAACCACAGCGACACCGTCGTGTACGAGGGCGTGGCGCCGGGGGCGCTGGGCATCTCGACGTACGAGGTGGTGCCGTTGAAGGTGGCCGTCTTCTGGGTGGAACCGGCGAGCACGGACGTGCTGCCCAGGGTCACGTTGCGGTACGTGCCGTTGTACTGGCCCTGGTTGGTGTCGACCGTGTCGGCGGCGACGGTGCCGGACGTCTCGCCGAGCCGCCAGTAGGCGAACGGGTCGGCGTCGAGGACCGTCGTGCGGTAGTGGTTACCGGTGGCGTACGAGTACGTCGTGCACTTGGTCCAGTCCGCCGGCGGGCAGACCTTGGTCAGCTGGTCGGCCGTGTAGCCGTACTGCCAGGTCTGGGCGGTGTTGGCGTCGCCGACGGTGGACGGGTCGGTGGCGACCGTCTGGACGTGCCAGGCGGTGGCTCCGGCCGGCTGGAACCAGGCGAGGGTCAGCGACCGCTTGGACACCTCGTTGGTTATCTTCGTCAGCCGCTTGTTCGTGTCGTACGCGAACGTCTCGGTGCGGCCGGCGTAGTCCTTGATGCTGGATATCGCGTAGACCCCGGCCTTGGCGGTGGCCTGCGTGAAGGAGTACGCGGTGAAGTCCTTGTCCGTCAGCTTGAAGCCGACGGCCGGGGTCGTCACCGCCTCCAGGCGCGCGTAACGGCCCAGCGGGGGCACGTAGGTGCCGTCGCTGTTGCGGCCGAAGGCGACCTGCTCACCGCCCGGGTAGGTGATGATCACGCTGGTGATCACGCCCGCGGAGTCCTTGACCTCGGCCGCCTTCATGTCGACGACCGTCGACCAGCCGGCGCCGAAGGCGCTGTCCACCCGCGGGTCGAGGCTGTTGTAGGAGCGGTCGATCTCCAGGGACGGGCCGATCACCGAGACGTCGGCGTCGGTGTCCTCGGTGGTGTAGTTGCCGTCCGAGGGGTCGAACTCGTGGCCGTCGGTGTTCTGCGCCAGGCCCGAGGTGACCGGCGGCTGCGGTACCGCGGTGGTGAAGCGGCTGGACTCGACGATCTCCGTGGTGCCGTCGCTGACGGCCACGTACCAGTCGTAGTTCTTGCTCCACTTGAGCTTGCCCGCGGGGATCTTCCAGATGCCCTTGGTGAGCGTGCCGGAGGTGGCCACGGGCGTGGTGCTGCCGGTGTCGGCGTCGTAGACCTCGAAGGTGTACGACAGCGGGTTCGGCCCCTTGTCGGCGTCGCTCGCCTGGACGAGCAGCTCCGGCTGCAGGGTGTTGGCCTGGAAGCTCTCCGGCGGGTACTGGGCGTTGACCTGCGGCGCGGTGTTGGCCGTGTAGGTCAGCTCCAGGGCCGGACGCCAGCCGGTGGTCGCCGAGTTGTCGGAGTGGAACTTCTTCCAGTGCAGCGCGTCACCGGTCGGCGCGGTGAGCGCGAGACCGTAGTTGGCGGCGCCGCCGGCGACCTGGTTGAACCAGGTGGTCGACAGCGAGACCGGCATCTTCACGCCGACGCTCGCCGAGCCCGAGGTGTTCGAGCAGGACGCGCCGGGCGCGGGGGTGGCCGAGCCCATGGACGAGCCGTACGTCGGTCCGGGGTAGCTGGTGACACCGGACGGGGTCCAGGACTGCGTCACCGGGTGGACCGAGAACGACTGGGCGGTGCAGGTCGAGGACCACAGCGCGTACACGTTCAGGGTGGCGGCGGTGACCCGCTGCCCCGCGAGCGTGGTGCCCAGCGAGGAGAACTGCAGGAAGGAGTTCGCCTTGTTGGTGCCGGAGTCGTACGAGCCGACCTTGATCTGGGTCTCCGTGGAGTGGTCACCGGAGATGGTGTTCTGCGTGTACGTGGAGTTGGACGCGGTCACCGTCGGGTCGACGGTCACCGGGTAGACCCGCTCGGGGGCGTCCAGCCAGGCGCGGTCCGCGGTCATCCGCAGGGCCGGCTTGCCGTCCAGGCTGATGAGCTCGTAGCTCACGGCCCGGGACTGGGCGGCGTCGCCGGAGCGCGGGTCGACCTTGGAGTCCTCCATGTACGCGTGCGGGATGGTGGCGGTCACCTTGCCGTCGGCGTCGGTGAACTCCACGTCGCCGTCGGACGCGATCCGCGGCGTCAGTCCCTTGACCTCGAGGGGGAAGGTCCAGGAGTTCCCGGCGGTCGGGGACTTCAGGACGAGGTGCTCCTTGAAGCCGTCCGCGATCGGCACGAGGCGCAGATCGGTGTCGGGCAGGACACCCGCGTACGTCACGGTGCCGTCGGCCGCCACGGTGGGCTCGGCCTTGGTGGCGCCGCGCAGCGCGTACGCGAGGGAGCGGCCCGCGCCGAAGTCGACGGAGGCGAGCTGCCGGTCGGCGGCGTGCGGCGCGAACTCGACGTCGAGCGAGTTGGCGCGCTGCTGGAGCCGGCCGTCCTTGTCCTCGGTCAGCCGGCTGTCGATCGGCGTCCAGGTGCCGTCGGCGGCCTTGAAGTTGGTCCGGCCGCTGTAGTGGCGGACGGTGGTGGACCCGTCGGCGTTGACGTAGTAGTCCGAGGTGGCCGTGGACTTCTTCGCGTCGCGCTTGCTGGTGCGGGCGTCGAAGCTCTTGGCGTCGCCGGGAGCGGCGCCGGTCCTGGCCCGCTCGGGCTTGTCGGTGTGCCGCTTGTACGGGTCGAGTTCACCCTTGCCCTTGCCGGGCTTGCGGCCCGCGTCACCCTCTTCGCTGGTGGCGTCGGACGAGGCGTGGTGCCCCTTGCCGCGGGCGGTGCCGCCCTGCTGGTCGGGGGTGTCGAGCGGGTTCTCGTTGGCCCATTTCCACAGGCCGGAGAGGGAGAGTTCGGGCATGCGCAGCGGCGAGAGCGTGGCCCCGGTGGCCATCGCCGTCTCGGTCGTGAGCATGCAGGAGAAGAAGACTAGGACAAAAAGAGCCGTAGCCCTCAGCCTGCGTCGTCTACCGGTGCGACCCGGTGGAGACAGGCGAGAGCTACGGACCCAACGAACGCGCATGGGCGAGCCTCTACTTACGATGCCAATAAAGCCTCGTGAGCCTGCCCGAAGTGGGTACACCAGTTCCACTTGAGGTCGGGCAGTTTATAAGATCTTTACCCAACGCAAGGAACCCGCGGCTTGACCTCTACAGTCCGGAGTCCTTGACGGCCTGTCTGACAGCGTCCGCTACAGCGCTTTTGAGGGTTTTGCCGGAGGTCACGAGCGTGACATTTCCGGCCTTCTTCGAGCCGTCGACGACGACGAACCGGACCTTCGGGTGCTTCCCGGCACCTTCCTCGACGGCCTTCACCTGCGGGGCGCCGGACGCGAGGACGACATCGCACTGGCGCTGCATCAGACCGTTGAAGAACGGCTGTACGTTGGCGAGCGTCTGCTCCCCCATGACGGGCACGAACGTGACCCGAACCTGGGTGTCGCCGGACGCCTCCTGCATCCCCTCCCAGACGGGGGCGGCCGGCGCGCCGGTCACGATGCCCTTCTCGTCGGTGAGGAGACAGGCGTCGAAGTCCTTGTACTGCCGTGCCCGCGGGTCGGGCGGCCCGTCCTGACCGCCGCCGACGAAGAGCCAGACCCCGAGGAGCCCGAGGATCACGACGGCGGCGCTCGCCGTCGTCCAGCCGGCCCGGCCACGGAGCGCGCCGGCGATCCCGGCGAGCACCCGCGCGACGGCGGAAGGCGTGGGGGAATCAGAGCTCTTGGCCGAGTTGCGCCAGGTGCGACGGGTCTTCATCGGGCCTCGACCGCCGTCTTCGAGGACCGGACGACGAGGCAGTGCACCGCCGCGCCGACCGTGGAGCCGAACAGCAGCAGGACGTCCAGGGCGAACTGGGCGCCCCGGGTGCCCTCGGGGGTCAGCCCGACCTGGAACCACCAGCCGACCGTCACCGCCGTGAAGGCGACCGCGGCCAGCCAGTCCCCGCGCGTTCCCCGGCGCAGGGCGAGGACGAGGGAGGGGACGACGCCCAACACCCCGAGGCTCAGCAGCGGGACGACGGCGAGCGCCAGCCGGGCGCGTATCCCGGGCAGGGCGGCCGCGGGAGCCGCGGGGGCCGGCGGCTCCGTGACGACGGCCGCGGGGGCCGGCGGCTCCGTGCTCTCGACGGCGACGGCTTCGTTCACGATCGGGGGACCTCTCGGGGCGGGGACGTACGACGGGGACGCCGTACGGTACATCCCGCGCCCCCGAGCGTCTCCCCCGGGTCGGTCCGCCCCGCAACCGACGGGCCTACAGCGGGTGGCGGACCCATACGTTCGGCTCGACGTACACGGCGAAGCCGCGCGAGGCCTCGCAGTGCACCGGCACCAGGGCGCCCTCGACCTCCACCGGGCCGTCCGTGTCGAACGGCAGCCCGGTCCAGGCGCGCCACTGCTCCACGGAGGCCGAGACCGTCATCGAGGCCGGGGCCACCTTCTCCACCGTGGCGCCCGCCCGGACGTGGACGCGCAGCCAGGGGTCGTGCGGCAGGCCGTCCGACTCGCGGGTACGGAAGGCGTACTCATGGATGGAGGTCGCGGGCTCCAGGTGCTTCGCGTTGGGGCGGACCGGTGCGACGACCTCCGAGAAGCCGAGGCGGCGGGCGTTGTCCCGCATGGCGCCCAGCATCTTCCCCGAGAGCCCCTGGCCCAGGGCGTCCGTGGCCACGCAGACCTCGATCGCGCTGACGGTGTCGGGCTCACGCCCGAGCCGCCGGTCGGAGAACGCCCAGAGCAGGACCTGGTCCCAGCCGGTGGCGGGCAGCTCGCCGCGGCCCTCGGCGTGGAGCCGGAAGGGGACGCTGAAGGCACGTGCGACGACGTTGTCCTCGGCGTCGGTGGCGACCAGGACGTACTCAGGCAGCTCGGCGACGATCCGCGGGAAATGGGACCAGCCGATCGGGTCGTTGAGTATGAACTCCGGCCAGAGGTCCTTCATCGCCCACATCTGCGCCTGAAGTCCGGGGCGCTCGGCGAGAGTCGTGATCTTCAGCTCCATGGGAGGGGAGGCTAACGGTCGTTCGCATCCACC
>NZ_CP040244.1:300000-560000 GCF_005517195.1 Streptomyces vilmorinianum | reverse complement strand
GAACGCGGATTCCTCATTTCGCAAAAACGCACGGAAAGCACGACGGCGCGATGAAGCACCGTCAGCTTCTAATGGATCTTGCGGAATGGCTGTCCGGGGCCGACCGGAGTCGGTGCTCACGTCGGACAACTCGGAGAACACTACGGATCGAGGAATCCCATGTCAACCCTCGTCCTCGGGCGTACCCTCTGGGTGTGACTACGCATGCGCGCACGACTCAGTGGTGGGCCGCCTGACGGCGGCCCGGACTGACGCATGCACTCAGCGGCCGCCGCCTCGGCGGCCGTTCGCGTATCCCCCTCCGGGAGTGCGGCCGACGGGTCGGCGCACAGGAGAGAGGGAGAACGAACGCGATGAAGCGCATCTTCAGCGGGGTCAAGCCGACCGGGCATCTGACGCTGGGCAACTACCTCGGGGCCGTACGGCGGTGGGTCGAGGTGGATCAGCACCGGTCCGACGCGCTGTTCAGCGTCGTGGATCTGCACGCGCTGACCGTCGAGCACGACCCGGCCCGCGTACGGCGGCTCAGCCGGCAGGCGGCCACCCTGCTGTTGGCCGCAGGCCTTGACCCGAAGCTGTGCACCTTGTTCGTACAGAGTCATGTGGACGAGCACGCCCGGCTCTCGTACCTGCTGGAGTGCACGGCCACGGACGGCGAGCTGCGGCGGATGATCCAATACAAGGAGAAGGGGGAGCGGGCGCGGGTCGCCGGGCAGAGTGTGCGGCTGTCGTTGCTGACGTATCCGGTGCTGATGGCGGCGGACATCCTGGCCTACGGGACCGACGAGGTGCCGGTGGGTGACGACCAGACGCAGCATGTGGAGCTGACCCGGGATCTGGCCGTGCGGTTCAACCAGCGGTACGGGCATGTGTTCACCGTGCCGAAGGCGACGCATCCCGAGGTGGCGGCGCGGGTCATGGATCTGCAGGACCCCCGCTCGAAGATGGGGAAGTCGCACGAGAACGGGGCCGGGATCGTCTATCTGCTGGACGACGAGGACACCGTGCGGCGGAAGATCATGCGCGCCGTGACGGACAGCGGGCGGGAGGTCGCGTACGACCGCGAGTCCAGGCCGGGGGTGGCGAATCTGCTCGATCTGCTGGCCGCCGCGACGGGTGGGAACCCGGAAGCCCTGGCCGGTGTATATGAGTCGTACGGATCTTTGAAGAGGGACACGGCGGACGCGGTGGTCGAGCTGCTGCGGCCGGTGCGGGAGCGGCACGCGGAGTTGGCGGCCGATCCGGGGCATGTGGACCAGGTGCTACGGGATGGGGCCGAGCGGGCCCGGGGGATGGCACGGCCGTTGGTGGACAGGGCCTATCGGGCGATCGGGCTGTTGCCGGCCGGGTGACGGAAGGCGCTGCGGTAGTCGCGCGGGCTGGTGGCGAGGTGCGAGGCGAAGTGCTGGCGCATCGTGACCTCGCTGCCGAAGCCCGCGCGGCGGGCGACTTCGGGGAGGGGGTGGTCGGTGAGTTCGAGGAGTTTCTGAGCGGCGGCGACGCGCTGGGTGATGAGCCAGTGCAGGGGGGTGGTTCCGGTGGTGGCCTGGAAGTGGCGGGCGAAGGTGCGCGGGGACATGCCGGCGTGGGCGGCCAGGCTCGCGACGGTGTGTGGTTCGTCGAGGTGGGCGAGAGCGTGGGCGCGGACGGCGGCCAGGGCGTCCTCGTCGCGGTCGGCGCGGGGTGTGGGGTGCTCGATGAACTGGGCCTGGGTGCCGGTGCGGAAGGGGGCGGTGACCATCGAGCGGGCGATCGTGGCGGCGGTTTCGGCTCCGTGGGCGGTGCGGACGAGCTGGAGGCAGAGGTCGATTCCGGCGGCGGTGCCGGCGGAGGTCCAGATGCCGGAGTCCTCGACGAAGAGCGCGTCGGGTTCGACGGTGATGAGGGGGTGGCGGGTGGCCAGCGTCTGGGCGAGGTGCCAGTGGGTGACCGCGCGGCGGCCGTCGAGGAGGCCGGCTCGGGCGAGGACGAATGCGCCCGCGCAGAGAGAGGCGACGGGAGTGCCGGAGGTGTGCGCGGTACGGAGGGCGTCGAGTACGGCCTCGGGGACGTCGGCGTCGGGGTTCTCGATACCGGGGACGAGCACGAGGTCGGCCTCGGTGAGCCAGTCGAGGGAGCGGTCGGGGGTGAGGGTGAGTCCGCCGCGGATCGGGATGGGGGTGGTGGGGTCGGCCGCGACGCGGCGGAGTTCGAAGGGAGGGACTCCGCGAGGGGTGCGGTCACCGCCCCAGACCTCGGTGATGACGGAGACGTCGAAGGCGCGGATCCCCGGGAAGGAGACGAGTGCGATGCGCTGCTGCCGCATGCGTGGCAGTAAACCATCGATCGTTGACTTTTCCTCCCCTGGGAGAGGGCGTCGGTGCTCGGCAGGATCGTGGTCATGGAGATCGCGGAGAACGCAGCGCTGGTGGTCGTCGACGTGCAGAAGGGGTTCGAGTACGAGTTCTGGGGGCGTCGGAACAACCCGGACGCCGAGGAGAACATCGCGGCCCTGATCGACCTCTGGCAGGAGACGGGGCGGCCGGTCGTGTTCGTGCGGCACGACTCCGTGCAGGAGGGGTCGCCGCTGCGGCCGGGCACCGAGGGCAATGACTTCAAGGACTTCGTCGAGGAGCGGCGCGGGAAGGGCGGTGGGCCGGAGCTGCTGGTGAGGAAGTCGGTGAACTCGGCGTTCTACGGGGAGCCCTCGCTGGACGTGTGGCTGAAGGGGGCGAGGATCGGAGAGGTCGTGATCGTCGGGATCCAGACGAACATGTGCAACGAGACGACCGCGCGGATGGGTGGGAACCTCGGGTACGACGTGGTGTTTCCGCTGGACGCCATGCACACCTTCGACCTGGCCGGGCCGTTCGGGTGGTCGGCGACCGCGGAGGAGCTGACCCGGGCGACGGCGGTCTCGCTGCACGGTGGGCGTTTCGCCCGGGTCGTCACGACGGAGGACGTGCTGAAGGGGGCGGCGGCCGGCTAGCGGCGGGCCGGGCCGGTCAGCCGTTGCCGGAGGCGAGCTCGCGGCTGCGGTCGCGGGCGGCCTCCAGGGCGGCGATGAGGGCGGCACGGACGCCGTGGTTCTCCAGCTCGCGGATGGCGCTGATGGTGGTGCCGGCCGGGGAGGTGACGGCCTCGCGGAGCTTGACGGGGTGCTCGCCGCTGTCGCGGAGCATCACGGCGGCGCCGATGGCGGCCTGGACGATCAGGTCGTGGGCCTGGGCGCGGGGCAGGCCGAGGAGGATGCCTGCGTCGGTCATGGCCTCGACGAGGAAGTAGAAGTACGCCGGGCCGGAGCCGGAGAGGGCGGTGGCGGCGTCCTGCTGGGACTCGGGGACGCGCAGGGTCTTGCCGACGCCGCCGAAGATCTCCTCGGCGTGGACGAGGTGTTCGGGGGTGGCGTGGCTGCCGCCGGAGATGACGGACATGCCCTCGTCGACGAGGACGGGGGTGTTGGGCATGACGCGGACGACGGGGGTGCCGGCGGTGAGCCGTTCCTCGATGAAGGAGGTGGGGATGCCGGCGGCGGCGCTGATGACGAGGCGGTCGGCGGTGACATGGGGGGCGAGTTCGTCGAGGAGGCGGCCCATGTCCTGGGGCTTCACGGCGAGGATGAGGGTGTCGGCGCGCTTGGCGGCCTCGGCGTTGGTGACGGGCTCGACGCCGTAGCGGGCGCGCAGCTCCTCGGCGCGCTCGGTGCGGCGGGCGGTGACCAGCAGGTTGGCGGGGCGCCAGCCGGCCCGGATCATGCCGCTGAGGAGCGCTTCACCGATCTTGCCGGTGCCGAGGACTGCGACGGTCTGGGTCATGGCTCTGTTCACCTCGCCGGAAGGGATACGTGTCGCCATCCTCGCACCGTGGGGGCCTGTGCGGCTCGGTTGTCCGAGGGGCGGTCAGGCGGTGCGGCGGCGGAGGGTGGCGGCGCCGAGGGTGAGGACGAGCAGGGCGCAGCCGGCGACGACGAGGGCGTCGCTGATGAAGTCGGCGGTGACGTCAGTGTGTCGGAGGACCTCGTTCATGCCGTCGACGGCGTACGACATCGGCAGCGCGTTGGAGATCGCTTCGAGGACGGGGTGCATCTGGTCGCGCGCGATGAACAGTCCGCAGAGCAGCAGCTGGGGGAAGATCACGGCCGGCATGAACTGGACGGCCTGGAACTCGGAGGCGGCGAACGCCGAGACGAAGAGGCCGAGGGCGGTGCCGAGGAGGGCGTCCAGGAGGGCGACGAGGAGGAGCAGCCAGGGCGAGCCGACGACGTCGAGGCCGAGGAACCAGACGGCGAGGCCGGTGGCGAGGGCCGACTGGACGATGGCGAGGAGCCCGAAGGCGAGGGCGTAGCCGGCGATGAGGTCGCCTTTGCCGAGCGGCATGGCGAGCAGGCGTTCCAGCGTGCCGGAGGTGCGTTCGCGCAGGGTGGCGATCGAGGTCACGAGGAACATCGTGATGAGCGGGAAGATGCCGAGCAGCGAGGCGCCGATGTTGTCGAAGGTCTGCGGGCTGCCGTCGAAGACGTACCGGAGCAGGAAGAGCATCAGGCACGGTACGAGGATCATCAGGGCGATCGAGCGCGGGTCGTGGCGCAGTTGGCGCAGGACGCGGGCTGCGGTGGCGAGGGTGCGGGCGCTGTTCATCGCTGGGGCTCCTGAAGGCGTACGGCTTCGCGGGCGTTGGCGGCGTCGACGAGGTGGAGGAAGGCCTCTTCGACGGTGGCGGTGTCGTTGCGGCGGCGCAGGGCTTCGGGGGTGTCCTCGGCGAGGATCTCGCCTTCGCGCATGAGGAGGAGCCGGTGGCAGCGTTCGGCCTCGTCCATCACGTGGGAGGAGATGAGGAGCGCGGCGCCGCGGTCGTCGGCGATGCGGTGGAAGAGGTTCCACAGGTCGCGGCGGAGGACCGGGTCGAGTCCGACGGTGGGCTCGTCGAGGACGAGGACTTCCGGGGTGCCGAGGAGGGCGACGGCGAGGGAGACGCGGCTGCGCTGGCCGCCGGAGAGCCGGCCGGCGAGGGAGTCGGCGTGCGAGGCGAGGTCGACGTCGTCGATGGCCCGGGCGACCGCGGTGCGGCGGTCTTCGCGGTGGGCGCGGCCGGGGAGGAGGACGGCGGCGAAGTAGTCGAGGTTCTGCCGGACGGTGAGGTCGTCGTAGACGGAGGGCGCCTGGGTGACGTAGCCGATGCGGGAGCGCAGGGAGGGGTCGCCCGCGGGGTGGCCGAGGACGTCGAGGGTGCCGGTGACCTTGGCCTGGGTGCCGACGACCGCGCGCATCAGGGTGGATTTGCCGCAGCCGGAGGGGCCGAGGAGGCCGGTGATCTGGCCCGGCGGGACGGAGAAGTGGAGGTCGCGCAGGACGGTGCGGTCGCCTCGTACGACGGTGAGGCCGTGGGCACGGATCGCCGCCGGGGCGCCTCCTTCCGAAGAATTCATCATGCGTTGAATAATGCGCCTGAGGGGTCGGGGCGTCAAGCACTCCGGCGGGGGTGGGCGCGGAGGCGGTCACGGGGGCGTGCGGATGTGGCCCGCGCCGCGAGAGGCGACGCCGGCGGAACGATCAGCGGTCGGAAGGCGGACGCGGGTGCCGGCGGGGCCGGGGGCGGTCGCGGAGGTGCCTGTGAAGGGGCCGGGTGCGGCCACCGAGGGCGCAGACGAGCCGGCCCTATGGCCGGTGCGGCGGTGTCGAGGCGATGCGCGAGGTCCACAGGCCGGAGCCGAAGACGACGGCGGTGGCCCGCGGCCGGCTGTCGGCGGCGGAGTCGGGGGGCTTGGCTACTTGCGCTTGGGCTTCTTGCGGGCCGAGGGGTTGCCCGTGCGGGTCGCGCGGCGCTTTTCGTACTGGGCGCGGGACGTCTCGTACTCCGTGCGGCGCAGCTTCTCGCCCGGTGCCTCGAGGGCGCAGCGGAGGGCGTAGGCGAGGAGCGAGCCGACGAAGCCGATCATCTTCAGGCTGCGCAGCGACTCGTCGCGGGCCGGGTCGGCCGGGCGGCGGACGAAGCCCTCCCAGGTCTTGCGGAAGGCGATGGCGCTGCAGATCGCGAACATGAGGATCACGAGCGTGTTCACCAGGCCGCCGACCTCGGCGATCTCCAGCCCCTGGTAGGCGAACCGCAGCACGAAGCAGCCCGCCACGGCGGCGGCCAGCGCCCCGACGGCGAGGCCGACGCGGCGCAGCGCGTAGGCGCCGCTGTGGTCGACCCAGGTCGTCCCGAAGAAACGGATCTCCTCGGGCTGCGGGCCGGCGGGGCCGCTGGGCTTGTCGGTCTGGTCTTCGTCGCTCACGGGGTCGATTATCCCCGGCGTGGCGCCGTAGGGCGGGTCAGCCGCAGCGCTTGGCGACGTAGCCGTCGGTGCCGGTCTTCACGTACGCGTCCGAGACGAACTCTCCGGGCGCGATGTTGTCCCAGATGTTCGTCGTGCCGTACGGGCCGGAGATCCATTCGCCCGGCGTCTGGCAGTAGATCGGCACGCTCACACCGGCGGCCAGCGTGCGCACGATCCGGTACTGCGTACCCGGACCCGAGCGGACGTTGACGCGGTAGCCGGGCGCGATCGGATAGCGCACCACGCTCATGGTGGTCACCCCGTCGAGCTCCGCGGCCGCCGTCGATGTGCTCGTCTCGGCGCTCGTCTCGTCGACACCCATGGTGTCCTCCCCCCCGTTGGCGCAAAAGCGCTCCGCTGAAATTCACTCTCTGCGACGCGCAGGCTAGCAAGCCCCACCGACATCCCGTGCGCCATGGACTAGGCTCCGTGCGTCGCGCACGCGCGCGGAATCAACGCGGAACCACACGGGGGTGGGCGATGCCGCCGTTGCGCAGTACCGGAGCGGACCGGGAAGCGGAAGAGCCTGAGTACGCGGGCGAGTACCGCCTCCAGGCCTGCCTCGGCGCGGGCGGCATGGGTGTGGTGCATCTGGCCACCTCCGCCTCAGGGCTGCGGCTCGCGGTCAAGGTGGTGCACGGACAGTACGCGGAGGACCCGGAGTTCAGGGCCCGTTTCCGCCAGGAAGTGGCCGCCGCGCGCCGGGTCAGCGGCGCCTTCACCGCGCCTGTGGTGGACGCGGACCCCGATGCCGTACGCCCCTGGATGGCGACCCTCTACGTCCCCGGCCCCACCCTCGCCGACCAGGTGAAGCGGAACGGGCCGCTGTCCCCCGCCGAACTGCGCCGCCTGACGGCCGGGCTCGCGGAGGCGCTGCGCGACATCCACCGGGCCGGCGTCGTCCACCGCGATCTCAAGCCGAGCAACGTACTGCTCACCGACACGGGCCCGAAGGTCATCGACTTCGGTATCTCCCGGCCGATGGACAGCGAACTGCACACGGAGACGGGAAAGCTGATCGGGTCGCCGCCCTTCATGGCGCCCGAGCAGTTCCAGCGGCCCCGCGAGGTGGGCCCCGCGGCGGACGTGTTCGCGCTGGGTTCCGTACTGGTGCACGCGGCCACCGGGCACGGCCCGTTCGACTCCGACAGCCCGTACATCGTCGCGTACCAGGTCGTGCACGACGAGCCGGACCTGACGGGCGTACCGGCCGAGCTCGCCCCGCTCGTCGCGCGCTGCCTCGCCAAGGAGCCGGCCGAGCGCCCGACTCCGGCCGAGATCATGGCGGCGCTGCTGCCGCCCTCGTACGAGGCGGCGGCGTTCATACCGGCCCAGCGGCGGCCCCCCACGCTGCCCGCCACCCCGGACGGGGCCGAGGCCTCGGCCGCCTGGGACGCGGACACCCCCGTACGGGCCACGGCTCCCCGCCCCGGGGCCCGTCCGCGCCGCCGGCGCCTGCCGATCGCCGTCGCCGCCGTACTCGTCCTGACGGCGGGCGGCGTCCTCGCCGCGCTCCGCGCGGGCGGCGAGACGCCCACGGCTCACCCGCGCGCCGCCGAGGCCGCCCAGACCTTCGCCGGCTGGCAGACCCCGCTGCAGAAGGACGGCGACCGGACCGCGCCCTCCTGCGCCTACGCCGCCGACGCCGTCTTCTGCTCGGGCCGGGGCGTCGCCGCCGCCCGGCTCGACCCCGTGACCGGCCGGGTCACCTGGCTGCGCCCCGGACCCGTCGACGAGTTCGTCCCCGAGGCGCCCTCCCTGCTGGCCGGCAGTCTGCTCGCCACCGACTCGGCCACCGGCGACCTGCGGACGTACGACGCCGCGAGCGGCTCCCCCGGCTGGCGCAAGAACCCCACCGCCCGCCCCGAGTCCAGCCGGGCGGCAGGCGACGTCGTGGTGCTCTCCAGCGAAACGGGCACCCTCCGGGCCCTGGACGCCGCCGACGGCCGGCAGCTGTGGCGGCGCCCCCTGACCGGGCACTCGGTCCCCGAGCTGGGCCCCTTCGACCCCGCCTCCGGGCTGCTGACCCTCTCCGAGATCTCCGCCGACGGCGGGCACACCCGCGTCACCGCCCTGCGCCCGCGCACCGGCGACGTGGCCTGGCAGAAGCGCCTGACGGGACAGCTCTCACCGGTCGGCACCACCGCCGGCGGGACGACGATCCTCGCGTCGACCAATCACGAGCTGCGCACCGACGCCCTCGTCCGCTACGACCCCGCCCGCGGCTCCGTCCGCCGCGTCCCCCTGCCGTATCTGTTCGACGAGCCGAGCATCGCGCTGCGCGGCGACATCGCCTATCTGCTCACGCCGAGCGGCGTGCTGACCGCCGTGGACACCGCCGATCCGCAGGGCCGTGTGCTCTGGGAGCTGGAGACCGCGAGCGCGAACGTCTCGGTCCCGGTGCCGGGCCCCGGCGACCGGCTCTACTTCTCCGCCTCCGACGGGCGGCTGCTCGCCGTCGACACCGTGCGCGGCGCGCTGCTCGGGCAGACGAAGCCGCGGCTGCGGGACGGCAGGCTGGGGTTCGCGACCACCGTGCCCGCGCCGGCCGTGGCCGGGGACCGGGTGTTCGGGACCGCGCCCGACGGATCGGTGTTCGCCGTGGACGGGCGCGACCCGGCCGCCTGGTGACGGCCGGGGCCTGAGGCATGCGAAACGGGGAGTGAGGCCGTGGCCTCACTCCCCGTTTCGCGTGTGTCGCGTCAGCCCAGCTTCGTCACGTCGCGCACCGCGCCCTTGTCCGCGCTCGTCGCCATCGCCGCGTACGCCCGCAGCGCCGCCGAGACCTTGCGCTCGCGGTTCTTCGGGGCGTAGACACCGCCCAGCGCCTCACGGCGGGCCGCCAGGGTGGCGTCGTCGACGAGGAGCTCAATCGAGCGGCTCGGGATGTCGATACGGATCCGGTCGCCGTCCTCGACGAACGCGATCGTGCCGCCCGAGGCCGCCTCCGGCGAGGCGTGGCCGATCGACAGACCCGACGTACCGCCAGAGAAGCGGCCGTCCGTCACCAGCGCGCAGGTCTTGCCCAGGCCCCGGCCCTTGAGGAAGGAGGTCGGGTAGAGCATCTCCTGCATGCCCGGGCCGCCGCGCGGGCCCTCGTAGCGGATGACGACCACGTCGCCGTCCTTGACCTGCTTGTTGAGGATCTTCTCGACGGCCTCCTCCTGCGACTCGCAGACGACGGCCGGGCCCTCGAAGGTCCAGATCGACTCGTCGACGCCGGCCGTCTTCACGACACAGCCGTCGACCGCCAGGTTGCCGCGCAGGACCGCGAGCCCGCCGTCCTTGGAGTACGCGTGGGCCGCGTCGCGGATGCAGCCGCCGGCCGCGTCCGTGTCCAGGGACTCCCAGCGCTCGGACTGCGAGAAGGCGGTCGCGGAGCGGACGCAGCCGGGCGCCGCGTGCCACAGCTCGACGGCCTCCGGCGACGGGGAGCCGCCGCGCACGTCCCAGGCCTCCAGCCACTCCTTGATGGAGCGGGAGTGGACGGTGTGGACGTCCTCGTTGAGGAGCCCGGCGCGGTACAGCTCGCCGAGGATGGCGGGGATGCCACCGGCCCGGTGGACGTCCTCCATGTAGTACGTACCGCCCGGCGCCACGTTCGGCGCGACCTTGGCCAGGCACGGCACGCGGCGCGAGATCGCGTCCATGTCGGCCAGGCCGTAGTCCAGCTCGGCCTCCTGGGCGGCGGCCAGCAGGTGCAGGATCGTGTTGGTCGAGCCGCCCATGGCGATGTCCAGGGCCATGGCGTTCTCGAAGGCCGCGCGGGTCGCGATCGAGCGCGGCAGGACCGAGTCGTCGTCCTCGTCGTAGTGGCGACGGGTGATGTCGACGACCGTGCGGGCCGCGTTCTCGTACAGCGCCTTGCGGGCGGTGTGGGTGGCGAGGACCGAACCGTTGCCGGGGAGGGAGAGGCCGATGGCCTCGGTCAGGCAGTTCATCGAGTTGGCGGTGAACATGCCGGAACACGACCCGCAGGTCGGGCAGGCGTTCTCCTCGATGCGGAGGATGTCCTCGTCCGAGACCTTGTCGTTCACGGCGTCGGAGATCGCGTCGACCAGGTCGAGCGTACGGACCGTGCCGTCGACCAGCGTCGCCTTGCCGGACTCCATCGGGCCGCCGGAGACGAAGACCGTCGGGATGTTGAGGCGCAGGGCCGCCATCAGCATGCCGGGGGTGATCTTGTCGCAGTTGGAGATGCAGATCAGGGCGTCGGCGCAGTGCGCCTCGACCATGTACTCCACGCTGTCCGCGATCAGGTCGCGGGAGGGGAGCGAGTACAGCATGCCGCCGTGGCCCATCGCGATGCCGTCGTCGACGGCGATGGTGTTGAACTCGCGCGGGATGCCCCCGGCGGCCGTGATGGCCTCGGAGACGATCCGGCCGACCGGCTGGAGGTGGGTGTGGCCGGGGACGAACTCGGTGAAGGAGTTGGCGACGGCGATGATCGGCTTCCGGCCGATGTCCGCGCCGGGTACACCGGAGGCGCGCATAAGGGCGCGTGCGCCCGCCATGTTGCGGCCGTGGGTGACAGTGCGGGACCTCAGCTCGGGCATCGTCGCTCGCTCCTCGTGATGGGTGTGCTTGCTGTCGAGCGTACGCCGATGGACCAAGATCTGGACGCCGTGTCCGTATGCCGGACTCGCTGTTCAGTCTTCGGTCAGGCTCGTGCGAGGGCTCCTCAGGCCTCGGTCAGGTACCGCTGGAGGGTCGGGGCCACCAGGGCGATGATCTCCTCCGGGTCGGCCGACGCGAGCGGCTCGACCTGGATGATGTACCGCAGGATCGCGATCCCGATCATGTGGGAGGCGGCGAGCTCCGCGCGGAACTTCGGGTCCGGTACATCCAGGTCGCCCGCGATCCGCTCCAGCAGACGGCGCAGCACGAAGCCGCGCAGCACCTTGGCGGCCGCCTCGTGGGTCAGCGCCGAGCGGATGATCGCGAGGAGCGGGGCGCGGGTGGCGGGGTTCTCCCAGACACCGATGAAGAAGCGCGCGAGCCGTTCGCCGATGGCGTCGCGCGGGCCGCCGATGATCGCCGGGACGACGGTCGCGGGCTCGAAGGAGACCTCGATCGCGGCGGCGAAGACCTCGTCCTTCGTACCGAAGTAGTGGTGCACGAGCGCCGGGTCGACGTCGGCGGCCTTGGCGATGCCGCGGACGGACGTCTTGTCGTAGCCGCGCTCGGCGAACTGCGCGCGGGCCGCGTCCAGGATCCGCTCGCGGGCGCCCGGTCCGCTGTCCTCGGGGGTACGGGACGGGCGGCCGCGCCGGCGCGGGGCCGGTTCGGTCATGAGCGGGGCACCCTGGAGCGCTTGCTCGCGGACGCGAGGTGGAGCCGGGTGAAGGCGAGGGCCTCCGCGAGGTCGGCCTCGCGTTCGGCGGCTGACATCGCGCGCCGGGTGTTGACCTCGATGACGACATGACCGTCGAAGCCGGTCAGCGCGAGCCGCTCCAGGAGCTCGGCGCAGGGCTGCGTGCCGCGGCCCGGCACCAGGTGCTCGTCCTTGGCGGAGCCCTTGCCGTCGGCGAGATGGACGTGGCCGAGGCGGTCGCCCATGCGGTCGATCATCGCGAGGGTGTCGGTGCGGGCCGTCGCCGTGTGCGAGAGGTCGAGGGTGAAGTGGCGGTAGTCGTCCTTGGTGACGTCCCACTCGGGGGCGTACGCGAGCATCTCGCGGTCCTTGTACCGCCAGGGGTACATGTTCTCGACGGCGAACCGTACGTCCGTCTCGTCGGCCATCCGCCAGATGCCGTTGACGAAGTCGCGGGCGTACTGGCGCTGCCAGCGGAACGGCGGGTGCACGACGACCGTGGAGGCGCCGAGCTTCTCGGCGGCCGCCTGGGCGCGCTGGAGCTTGACCCAGGGGTCCGTGGACCAGACGCGCTGGGTGATGAGCAGGCAGGGCGCGTGGACGGCGAGGATCGGGACCTGGTGGTAGTCCGAGAGGCGGCGCAGGGCCTCGATGTCCTGGCTGACCGGATCTGTCCACACCATGATCTCGACGCCGTCGTACCCGAGGCGCGCGGCGATCTCGAAGGCCGTCGCCGTCGACTCCGGATAGACCGAGGCCGTCGACAGGGCGACCTTCGCATCCGGGATGCGCACCACTGGTTCTGCCACGAAGGACAGGGTACGGGGCGGCGCGGGGGCCGGGGAGGTGGTTCCGGTCACCCCGGGGCGGACCGGGGTGACCTCGACGGGGGGCCTGGGCCGCATCGACGGGGGGCCTGGGCGGCATCGGCAGGGGGCCTGGGTGGTCACGGCGGGGGGGCTGGGTGGCCACGGCGGGGAGCTGGGTGGCCACGGGAGGGGCCGCTACTCCTCCGGCAGGTGGTCCAGGCGGCGCAGGATCACGCCCTCGCGCAGCGCCCAGGGGCAGATCTCCAGTTCGTCGACGCCGAAGAGGTCCATCGCCCCCTCGGCCACCAGCGCGCCCGCGAGCAGCTGGGGCGCGCGGCCCTCGGAGACGCCGGGGAGGCCGGCGCGCTGTTCGGCCGTCATGACGGCGAGCTTGGGGACCCACTCCTCAAGGGACGTGCGGGTCAGGTTCCGCTGGACGTAGAGGCCGTCCCCGGAGCCCGGCGCCCCGGCGATCCGGGCGAGCTGCTTGAAGGTCTTGGACGTGGCCACGACATGGTCGGGCTTGCCGAAGCGGCTGAACTCTCCGACCGTACGGGCGATCTGGGCGCGTACATGGCGACGCAGGGCCCGTACGTCCGCCGCGTCGGCCGGGTCGCCCGGCAGCCAGCCGGACGTCAGCCGTCCCGCGCCGAGCGGCAGCGAGACCGCCGTGTCCGGCTCCTCGTCGATCCCGTACGCGATCTCCAGCGAGCCGCCGCCGATGTCGAGGAGGAACAACTTGCCGGCGGACCAGCCGAACCAGCGGCGGGCCGCCAGGAAGGTGAGCCGGGCCTCCTCCTCGCCGGTCAGGACCTGGAGGTCGACGCCGGTCTCGGCCTTCACCATGGCCAGGACCGCGTCGGCGTTCGTCGCCTCGCGCACCGCCGAGGTCGCGAACGGCAGCACCTCCTCGCAGCCCTTGTCCTCGGCCGCCTGCAGAGCGTCGAGGACGGTTCCGATGAGCCGCTCGACGCCGGCGGAGGCGATGGCGCCCCGCTCGTCGAGCAGCTCGGCCAGCCGCAGCTCCCGCTTGTGCGAGTGCGCGGGCAGCGGGCGGGCGCCGGGGTGGGCGTCCACCACCAGCAGATGCACTGTGTTCGAACCGACGTCGAGGACTCCGAGTCTCATGGACGGAACGCTACTGCTCCCGCGCGCATACGCTTGGCGTGTGCCAAAGACGAAAAAGGCGAAGCCGGACAAAGACAGTGGCGCCAAGGGTGCCAGGAGTTCGAAGAAGCAGGACAAGGCTCTGCGCCCGGTCGAACCGGACGAGAAGGGCCTGGACTTTCCGCGCGCCTGGGTCGAGTTCCCCGACCCGGCCGACGACGAGCAGGTCTTCCGCTGCGACCTGACCTGGCTCACCTCGCGCTGGACCTGCATCTTCGGCAGCGGCTGCCAGGGCATCCAGGCGGGGCGCGCCGACGACGGCTGCTGCACGCTGGGCGCCCACTTCTCCGACGAGGACGACGAGAAGCGGGTCGCCTCCTACGTGGACCGGCTCACCCCGGACCTGTGGCAGTTCCACGACGTCGGCACGGAGACGGGCTGGGTCCAGCTCGACGAGGACGGCGACCGGCAGACCCGCCGCTGGGAGGGGTCCTGCATCTTCCAGAACCGGCCCGGGTTCGCGGGCGGCGCCGGCTGCTCGCTGCACATCCTGGCCCTCAAGGAGGGCAAGGAGCCGCTGGAGACCAAGCCGGACGTCTGCTGGCAGCTTCCGGTGCGCCGGACGTACGACTGGATCGAACGGCCCGACGACACCAAGATCCTGCAGGTGTCGATCGGCGAGTACGACCGGCGCGGCTGGGGCCCCGGCGGGCACGACCTGCACTGGTGGTGCACGTCGGCGACGTCCGCGCACGGGGCGGGAGAGCCGGTGTACGTGACGTACCGGCCCGAGCTGACGGAGCTGATGGGCAAGGCGGCGTACGACGTGCTGGTCGAGCTGTGCGAGGCGCGGCTGGCCTCCCAGCTGCCGCTCGTGGCTCCGCACCCGGCGGACCCGGCGACGCGGTAGCCGGACCCGACCGGTCCTGACCTGACCTGACCTGAGACCTGACCTGACCTGACCTGACCTGATATTGGATCCGGCGTATCGGATCCAATCCATCGGATCCGATATCCAGAACCCGATCTAGGACGCCGGCGGGGAATCCGATCCGCTCGGGGTTCCCGGGTCCGTCGACTGCGTCGGCTCGCTCGCCGTGGGTTCGGGCGTCGGCTCCGTCGTCGTGGGCGGCGGTGTCGTCGGCTCGGTGGTCGGCGGCGGCTCCTCGGTCGCCGGCGGGGGCGTCGTCGGTTCGGTGGTGGCGGGGGGTGGTTCGCTCGTCGGAGGGGGCTGCTCCGACGTCGGGGGCGGCGGGGTCGTCGCCCCGCGGCCGTCGATCCGTACGACGGCGCCCGAGGGGTTCACCCCGACCCGCGCCGACCAGGAGCCGGCCGGCTCGCGCGCGTGGTCCACGGAGATGCGGACCGTCACCGACTCGCCCGGCCGCAGGGTGCCGGAGGCCTGGCTCACGTACAGCCAGGGCGCGTCCGTCCACAGCGACCAGTCGACGGGCGAGCCGCCGGACGCGGTGAGGGTGAGCAGGGTCGTGTCCCCGTCGCCCCACGCGGAGACCGTGATCCGGCCGGGCCCCGACTCTCCGGGCAGGGTCGGTCCCGCCGGCCCGCCGGGGCTGATCACCTCGACCGAGACGTCAGGGGACCGGCTGCCCTGGGTGAAGCGCGAGTCGGGGGTGGTGCGGGCGTTGCCCGCGTTCTCGTAGCGGTCGTGCGGCGAGCCGTCGAGGGACCCCGGTTCGTCCACCTCGTGTGCGGTGACCGGAGTGTCCTCCCGGCCCTCCCCCGTCATCGGCCCGCCGCGGTACGAGGCCCACAGGGCGAGCACCGGGGCCGCGACCACGGCGGCCACAACCGTCGTGGTCACCGCGCGGGCCCGCATCCGGTCGCGCCGGGCGGCGTGGTCCTTGGGGTCCAGCGGGAATCCGGCCGGCCCGAAGCGCGGGGAACCCGCACGCGCGCGTGGGACGTGGAGCATCGCCACGTACGCGGCCGCCCGGGGCGCCTCGACCAGCGGGAGCCTGGCCGGGGAGACCGCCGTCGCTCCGGGCCACGGGCCGCCCGCGCCCGCCCGCTCGGCGGCCCGGCGGCAGCGCGGGCAGTCGTCGACATGGCGGACGAGCTCGGCGCGCAGGGCCGCGGAGAGCAGCACCTGGTGGTCGCCGGTGAGCCGGGCGACGGTGGGGCAGTTCCCGGTCTCGACGACCGCGAGCGCGGCCCTGGTCCGCTCGACCTCGCAGGCGGCCGAGGACAGCAGCTCCCGGGCGGCGAGGGGTTCGAGGGAGAGCACGGCGGCGACCGCGCGGTGGCCGAGGCCGTGGCGGACGGCGAGCTCCAGGGCCTCGCGCTGCTCCGGGGTGGTGCCGGCGGCCTCCGGCCAGGCCAGCTGGGCCAGTTCGGCGCGGCGGCGCACGGCGACCTCCTCGGAGACCCGGGGAGGCTCGGGCTCCGCGACGGCGGGGCGGCCGGTGTGCGCGCCCTGCCGCCTGCGGCGCTGCTCGCCGAGGCTGCGCAGACAGGCCCAGCGGGCCAGCGCGTAGAGCCAGGCCCTGCGCCCGTCCTCGTCGGACGGGCAGCGGCCGTGCTGGCGCTCGGCGATGGCGAGGACGTCGCCGAGGACGGCGGTCGCGGCGTCGTGGTCGCAGAGTACGGAGAGGCAGTAGGTGAACAGGCCGTCCAGATACGCCTCGTAGCGGGCGGGCGGGTGCTGGCCGAGCGTGCGGGGCCCTTCGGCCGCCCGCCGGTGCGCCCGGTGTGCGCCGGTGGTGTGGGTGGGGGGTTCCAGCCTGCTGCTCATCACTGGGCGACCGTAGGCAGGAGAGGGCTGACTCTTCGTACCGCTTGAACACTTTTAATCCGTACGGGTGAAGGTATCCCTCAAAAGGGGACAGGAAGGTGCCATTCCGCTGCCGCCGGCCCGGCCGCCTCCCGCCTCCGAACCCGCCGCACCGCCCGCTGTCAGAGGGGGCGGCTACGGTGTGCCGCATGGCTGCCCGTACGAAATCCGCCAAGGACAGGCCGTCCTACCGCTGCACCGAGTGCGGCTGGACGACCGCCAAATGGCTCGGCCGTTGCCCCGAGTGCCAGGCCTGGGGGACGGTCGAGGAGTACGGCGCGCCCGCCGTCCGTACGACCGCCGCGGGCCGGGTCTCCACCGCCGCGCTCCCCATCGGCCAGGTCGACGGCCGCCAGGCCACCGCGCGCTCCACCGGCGTCGACGAGCTGGACCGGGTCCTGGGCGGGGGTCTGGTGCCCGGCGCGGTCGTGCTGCTCGCGGGAGAGCCCGGTGTCGGCAAGTCCACGCTGCTGCTCGACGTCGCCGCGAAGGCCGCGAGCGACGAGCACCGCACGCTGTACGTCACGGGTGAGGAGTCCGCGAGCCAGGTCCGGCTGCGGGCCGACCGGATCAACGCGCTCAGCGAGCATCTGTACCTGGCCGCCGAGACCGACCTGTCCGCCGTCCTCGGACACCTCGACGCCGTGAAGCCCTCGCTGCTGGTCATGGACTCGGTGCAGACCGTCGCCTCCCCGGAGATCGACGGGGCGCCGGGCGGCATGGCCCAGGTGCGCGAGGTCGCCGGCGCCCTGATCCGGGCATCCAAGGAGCGGGGCATGTCCACGCTTCTGGTCGGCCATGTCACCAAGGACGGGGCCATCGCGGGCCCCAGGCTCCTGGAGCACCTGGTCGACGTGGTGCTGAGTTTCGAGGGCGACCGGCACGCGCGCCTGCGGCTGGTCCGCGGCGTGAAGAACCGGTACGGGGCGACGGACGAGGTCGGCTGCTTCGAGCTGCACGACGAGGGGATCACGGGTCTGGCCGACCCGTCCGGGCTGTTCCTGACCCGGCGTGACGTGGCCGTCCCGGGGACCTGCCTGACGGTGACCCTGGAGGGCCGCCGGCCGCTCGTGGCCGAGGTGCAGGCGCTGACGGTCGACTCCCAGATCCCCTCGCCGCGGCGGACCACCTCGGGCCTGGAGACCTCCCGGGTCTCGATGATGCTGGCCGTCCTGGAGCAGCGCGGCCGGATCACCGCGCTCGGCAAGCGGGACATCTACTCGGCGACGGTGGGCGGGGTGAAGCTCTCCGAGCCGGCCGCCGACCTCGCGATCGCGCTCGCGCTGGCCTCCGCCGCCAGCGACACCCCGCTGCCGAAGAACCTGGTCGCGATCGGCGAGGTCGGGCTCGCGGGCGAGGTCCGCCGGGTCACGGGCGTCCAGCGCCGCCTGGCCGAGGCGCACCGCCTGGGCTTCACCCACGCCCTCGTCCCGACCGACCCGGGCAAGGTCCCGGCGGGCATGAAGGTGACGGAGGTGGCGGACATGGGCGACGCGCTCCGTGTGCTGCCGAGGAGCCGGCGGGCCGCTGCCCCACGGGACGGGGACGGATAGCGCGGGGCCCGGGACGGATAGCGCGGGCGGCGCGGGAGGGGTGGTGCGGGCGGCCCCGGGGGGTGGCAGGAGTCGCCCCGGGAGGGGTGACAGGGGAGCCCGGGAGGGGTGGCGCGCGGCGCCCGGGGCGGGTGCCGCGGGGCGTCGGGGAGGCTCTTGCGAGGGGCATCGCGGGGGAGCGCTCCGGCGCGCGGCGGAGGGCCGCGGGGCGGTGTCGCTAGACTTTGCCCTGGTCTCGCCCATCCGTACGAGCCGGAGGAGTGCAGTGGCAGCCAAGGACGGGGCAGCAGCTCCCGGAAAGTCCGGCGCGGGCTCCGGCAACGAAGCACTGATGCGCGCGGCTCTCAGCGCGGTCGCTCCGGGCACCGCACTGCGCGACGGCCTCGAGCGCGTTCTGCGGGGCAACACCGGTGGTCTGATCGTGCTCGGCATGGACAAGACGGTGGACTCGATGTGCACCGGCGGTTTCGTGCTGGACGTGGAGTTCACCGCGACACGGCTGCGTGAGCTGTGCAAGCTCGACGGCGGGCTCGTCCTCGACAAGGACATTTCCAAGATCCACCGGGCGGGTGTCCAGCTCGTTCCGGACGCCTCCATCCACACCGAGGAGACCGGCACCCGCCACCGCACCGCGGACCGGGTCTCCAAGCAGTGCAACTTCCCCGTGGTCTCCGTCTCCCAGTCGATGCGGCTGATCGCCATCTACGTGAACGGCGAGCGCCGCGTCCTGGAGGAGTCGGCCGCGATCCTCTCCCGCGCCAACCAGGCGCTCGCGACCCTGGAGCGCTACAAGCTCCGCCTCGACGAGGTCGCCGGCACGCTCTCCGCCCTGGAGATCGAGGACCTGGTGACCGTCCGGGACGTCACGGCCGTCGCCCAGCGACTGGAGATGGTCCGCCGGATCGCCACCGAGATCGCCGAGTACGTCGTCGAGCTCGGCACCGACGGCCGGCTGCTCTCGCTCCAGCTCGACGAGCTGATCGCGGGCGTGGAGCCCGAGCGCGAGCTCGTCATCCGGGACTACGTGCCCGAGCCGACGTCCCCCAGAGCTGCCTCTGGGAGGGGCCCCCAGCGCTCCCGCACGGTCGCCGAGGCGCTCACCGAGCTCGACGCGCTCACCCACGCCGAGCTCCTCGAACTGCCCATAGTGGCCCGGGCCCTGGGCTACAGCGGCTCCCCCGAGACCCTCGACTCCGCGGTCTCGCCGCGCGGCTACCGGCTCCTCGCCAAGGTCCCGCGGCTGCCCGGCGCGATCATCGAGCGGCTCGTCGAGCACTTCGGCGGCCTGCAGAAGCTGCTCGCGGCCAGCGTCGACGACCTCCAGACCGTCGACGGGGTCGGCGAGGCCCGGGCGCGCAGCGTCCGCGAGGGCCTGTCCCGGCTCGCGGAGTCCTCGATCCTGGAGCGGTACGTGTAGGTGTGGATGCGGGAGTACGCGCACGCACGGAGAAGGGGCGGTACGGGAGTTCCCGTACCGCCCCTTCTCCGTAGCCGCGTCGCGCGTACCGTCGGTCAGTCCGGCCAGTCCGGTCAGTCCTTGGCCAGCGTGAACGAGGCCGGAAGCACCTTCACACCCGGCATCGCCGCCTCCACCAGGTAGGTCCCCGGTCCCACCGGGCCCGCCGGGACGGTGGCGCACTGCGGGGCGCTGCGTGCGCGGTCCCACTCCACGGTGTGCGTGATCGTCGAGCGCGCCGGGATGCGGAGCATGACGCCGGTGGCCGTGCGCGGGCAGTCCTCGGAGGACCAGACCTCGTCGTCCTTGGCGTCACTGACCGTCAGGACGGCGTTCTTGGGGCCGAAATCGGCCTTGCAGTCGCCGGCCGAGGTGTTCTTGACGACCAGCTGGAAGCGGGGCTTCTCCCCTGGCGCGTACGAGATCTTGGCGCTGCGGAGCGTCAACTGCAGCGCTCCGGGCGCGCAGTTCGGCAGCGGAGAATTGGCCGGAACCTGCTGTCCGGCACCCGCCGCCGCGCCGCCGTCGCCGCCCCCGCCGTCCGTGTCGCCGTTCTTGCCCGCGCCCTCGGTGCCGGCGTCCGCGCCCGCGTCCGTACCGCCGCTGCCGCCGCCGTTGCCTTCGCCCTCGCCGCCGGAGGTCTCACCGGAGTCGCCCGACTCGTCGCGGCCGCCAGGCTGTTGGGTGATCGCGGGGCCGGTACCGGAGGGTCCCGGGGTGATCGAGGGCGCGGGAGAAGAGCCGTTGGCCGCGTCGTTCGGCTTCTTTCCGCCGCTGCCACCGGAGGTGACGGCCCAGAGGGCGATCAGCGCGAGAAGTGCGATCAGGCACAGCGCGACCGCCCTCCGTCGCCAGTAGATGGAGGAGGGAAGCGGCCCGACCGGATTGCGCAGTGATCCCACGGCACGAACCTTACGAGAGATCGGCGCCAACTCCCGCCCCACCCGCCGCCCCAGGCATCAAACTTTGCCGATGATCACATCCACCCCACTTTCGTAGGGGGTCGTCGTGGTCCTTCGACTCGGTGAAGGCGGCGGTACGGCCCGTCCGGGCGCTGGTGGAGACGGCCAGGACGAGCCGGACCGGCGTGGTGGTGTGGTGCGCGGGGCGCGGGCCGCGCCCACACGCCTCCGCGCGCCCCGAGGGCGTGCGCCACGGCGCGCGCTGAACGTGCCAGGATCGGGGTGCCATGACTTCCACCGATGCACCCACTCCCGTGTTCGACGCCCCCGCACCGGCCCCCGCCGAGCTGCACGGGCCCGTCCTCGCCTGGTTCGACCGGCACGCCCGCGACCTGCCCTGGCGCCGTCCCGAGGCGGGGGCGTGGGGCGTGATGGTCAGCGAGTTCATGCTCCAGCAGACCCCGGTCGTACGGGTCCTTCCGGTGTACGAGCAGTGGCTCGCGCGCTGGCCTCGCCCGGCGGATCTGGCGGCCGACGCGCCCGGCGACGCGGTGCGCGCCTGGGGCCGGCTGGGCTACCCGCGGCGCGCGCTGCGGCTGCACGCGGCGGCCGTGGCCATAACGGAGCGGCACGGCGGTGACGTGCCGAGCGAGCACGGACAGCTGCTCGCGCTGCCCGGGATCGGGGAGTACACGGCGGCGGCGGTGGCCTCGTTCGCGTACGGGCAGCGGCACGCGGTCCTCGACACCAATGTGCGCCGGGTGTTCGCCCGGGCGGCCACCGGCGTCCAGTACCCGCCGAACGCCACGACCGCCGCCGAGCGCCGGCTCGCGCGGGAGCTCCTGCCGCAGGACGAGGGGACGGCGGCCCGCTGGGCGGCCGCCTCCATGGAGCTGGGCGCGCTGGTGTGCACGGCGAAGAACGAGGACTGCGGGCGGTGCCCGATCGCGGACCGCTGTGTCTGGCGGCTCTCGGGGAAGCCGGCGCACGACGGGCCGCCACGGCGCGGCCAGACGTACGCGGGTACGGACCGGCAGGTGCGCGGCCGGCTGCTCGCCGTGCTCCGGGAGGCGGAGGGCGCGGTGCCGCAGTCCGCCCTGGACGCGGTCTGGGACGAACCGGTGCAGCGGGCCCGTGCGCTGGACGGCCTGGTCGCCGACGGCCTCGTGGAGCCCCTGGAGGGCGGCTTCTACCGCCTGCCCCTTTCCTGAGGCCTGAGGCATCTCCCTCTCGCATTTCTGCGGAATCCGCGGTTCAAACCTCTCCCGCCCCCGTTGTTACACAACCGATGGACAGCCGTGCGTCCGCCGACGGCTGCCACGGACAACCCCGTGACAACAGCTCCGTAGCGTCTTCGACGTACACGGGAAACATGCTGGTCACGGGGATCGGAGGCGGTTCGGATGTCGCACGGCGAGGTGCTCGACTTCGAGGATTACGTACGCACTCGGCAGGACGCGCTGCTGCGCAGCGCACGCCGTCTTGTGCCCGACCCCGTCGACGCGCAGGACCTGCTGCAGACGGCTCTGGTGCGGACGTACGGCCGCTGGGACGGCATCGCCGACAAGTCGCTCGCCGACGCGTACCTCCGCCGGGTCATGATCAACACACGCACCGAGTGGTGGCGCGCCCGCAAGCTCGACGAGGTTCCCACCGAGCAGCTGCCCGACGCGTCCGTCGACGACGCCACCGAGCAGCACGCCGACCGGGCGCTGCTCATGGACATCCTCAAGGTGCTCGCCCCGAAGCAGCGCAGTGTGGTCGTCCTGCGGCACTGGGAGCAGATGAGTACGGAGGAGACCGCGGCCGCGCTCGGTATGTCGACCGGTACGGTGAAGTCCACGCTCCACCGCGCACTGGCCCGACTGCGTCAGGAACTGGAGAGCCGAGGCGTCGACCACGACACCCGTGCTCTGGAGCGCTCGACCGTACGACGTCACGAACGGGGGCAGGACCGGTGCGCGGCCTAGGCGCCAGACACGACGGCGGCGACGACGGGCCCGGCGGCCCGCGCCGCCGGACCCTTGGGGCGGCGAGTCTCACGGCAACGACCGTGCTCGTCGCCTCCGGCATGCTCCTGACCGCGTGCTCGACCGGCGGCACGGGGTCACGGGACGAGGGCGCGGCCCGCGCCGACGAGGGAGCGGCCTCGGCGGCCCCGCCCCCCTCCGCCTCGCCCTCCGGGGACCTGATGAACGCCAAGCGGGTCGACCCCGTCGCGCTCATCAAGGCCGACCCGAAGATCGGCGAGCGTTTCAAGTCCGATCTGAAGCCCTGTGTCGCGGACGCGTACCCGGTGGACACCTCGTACGGGAACCTGACCGGCTCGGCCTCGCCCGATGTCGTCGTCAACGTGATGACCTGCGGCGATGCCGTCGGCATCGGCACGTACGTGTATCGCGAGGAGAGCGGCGAGTACAAGAACGTGTTCATGGTCGAGGACGCGGCGGCCTACGCCACGATCGACCGGGGCGACCTGGTCGTGACCAAGCAGGTGTACGCCAAGGGGGACCCGGTCGCGTATCCCTCCGGCGAGGACGTGATCACGTACCGCTGGGCGGGGAACAAGTTCACCCAGCACGACTGGGTGCACAACGAGTACAGCACCGCGGTCGGCGACGGAGGCATCGACGGCCCCGCACCCGCCGAGTCGAACGGCAACTGACGAGCGGCAGCCGACGAGCGGTAAACGACGAGCCGTAAACGAGAAGGATCGAGGAAGGGCGCGCGATGGCCGAGACCCATGTGCTGTTCGTCGAGGACGACGACGTCATCCGCGAGGCCACCCAGCTCGCACTGGAGCGGGACGGCTTCGCGGTGACCGCCGTGCCCGACGGGCTGGCCGGTCTGGAGGCGTTCCGGGCGGACCGGCCCGACATCGCGCTGCTCGACGTGATGCTGCCGGGGATGGACGGCGTCAGTCTCTGCCGCCGGATCCGCGACGAGTCGACCGTGCCCGTGATCATGCTGTCCGCGCGCGCCGACTCCATCGACGTCGTCCTGGGCCTGGAGGCCGGGGCCGACGACTACGTCACCAAGCCCTTCGACGGCGCGGTGCTCATGGCCCGCATCCGTGCGGTGCTGCGCCGCTTCGGACACGCGAGCGGGGCGGCGGCCGGCGAGGCCGGGCAGGAGGAGGGCCCCGGGGGCGGGGTGCTGGTCTTCGGCGACCTGGAGATCGACACCGACGGCATGGAGGTCCGCCGGGGCGGTGCGCCGGTCGCGCTGACCCCGACGGAGATGCGGCTGCTGCTGGAGTTCTCCTCCGCGCCGGGCACGGTCCTGTCGCGGGACAAGCTCCTGGAGCGGGTCTGGGACTACGGCTGGGGCGGCGACACCCGAGTGGTGGACGTCCACGTCCAGCGGCTGCGCACCAAGATCGGCCAGGACCGGATCGAGACGGTCCGCGGCTTCGGTTACAAGCTCAGGGGATGACCGCCCGTCCCGTCACCCGTCCCACCGGTCGCAATCGTCCCGCCGGTCATGACCTTCACGCCCGTCACGCCCGTCACGCCCATCACACCCGTCACACGATGAAGCAGGTCAGCAGGTGAAGCCGCTCGCCCTCCGCACGGGAGTCCGCTGGAAGATCGCCGTCGCCATCGCGGCCGTCGGCGCGCTCATCGCGGTCACCCTCAGCCTCGTCGTGCACAACTCGGCGCGCGTCTCGATGCTGGACAACGCGCGCGAGGTGCAGATGGAGCGGCTCCTCTTCGCCCAGCGGCTGTACGAGAGCTCCAAGCCGAAGGAGCCCCGCTTCGGCACCAAGATCAACGACCCGATGTTGCCGCCGCAGCTGGACCAGCTCATGCAGGACAAGCGGCGCGGCACGTTCGTGCAGGAGCACCGCCACGGCGGCCCGCCCGATGTCTGGGCGGCCGTGCCGCTCGCCAACGGGGACGTGCTGTCCCTGCACATCCCGTTCGCCGACCGCAGCGCGACGATCATGAAGGATCTCGACCGGGCCCTGATCATCGGCTCCGTGTCGGTGGTCTTCGGCGGCTGCGCGCTCGGCGTGCTGATCGGCGGCCAGCTCTCGCGCCGGCTGCGGAAGGCCGCCGCGGCGGCCGGCAGGGTCGCGCAGGGCAATACGGAGGTACGGGTACGGGACGCGATCGGCGGAGTCGTACGCGACGAGACCGACGAGCTGGCCCGCGCGGTGGACGCCCTGACCGACGCCCTGCAGGAACGGATCGAGGCCGAGCGCCGGGTCACCGCCGACATCGCGCACGAGCTGCGCACCCCGGTGACCGGCCTGCTCACGGCGGCGGAGCTGCTGCCGCCGGGGCGCCCGAGCGAGCTCGTACGGGACCGGGCGCAGGCCATGCGGACCCTGGTCGAGGACGTGCTCGAGGTCGCCCGGCTCGACAGCGCGTCGGAGCGGGCCGAGCTCCAGGAGGTCGCGCTCGGCGAGTTCGTCGAGCGGCGGGTACGGGCGCTCGACCCGGAGGCGGTCGTGCGCGTCGTCCACGAGTCGTGGGTGAACACCGACCCGAGGCGCCTGGAGCGGATCCTGGGCAACCTCCTGGCGAACGCGGCGAGGTACGGCAAGCCGCCCGTCGAGGTCACGGTCGAGGGCCGGGTGGTACGCGTCCGGGACCACGGCCCCGGCTTCCCCGAGGCGCTGCTCCGCGAGGGCCCGAGCCGGTTCCGTACGGGAGCGAGCGACCGGGCGGGGCAGGGCCACGGGCTCGGCCTGACGATCGCGGCGGGCCAGGCGCGGGTCCTCGGGGCCCGGCTGACCTTCCGTAACGCGGCGCCCGAGGGCACCCCGGAGGGGGCGGGCGGCGCGATCGCGGTGCTCTGGCTCCCGGACCACGCCCCGACGAACACCGGCAGCTTCCCGATGATCAAGTTCGCGGACTGACACCCGTACGGCGCGTACGCGGAAGGCCCCGGCACACCTGGTGTGCCGGGGCCTTTCGCGTACGGCCGCGTACGGCAGGGGATCAGACGGTCTCGGCGACCTTCGGCTCCCCGTCCGTCGCCGCCGGCTTCGGCGCCGGTCCGGCCCCGCGCAGGGCGACCTCCTTGACCAGGAAGGCGAGGACGAAGCCGATGACGGCGACCGCCGAGCCCACCAGGAAGGCGGAGTGGGTGCCGGAGGCCACCGCGTGCTGGTACGCCTCGCGCAGCGCGGCCGGCAGCTTCGCCAGGGAGGCGGCGTCGAGCTGGGCGGACTGCTGGGTGAGCTCGGAGCCGCCGCGCGCCGCCATCTCGTCCTGGACGCGGCTCGTGAAGAGCGCGCCCATGATCGCGACGCCGAAGGAGGAGCCGAGGGTACGGAACAGGGTGGTCGCGGAGGAGGCGACGCCCATGTCCTTCATCTCGACGCTGTTCTGCGCGACGAGCATCGTGATCTGCATCAGGAAGCCCATGCCGGCGCCGAGCACCGCCATGTAGATCCCGGAGGTGAGGCGGGAGGTGCCGGTGTCCATCTGGGCGAGCAGGAACAGGCCGATCACCATCAGCGCCGTACCGATGATCGGGAAGATCTTGTACTTGCCGCTGCTGGTCGTGATCCGGCCGGAGACCAGCGAGACGACCATCATCGCCAGCAGCATCGGCAGGAGGAGCAGACCGGAGTTGGTGGCCGAGGCGCCCTGCACGGACTGCTGGAAGAGCGGCAGGAAGAGGACCGCGCCGAACATCACGAAGCCGGTGAGGAAGCCGATCACCGACATGAGGGTGAAGTTGCGGCTGCGGAAGATGTGCAGCGGCACGACCGGGTCGCTCGCGCGGGTCTCGGCCCGGAGGAACGCGGCGAGCGCGGCGACACCGGCGACCGAGAGGCCGACGATGGTCGCGGAGCCCCAGGCGTACTCCGTACCGCCCCAGGTGGTGACCAGGACGATCGCGGTGATGCCGACGGTCAGCAGCCCGGCGCCGAGGAAGTCGATCCGGGTGCCGGCGACCCGCTCCTTCCTGGGCAGGTGGAGGACGGCGGTGACCATCGCGAGGGCGACGGCGCCCAGCGGGAGGTTGATGTAGAACGACCAGCGCCAGCCCCAGTGGTCGGTGATGGTGCCGCCGACCAGCGGTCCGCCGATCATGGCGAGGGCCATCACGCCGGCCATCATGCCCTGGTACTTGCCCCGCTCACGGGGCGGGATCAGGTCGCCGATGATCGCCATCACGCCGACCATCAGACCGCCGGCGCCGAGGCCCTGGACGGCACGGAAGCCGATGAGCTGGCCCATGTCCTGGGCCATGCCGCTGAGCGCGGAGCCGATCAGGAAGATCACGATCGAGGTGAGGAAGACGCCCTTGCGGCCGAACATGTCGCCGAGCTTGCCCCAGATGGGGGTGGAGGCGGCGGTGGCCAGGGTGTAGGCGGTGACGACCCAGGAGAGGTGCTCCATGCCGCCGAGCTCGCCGACGATCGTCGGCATGGCGGTGCCGATGATCATGTTGTCCAGCATCGCGAGGAGCATCGCGATCATCAGGGCGAGGAGCACGACGCGGACGCTGCGCGGGCGCTCCGCCCCCTCGGCTGTCTTCGGTTCCGGTGTCGTCGTCATGCTTCCGCTCCCCACAAGCCCCTCGGGCGCTTACTTGCCGCCCGGCTAGTTACTAGACTGGGGACGGTAGACCCGTAACTAGCCGGTCGTCAAGTAAGTAAGAGTGTGTGGGAGCGGACCATGGCCAGAGGCAACACCCGGCAGCGCATCCAGGACGTGGCCCTCGAACTCTTCGCGGCACAGGGTTACGAGAAGACCTCGCTGCGCGAGATCGCCGAGCACCTCGACGTCACCAAGGCCGCGCTGTACTACCACTTCAAGACCAAGGAAGACATCATCATCGGCATCTTCCAGGACCTCACCCGGCCCGTGGACGAGCTGATCGCATGGGCGCGGGAGCAGCCGCGCACGCTGGAGGTCAGGGAGGAGATCCTGCGCCGCTACCAGGAATCCCTGGTCAGCGCGGCCCCGCTGTTCCGCTTCATGCAGGAGAACCAGGCGGCCGTCCGCGAGCTGAGCATCGGCCTGACCTTCAAGGAGCGGATGCTCGAACTGAGCGACCTGATCCAGGAGCCGGACTTCGCCGTGCTCGACCGAGTGCGCTGCGTGAGCGCGATCTTCACCCTGCACGCGGGGATGTTCTTCATGGACAACGTCGAGGGCGACGCCGAGGAGAAGCGTGAAGCCGTCCTCGAGGTCGCCCTCGATCTGCTCACCCAGGCGCACAGCGCGCGGTGAAGCGTTCCCCGGTCCCCGGGCCCCCGGGTCAGCGGGTCAGCGGGTCAGCGGGTCAGCGGGTCAGCGGGTCATCCGGTCAGATGGAGACGCCCATCGTGCGCAGGAACGCGGCCGGGTTGAGCGAGGAGCCGTAGTTCGGGGTCGTACGGATCTCGAAGTGCAGGTGCGGGCCGGAGGAGTTTCCGGTGTTGCCGGACAGCGCGATGGTCTGGCCCGCGGCGACCTTCTGGCCGACGGAGACCTTGATCTTCGACAGGTGGGCGTACTGCGAGTACTTGCCGTTGGCGTGCTTGACGACGATCGCGTTGCCGTACGCCGGGCCGTCACCGCCGCCATTCGGGCCGGCCTTCACGACCGTACCGGCGCCGGCGGCCTTGACCGCGGTGCCGACCGGAACGGCGAAGTCCTGGCCGGAGTGCTTGTTCGTCCACATGGCGCCGCCCTGGTTGTAGCTGGCGGTCAGGGTGTACTTGGTGACCGGCTTGACCCAGGAGGGCTTCTTCGCGGCGGCCTGCTTCGCGGCGGCGGCCTTGGCGGCGGCAGCCTTCACGGCAGCGGCCTTCGCGGCGGCCTGCTTCGCGGCGGCGGCCTTCACGGCGGCCTGCTCCAGGGCGGCCTGCTTCAGGGCGGTCGCCTGCGCGGAGACGGCGGCGGACGTGGTGGTCGCCGCGCCGAGTGCGATGGGGGCGGCCTTGCCCTCGGCGGCGAAGGCGGACCCTGCTCCGGCCACCAGCGACGCTCCCAGACCCGCGGCGGCGAGAGCAACGGCGGTGACACGGGCGGCGGGGTTCATGACGCGCTTCGACATACGGGGGAAAACCTCCGGACAGAACGGGACCCGACGCGAGCGGCGCGCCGGGCTGCTTGGTGCTGTTCCTTGGTAACCCGGACCCCCATCCGGGGTAAAACACCCCATCTACGACATCACGTCGTAGCGATCTCCTGAGGCGCTCAGGCCTTGACGAGCCCGGACACCCCTCCCCGAAAACGGACAAAGCGCCACAAGAGAATCGGTTTATCCGCACGTCGGACCCGCCCGGATCGGACCGACAGGCCGCTTCTCGTACGGTTCGGGCCCCCTAGGGACCAAAGCCCCGGCGGTTGAGCCCTGAACGTCCCGAATCGCCACCAAACGCCGACACTATTCCGGTTAGTACGCCCCGAAACGCCTGTGCGCCTTGTCACGGCGCACCCACCCCGAATGGGACCTGGGTCACGCAACCGAGCCCCGCCGATTCCCGTCCCCGACTACGCTGACGGACGGCTTGCAGGACACGTTTTGCTTCGGGGGACGTACGTGGAACCAGCGCTCATCGGTACCCGGCTCGCGTCGGCGGCGATCGGCCCGCTGTTACGGAAACTGCTGGTCAAGGACGGCCCAGGCGCCGGTCTCACCGGCGACCGCAAGCCCGTGCGACTCTCCCGGCTCGTCTCCTTCCGCGGCGAACAGCGCACCCTGACGGACAAGGACGTCCGCAAACTGGCCGCCACCCTCGTCGAACGCTCTCTGACCGACCCCGGCGAGCCGCCCTTCCCCGCCGACGAGACCGAGGCGCTCACCGACACCCTGGCGGCCACGCTCGTCGCCCTCGGCGACCTCGACATGGACGACGTCCAGGCCGTCCGCCTCGGCCACCGCGACCTGGCCCGCCACCTGCGCGCCGCCGCCCCGGCGCCCGACGGCCTGTCGACGGACTCCGCCCTCTTCCTCGACTCGCTCGTCGAATGGGCCTGCCTGCACATCCTGAACTTCTTCACCCAGCGCTCGACCTTCGTGGCCCGCACGCTGGTCGAGCAGACCCGCGGCCAGGCGGAGCTGATCGCCAAGGTCGACGAGCTGATCCGACGCACGCCCAGGGTGGACGGGGGTGACCCCCGGGACGCGGCCTTCGAGCGGCGGTACCTGGCGTATCTGGCGAAGAAGCACGGCAGCCTGACGATCTACGGGGTGGACCTGCGCGACGCGCCGGAGAAGTGGCCGCTGGACGTGGCGTACCTGTCGCTGGAGGCGACGGACTCATGGTTCGCGGAACAGGCCGCCGCGATCCAGGCCACCGAATGGCTCGACCTCGGCTCCGGCCGGAGGACGGCCTTCCACCGCGACGACCTGCTGGGCGGCCGCGCCGACCAGGTCCTCGCCCGGCACGACAAGGTGCTGCTCCGCGGGATCGCCGGCTCCGGCAAGACCACGCTCGTGCAGTGGCTGACGATCTCGGCGGCGGCCGAGCACGAGAACCAGGACGGCCAGGGCCAGGGCCAGGGCCAGGACGCGAGCATGGCGTACCTGCGCGACCGGATCCCCTTCGTCCTCCCCCTCCGCACCCTCACCCGCCACGGCGAGCGGCTCCCCGCCCCCGAGCGCTTCCTCTCCGCCGTCGGCTGTCCGCTCACCGCGCCCGAGGGCTGGGCGGACCGGGTCCTCGCCGCCGGGCGCGGCCTGATCCTCGTCGACGGTATCGACGAGATCCCCGAGGCCGAGCGCGACCGCGCCCGCCGCTGGCTCCGCGACCTCCTCGACACGTACGACACGTACGACGCGCAAGGCGGGAACCGCTGGCTGGTGACCTCCCGCCCCACCGCCGTACGCGACGACTGGCTCTCCTCCGACGGCTTCACCGAACTCACCCTCTCCCCCATGTCCGCCGCCGAGGTCACCACCTTCGTCCGGCGCTGGCACCAGGCCGCGGGCCCCGGGGCCGCCCCGTACGAGCAGCCCCTCCTCGACGCCCTGCGCACCACCGCGGACGTCGCCCAGCTCGCCACCAACCCCCTGATGTGCGGTCTGATCTGCGCCCTGCACCGCAGCAGGCGCGGCTTCCTGCCGCGCGGCCGGAAGCCGCTGTACGACGCCGCCCTGTCGATGCTCCTCTCCCGCCGGGACCGCGAGCGGGACATGGGCACCCCGTACGGGATCGAGCTCGGCGAGGCCCCGCAGATCCGGTTGATCCAGCGCCTCGCGTACTGGCTCACGCTCAACGGCCGCACGCAGATGGACCGTTCGCACGCCGAGTCGGTCGTACGGTCGGCCGTGCCGGCGATCACGGAGGCGGCGGCGTACGACCCCGGGGCGGTCTTCACCCACCTGCTCCACCGCAGCGGCCTGCTGCGCGAACCGACCGCGGACACGGTCGACTTCGTGCACCGCACCTTCCAGGACTACCTGGCGGCGAAGGCCCTCGTCGACGACTGGCACATCGGCGTCCTCGTCGCCCACGCGGCCGACGACCAGTGGGAGGACGTCATCCGCATGGCGGTCGGCCACGCGCGGCCACGCGAGTGCGCCGAGATCTTCGACGAGTTGCTGAAGCGGGCGGACGCCGCGCCGGACCGCCGTACGCAGCTGCGGATCCTGGTGGTGGCGGCGACGGCCCTGGAGGAGGCGACGGAGGTGTCGCCGGAGATCCGGGAGCGGATCCTTGCGCGGACGGCGGAGGTGATTCCGCCCCGCGACGCGGAGGAGGCGCGAGAGCTGGCCTCGGTGGGAAGGGCGGTACTGGACCTGTTGCCGGGCCCGGACGGCCTGACGGGTGGCCCCGGCCTTCGCCACGACGAAGAGGCGCTCATGGTCGTGACCACCGCCTCCCACATCACGGACGACGCCGCGCTGCCGTACCTGGCGCGATTCGCCCGCCATGACGACCTGGGCATCCGCTCCCAGCTGATGTGGGCATGGTCCCGGTTCGACACCCGGTCGTACGCGGAGGAGATCATCGCCCAGCTCGATCCGGACGGCCTCGACTTCACCCTCAGTTCCGACGCACAGGTCCACGAACTGGTCCGCTTGGGGCTCCGCCCCGAGTTCCTCGACCTCCGCGTGGGCCTCTCCGACCACGGGATGGCGGCGCTGGGCCCCGTCCTCGCGACGGCGGGTAGCCTGAGCGTGGCGGCGGACGTGTCCTGGTCCCTGGAATCCGTGCCCGTCGAGAATCGGCTGCGGGCTCTCCACATGGCCTCCCGCCCCCGGGAAGGGCTCGGCTCCCTGACCGCCCTGAAGGAACTGGCTGTGCTCAGCTTCTACGGGTTCGACGCGCTGAGCGAGCAGGAGTGGAGCGGGCTCCGCATGCTGGAGCGCATGCAGCGCCTGCTCATGGACGCGTCCACACTCCGCAGCTGCCCCGACACGATCCGACTGCCCCGGGTCCGGTCACTGCACCTGCGCGCCGAGCGCCTCGTCCCGCCCTTCGCGCTGATGGCCCGGACCTTCCCCGGTCTGCACAGGCTCGTCGTCACCGGCATCCACCACAGTCACACCCACGATCTCGCGGCCCTGGCAAGCCTGGAACACCTCGCACGCGTCAGCATCCCGGGCGCCGACGTCACCGGCACCGAACACCTCCCCCCCACCGTCCAAGTCCTCACATGAGCTGACCGCCCCCGCCCTCCCCCGGTACCTTCCCGATCATGACCGACATCGAGCTCGCCGACGCCGTCGAATCCGTACGCGACCAGCTGATCGAGGCCGCCTCACGCGCCACCGGCCGCCCCGTCGCCTTCGAAGTGGGCGACATCGAGATGGAGTTCACGATCGAACTCCGCAAGGAGGTGAAGGGCGGGGCCAAGGTCAAGGCCTGGGTCGTCGAGGCCGGTGCCGACGCCTCCCGTGCCCGGGGCGAGACCCATCGGGTCTCCTTCACCCTCAAGCCCCGCAACGCGGCGACCGGCCAGGCGTGGCTCGTCGGCAACGAGGACGAGGCGGACCTCTCCGACTTCGGCGCGACGGGGCCCCGATGAGCGGCTGGGCCTCCTCACCCGCCCGTACCGTGGTCGCCGTCCTGGCCCAGCAGCAGGGCACCGGCGTCCTCATCGGCCACCACACCGTCCTGACCAGCGCCCACATCCTGGGCACCGCCCGCACCGCCCGGATCGCCCTGCCCCACCGGGCCGAACCGCTGCTCCTCCGGGTGATCTGGGCGGACGAACGACTCGACGCCGCCGTCCTGCACGGCGAGGCCACCGGCCTCCTTCTCCCCTTCCAGACCCGGCTGAGCACGGTCGCCACCGACCGTCCTCTGCCCGGTTGCGAGGTCATCGGCTTCCCCCGGATCCAGCGCTACGACGAGGGCCGCAGGCTCGACCTCGACCAGTACACCGGCACGGTCCTGCCGATGGCCGGGCTGCTGCGCCGCACCATGGTCATGGAGCTGGACCGGCCGCCTGCCGCCGAGCGCGAGGACGGCCTCTCCCCGCTCGCCGGACTCTCCGGCGCGCCCGTCTTCGCCGGAGACGGGCTCATCGGCATCGTCCGCAGCGTTCCCGCGGGGCGTGGCCACCGCAGGCTCGAATGCGTCCCGCTGCGCGCGATCATGGCCGACGACGACTTCCGTCTCTGGCACGCCAAGGCCATCGCGCCCCTGCCCGCCGTCGCCGACCTGCACCGCGTCACCGGGAATCACCCCGTCGACGCGCGGTACGAGGAGGAGTACGCCGAAGCCCTCGGCGCCGCCTACCGCCGTACCAAGATCTTCGGCCTCGACGAGCTCGGCAAACGCGCCTCCGAGTGGGACCTGGACACCGCCTACCTCTCCCTGGAGGCCGCGTCGAAGGATCCCGGCGACTCGCAGCACGTCCCGCACCGCATCGACGAGCTCCTCGCCGCCCGACCCCGCGTCCTCCTCCGTGGCGACGCCGGCGCCGGCAAGACGACCCTCGTCTGGTGGCTGGCCGCGCACGCCGCCGCGGGCACGCTCGGGGCGCGGCTCGCCGAGCTGAACGGGCTCGTCCCCTTCGTGGTCCCCCTGCGCAGCCTGCGCGCCAGGGGCTCCGGCTTCCCGTCCCCCGCCGAGCTCCCCGCCGCCGCCGGTCTCGTGATCGACAGCGCGCCCGAGGGGTGGGCGGGACGCGTCCTGTCCGCGGGCCGGGCGCTGCTCCTCGTCGACGGCCTCGACGAGGTCCCGTACGAGGAGCGCGAGGCCGCCCACGCCTGGCTGTCCGCACTCCTGGCCCGCTATCCCCGTACCCGCTGCGTGGCGACCGTACGGCCGCTCGCCGTCGAGCCGGACTGGCTGGCCTCCGAGAACTTTGAGGAACTGACCCTCCTGCCCATGCGGGACCAGGACATCCAGGCCTTCGTCAGCGCCTGGCACGCGGCCGCCCGCCTCGACGGCGACGACGCGGGCCTGGACGCCCTCGAACGCGATCTGCTCCAGCAGTTCGACCACAACCCGCCCCTGTCCGACCTCGCCCGCACCCCGCTGCTGTGCGCGGTGATCTGCGCGCTTCACCGGTTACGGGACGGCTTCCTGCCCGAGACCCGCTGGGCACTGTACGAGTCGGCCCTCCAGCTGCTGCTCGGCGACCGCGACAAGCGGCGTCGCATCGACGCCCCCGACGGCATACGCATGTCGGTCGAGGAGCACCAGCAGCTCCTCCAGCGCCTGGCGGCCTGGCTGGTCCGCGGCGGTCAGACCGAGTTCACCCGCGAGCAGGCGCTGCACCAGCTGAACCGCGCGCTGCCGGGGATGCCGAGGGTCCAGGCCCAGGGAACGCCGGAGGAGATCCTCACCCACCTTCTGAACCGCAGCGGCCTCCTCCAGGAACGCACGGACGACGTCTTCCAGTTCGCGCACCGCACCTTCCAGGACTTCCTCGCCGCCAAGGAGTTCGTCGAGGACGACCTCCTCGCCGAACTCCTGCGCCACGCCCAAGAGCAGCAGTGGCACGACGTGCTGCTGCTGGCCGCGGGCCACTGTTCGCGGCGCGAACTGCCGGTCCTGGTCGAGGGGTTGCTCGCGGCGGGCTCCGCGACCCGGAAGCGGGACCTCAAGACGACCCTCTACGTCCTGGCGGCCCTCTGCGCCCAGCACGCGGCATGGCTGTCGGAAGTCCTGCACGGCCGGGTACGCAAGGCGGTCTCCTCGGTGATCCCGCCGATGAGCCGGCCGCAGGTGCACCAGCTGGCACGCCTGGGCGCCTACGTACTGCCGCTGCTGCCGGAACTGGGCGGGCTCTCCAGGGACTCCTCGAACCGGGTGACCGACCTGATCTGCTCGATCGGCGGGCAGGAGGCCCTTCCCTATGCGGAAGCCGCGGCACGAGCGGGTTGGGCCGGGAACATCTCCCCGTATTGGGAGCGGTTCCCCACAGAGGCGTTCGCGCACCGGGTTCTCCCCCATCTGGCGCCGGAGGCGACGCTTGTCGTGGAGGGCAGGGAGGAGCTGCGCCATGTGGGCCACCTTCCCCAGACCCGGGTCTTCGTCATCGGCGACCTCTCGCCCGCCGAACTCGTCGAGGGACTGGGGCGACGCCCACTCGACCGCCTGGCCCTCGCCACGAACAAGCTCCTGACCGACCTCGACGTCTTGTCGGCCCTGAACGTGGGGAGCCTTCGCCGCCTGACCGTGCAGTCCTGCGTGCACCTGACGAACCTCGGTGCTCTCGCCGGCCTGGACGCGCTGGAGCACATGAGTCTGGTCCTCATGCCGACGGGCCTGCCGATCCTGGAGGCGGTGACCCGGATTCCACGGCTGAGGGAACTGACGCTGGACATGCCTCGGCTCGAGGACGACCGCCTCGACCTGTCCCCGCTCCATGGAGTCCCTGGCCTGACTGTGCGCGTCGTCAATGTCGCCCAGCGGAAGATCCTCGGCCGCGCCGCCTTCGGTGACCGGCTCGTCCTGGACACGTCGTCGTCGTGAGGTCGTCATGAGAAAAGGGGCCGCCCCGGACTCTTCCGAGTCCAGGGCGGCCCCTTCAACCGTTCAGGAACGCGTTACGCGTCCTTCGAGAGGTTCGGCCCGGCTCCGCCGGTCGCCTGCTCGATCGGCGGGACGTCCGGCAGCGCCGACTTCTCCTCGCCGCGGAAGGTGAACTTCTTCTCCTCACCCTCGCCCTCGGTGTCCACGACCACGATGTGACCGGGGCGCAGCTCGCCGAAGAGGATCTTCTCGGAGAGTGCGTCCTCCACCTCGCGCTGGATCGTCCGGCGCAGCGGCCGGGCGCCCATGACCGGGTCGTAACCCTTCTTGGCGAGCAGCTCCTTCGCGGACTGGGAGAGCTCGATGCCCATGTCCCGGTCCTTCAGGCGCTCGTCCACCCGGCCGATCATCAGGTCGACGATCTGCAGGATGTCGTCCTGGGTGAGCTGCGGGAAGACGATGATGTCGTCCACACGGTTCAGGAACTCCGGGCGGAAGTGCTGCTTCAGCTCGTCGCTGACCTTCGCCTTCATCCGCTCGTAGTTGGACTTCGTGTCGCCCTGGGCCGCGAAGCCCAGGTTGAAGCCCTTCGAGATGTCCCGGGTCCCGAGGTTGGTCGTCATGATGATGACCGTGTTCTTGAAGTCCACGACCCGGCCCTGGGAGTCGGTCAGGCGACCGTCCTCCAGGATCTGGAGAAGGGAATTGAAGATATCGGGGTGGGCCTTCTCGACCTCGTCGAAGAGGACGACGGAGAACGGCTTGCGGCGCACCTTCTCGGTGAGCTGGCCGCCCTCTTCGTAGCCCACGTATCCGGGGGGAGAACCGAAGAGACGGGAAACCGTGTGCTTCTCGCTGAACTCCGACATGTCGAGGGAGATCATCGCGTCCTCGTCGCCGAAGAGGAATTCGGCGAGCGCCTTGGACAGCTCGGTCTTACCGACACCGGACGGGCCGGCGAAGATGAACGAGCCACCGGGACGCTTCGGGTCCTTCAGACCGGCTCGCGTACGACGGATCGCCCGCGAGAGGCCGATGACGGCGTCCTTCTGGCCGATGACGCGCTTGTGGAGCTCGTCCTCCATGCGGAGCAGGCGGCTCGACTCCTCCTCGGTCAGCTTGAAGACCGGGATGCCGGTGGCGGTCGCGAGGACCTCGGCGATCAGCTCGCCGTCGACCTCGGCGACGACGTCCATGTCGCCGGCCTTCCACTCCTTCTCCCGCTTGGCCTTCGCCGCGAGCAGCTGCTTCTCCTTGTCGCGGAGAGACGCCGCCTTCTCGAAGTCCTGGGAGTCGATCGCGGACTCCTTGTCCCGGCGGACGCCGGCGATCTTCTCGTCGAACTCGCGGAGGTCCGGCGGCGCGGTCATCCGGCGGATGCGCATCCGGGAGCCGGCCTCGTCGATCAGGTCGATCGCCTTGTCCGGGAGGAAGCGGTCCGAGATGTACCGGTCGGCCAGGGTCGCGGCCTGGACGAGGGCCTCGTCCGTGATGGAGACGCGGTGGTGGGCCTCGTAGCGGTCGCGCAGACCCTTGAGGATCTCGATCGTGTGCGGCAGCGACGGCTCCGCGACCTGGATGGGCTGGAAGCGGCGCTCGAGCGCGGCGTCCTTCTCCAGGTACTTGCGGTACTCGTCGAGCGTCGTGGCACCGATGGTCTGGAGCTCACCGCGGGCCAGCATCGGCTTGAGGATGCTGGCGGCGTCGATCGCGCCCTCGGCGGCACCCGCACCCACGAGGGTGTGGAGCTCGTCGATGAACAGGATGATGTCGCCGCGGGTGCGGATCTCCTTGAGGACCTTCTTCAGGCGCTCCTCGAAGTCACCGCGGTAGCGGGAGCCGGCGACCAGCGCGCCGAGGTCGAGGGTGTAGAGGTGCTTGTCCTTGAGGGTCTCGGGCACCTCGCCCTTGACGATGGCCTGCGCCAGGCCTTCGACGACGGCGGTCTTGCCGACGCCGGGCTCGCCGATGAGGACCGGGTTGTTCTTGGTGCGGCGGGACAGCACCTGCATGACCCGCTCGATCTCCTTCTCGCGCCCGATGACCGGGTCGAGCTTGGATTCGCGGGCCGCCTGGGTGAGGTTCCGGCCGAACTGGTCGAGGACCAGGGACGTCGAGGGGGTGCCCTCGGCAGGACCGCCGGCCGTGGCGGCTTCCTTGCCCTGGTAGCCGGAGAGCAGCTGGATGACCTGCTGCCGCACCCGGTTGAGATCGGCGCCCAGCTTCACGAGGACCTGGGCGGCGACGCCCTCGCCCTCGCGGATCAGGCCGAGCAGGATGTGCTCCGTGCCGATGTAGTTGTGGCCGAGCTGGAGGGCCTCGCGGAGCGACAGCTCCAGGACCTTCTTGGCACGCGGGGTGAAGGGGATGTGGCCGGACGGGGCCTGCTGCCCCTGCCCGATGATCTCCTCAACCTGCTGGCGGACCGCCTCGAGCGAAATCCCGAGGCTCTCCAGGGCCTTAGCGGCGACACCCTCACCCTCGTGGATAAGGCCCAGGAGGATGTGCTCGGTGCCGATGTAGTTGTGGTTGAGCATCCGGGCTTCTTCCTGAGCCAGGACGACAACCCGCCGCGCGCGGTCGGTGAACCTCTCGAACATCGTTAATCGCTCCTCAGAGCGGTCAGTCAGTTAGGGGTCGATCCCCTCCCTGTCCTTCCGCAGCTTAGTCCCGCAAGCGGGGACCGCTCATTCCAACTGCCGACATCCGTCCGGATCACCCCCTCATCTGCGGGGAGACCTGCTGCCGAACAGCCGACAAATGCTCCAACTCGATGGTGCGAGACGATGTTCCCGCAGGCCAAGCAGTTACCCGCGCCTTCTGTACGCCGATGGCGAACGTGAGACGGCAAAGCCCGCGAGTCGCCCCTCCTCACTAGGAATGTCTTACCCGTAAGCACCGACACTCCATGCGGCACACCCCGGTTCCCTCCGCTACGGGCGAACATCCTTGCGCTCCCGAATGCGCCCGTACGCCCCCATCATGGACACTCTGCGCATCGGATCGAGGACGGTGCGTCATCGCGGGCGTAACCAACGGGCGCTCGTGGGAGTTGCCCGGGCATGTCCTTCACCGTGCCGCTGCCCCGCTCGCCGCTCGACGGCGGCCTGGCGCGGTGGTACGAGGAAGGGCTCGGCTGGGCGACCGTGGCCGGACCGCCGGTGCAGCTCGTGACGGGGCTGCGCTTCGACGTCCTGGAGCTGCCTGCCGCGGCCGGCCGCGCGGTGCTGGGAAGGACGGGCACGGCCATCGGTCCTGTGGCCCTCATGGGGCGGAGGATGCGGTTCCTGATGGCCGCGGGAAGCGCGGAGGAGCTGCCGGGGCTGCTCGACTGGCTGGAGTGGGGCGGGATCTCGCTGGATCTCGCCGCGCTCGGCGCGGGCGGCCGGATGACCGCCCCCATTCCCCCAGGATGGAGCGGTTCCGGCGCGCCGGGCGCCACGGTGTGGCTGCGTGCCCCCGAGCCGGGCCGCGAGGTGGAGTCCTCGCTGCCGGCCGTGCGGGCCGCCGCGCGGGGCGATGCGGGCGCCCCCTGTCTCGTACGGCTCGTGGCCGCCGCCGCCGCGGAGTGCCACCGGGTGCGGCTACGAGGTGCGCGCCCCCGGGGGCCGGCCGTTCAGACGCTGGCGCCTCAGCGGTTCGCGTCCTCGTAGGCCGCCTTGATGTCCGCGGGGACGCGGCCGCGGTCGTTCACGTTGTAGCCGTTCTCCTTGGCCCACGCGCGGATCTTCGCGGTGTCCTGGCTGCCGCCGGCGGCGACCCGGCCCTTGCCACGCATACCGGCGCTGCGGCCACCGGTGCGCCGGCCACTCTTCGTGTACGGCTCGAGCAGGCCACGGAGCTTGTCCGCGTTGGCGGTGGTGAGGTCGATCTCGTAGGTCTTGCCGTCCAGCGCGAACGTCACGGTCTCGTCCGCCTCGACACCGTCGAGGTCATCGACAAGAAGGACCTGAACCTTCTGTGCCACCGGATTTCCTTTCATCGAAAATGCAGTACGCGGAAAGGAAACCGCTTTTCCCGGAAAAACACAAACCCCTGGGAGAGGTTCAGAAGCCCGGCAACGCGGGAAACGTGCGCGATTCGGACATAGGGTTCCCGGCGATCGTTACGATCACAGGTGCAGAAGCATCCGACTGTTGCCCAAGGTGTTCGGCTTCACTCGTTCGAGACCGAGGAACTCGGCGACACCCTCGTCATAGGAACGCAGGAGCTCACTGTAGACATCTCCGTCGACCGGAGTCTCGCCGATCTCGACGAAGCCGTGCTTGGCGAAGAAGTCGACTTCGAAGGTCAGGCAGAATACCCGGCGCACGCCGAGCCATCGGGCGGTGTGCAGCAACTTGTCGAGCACGTGATGTCCGACGCCCGCGCCCTTGAACTCCGGATCGACGGCGAGAGTACGTACTTCGGCGAGGTCTTCCCACATCACATGGAGTGCGCCGCAGCCGACGACCACCGCGTCCTCGTCGCGTTCGGCGACCCAGAACTCCTGGATGTCCTCGTAAAGGGTCACCGTCGCTTTGTCGAGCAGGATGCCCCGGCGGACGTACGGGTCGACAAGCCGGCGCACGGCGGCGACATCACTGGTGCGGGCCCGGCGGACGGTGACGGCTTTTGAGACGGAGGAGGACGACGGCATGGGGGGACGTTATCGCCCCGGCCCCTCGGTTCCCTCGCCGCCCTCGGAAGGTTCGGCCTGTTCGGCGGCCTCGGGCGGCGGCGCCGGCGCGTCGGAGGTGTTGTACCCGACGACGCGGATGGCGTCGTTGAGGGCCTCTCGCTGCTCGCTCGACATCATGCCGAAGAACGCGACGAGCGCGGCGGCCGGGTTGTCGCTCTGGGACCAGGCCTCGTTCATCAGTGCGGCCGAGTAGGCGGCGCGGGTGGAGACGGCGGTATATCGATAGGCCCTGCCGTCGACTTCCCTGCGCACCCAGCCCTTCTGATGGAGATTGTCCATTACGGTCATGACGGTGGTGTAGGCGATGGACCGTTCCTGCTGGAGATCCTCCAGGACTTCCCGGACGGTCACCGGCCGGTTCCATTGCCAGACGCGCGTCATGACGGCGTCTTCCAGTTCTCCCAATGGGCGGGGCACAAGGCCACCATAGTCCGCGAAGTGGGAGTGGCCGGTTATTGACGTAGGAAACGCAACAAAAAGGACGTACGGCATGAAATCTGCCGTACGTCCTCGATGCGGGACGGGGTCGAGCGGCTACGAAGCGCTGCCGTCCGCCTGACGGGTGGCCTCGGCGCGGGCGAGGGCGGCGTCCACGGCCGCGTCCTCCTTGGCCTTGTTGGGGCCGCCCTGGCTCTTGACGATCGTGACGACGAGCCCGATGAAGAACGCGGCCATCACGACGGGGGGCAGGAGCGCGGATACGTAGTCCATGCCGTCCAGAGTAGCTATCCGGCGGCGCGTTCCTCGGGCGGGGGCGGGGGTACGGGGCGTCGGCGCGGCGGGAACACCTCGGAGGGCTTGGGCGCCGGGCGCTTGACGGGGGTGGGTGGCTTGGGCGTGGCCGGCTTGGGCTGGTCCCCGGCGGCGCGGCCGCCGGGGAGGGCGAGCAGCCGGGCGCGGGGAACGGGGGCGACGGCCTGGGAGACGCGGGCGAGGCGGGCGCGCACGGAGCGCTCCGCGAGCACCTGGCAGCGCTCCAGGAGGACGGCGGCCCGGGGGTTCGCGCGCAGGGCGCGCAGGGCTGCGAGGTCGTCGGCGGCGGGGTCGTAGCCGGCGGACAGGGCGTCCTGGAGGAGGTCCAGATACCCGGGGAGCGAGCCGGGCAGGGCCTCGCGGTAGCGGGTCAGGTCGGCGAGGAGGAAGGCGCGCAGCCGGCCGGCCTCGCGGACGGTGTCGTCCACGGATTCGGCGAGGCGCAGGCAGTCCTGGACGTCCTCGTCCTGAAGGGGGGCAGGGTTGAGGGCGGTGGCAAGGGCGCGTCGGAGCACACGCAGCTCGTCCGCGCTGAACGCCATGCCGCCGCGGGATCCGTATGGCGTGGGCATGGGGTGACGATACGCGCTAATCGGACAAATTTCGTTTACCGATCATCCCCCGGCGCGTTGCCCTCGGGCGGGCGGCAGAACCGGGACGCGGGCCTTGGGCGGGCGGCGCCCCGGTGCAGACAGCGCAACCGGTGTCGGCAGGGCCGGCGGAGCGGACGTGGCCGCAAGGGCGACGACCGTTTGTGCCTGTCCCCGGGGGACTCCCCCCCCGGGGACCCCCCTACATCCGGGAGACGTTGCGCTCGTACACCAGGCGCAGGCCGATCAGGGTCAGCCAGGGCTCGTGCTCGTCGATCTGCTTCGCCTCGCCGAGGACCATCGGGGCGAGGCCGCCCGTCGCGATCACCGTCACGTCGTCGGGGTCGCCGTTCGGGCCCACCAGGTCGCGCTTCATGCGGGCCACCACGCCGTCGACCTGACCCGCGAAGCCGAAGACGATGCCCGACTGCATCGCCTCGACCGTGTTCTTGCCGATCACGCTGCGCGGGCGGGCCAGCTCGATCTTGCGGAGCTGGGCGCCGCGGACGCCCAGCGCCTCCACCGAGATCTCGATGCCCGGCGCGATCGCCCCGCCCGCGTACTCACCGCGCGCGGTGATCGCGTCGTACGTCGTCGCCGTGCCGAAGTCGACGACGATCGCCGGGCCGCCGTAGAGCTCGACCGCCGCGACCGCGTTGATGATGCGGTCCGCGCCGACCTCCTTGGGGTTGTCGGTCAGGACCGGCACGCCGGTCTTGACGCCCGGCTCCACGAGGACCGCCGGTACGTCGCCGTAGTACCGCCGCGTCACCTCGCGCAGCTCGTGCAGCACCGAAGGGACCGTCGCGCAGATCGAGATCCCCTCGATGCCGTCGCTCAGCTCGACGCCGAGCAGCGGATGCATGCCCATCAGGCCCTGGAGCAGGACCGCCATCTCGTCGGCGGTCCGGCGCGGGTCGGTGGAGATGCGCCAGTGCTCGACGATCTCCTCGCCGTCGAAGAGGCCGAGGACGGTGTGCGTGTTGCCGACGTCGATGGTGAGGAGCATCAGACAGCCGCCTCGGAGGCGTCGCGCAGGTCGAGGCCGATGTCGAGGATCGGGGACGAGTGGGTGAGCCCGCCCACGGCGAGGTAGTCCACGCCGGTCGCCGCGTACGCCGCCGCGTTCTCCAGCGTGAGGCGGCCGGAGGACTCCAGGGCGGCGCGGCCCGCGACCAGGGCGACGGCCTCCTCGGTCTCCATGGGAGTGAAGTTGTCGAGCAGGATCAGGTCCGCGCCCGCGTCCAGGACCTCGCGGACCTGGTGCAGGGTGTCGACCTCGACCTCGATCGGCACCTCCGGGAACAGCTCCCGTACGGCCTTGAAGGCCTGCGCCACGCCGCCGGCCGCGACCACGTGGTTGTCCTTCACCAGGGCGGCGTCCGACAGCGACATGCGGTGGTTGACGCCGCCGCCGCAGCGCACCGCGTACTTCTCCAGGGCGCGCAGGCCCGGCGTGGTCTTGCGGGTGTCGCGGACCTTGGCCCGGGTGCCCTCCAGGGCGTCCGCCCACGCGCGCGTGGCGGTGGCGATGCCGGAGAGCCGGCACAGGATGTTGAGGGCGCTGCGCTCGCCGGTGAGCAGGTCACGGGTGCGTGCGGTGGCGCTCAGGAGCTTCTGCCCGGCCTCGACGCGCTCGCCGTCCTCGACGTGCCGCTCGACCTCGAACTCGTCGACGCACACGATGGACAGCACGGCCTCGGCGACCCGGAGCCCGGCGACGACACCGGCCTCGCGGGCCACGAAGTCGGCGGTGGCCACGGCGTCCTCGGGGACGGTCGCGACGGTCGTCACGTCCACACCGCCGTCGAGGTCCTCGGCGATGGCCAGGTGGGCGATGTCCTCGACCTGGACCGGGTCGAGTCCGGCCTCGGCGAGCAGCTCCGCGAGGGCGGGGTCGAGCCCGCACTCGTACTCCTCGGCGTCGCCGCAGCCGCAGCCGTCACCACAGCCACCCGCGGGCTCGGCGGGGCCGTTGATGTGGATCAGGGGGACGTCCACGGGCTCCGGGCGTCCTTCTTCGGGCGTTTCGGGCGTGGTCACTTACGGCTCCATGGGTGCGTCGGCGGTTACGGGCGGAAAGTCTGCGGTGGCGGTGCGGCGGACGACCAGCCGCCGGTCCGGGGTGAGGCGGACGACCAGATGGCGTCGCCACGTGGTGTCGTCGCGCTCGGGGTGGTCCTCGCGCCAATGGCAGCCGCGGGTCTCCGCGCGCTCCATGGCCGCGGCCACGAGGACGCGGGAGACGCACAGCAGGTTGGTCGTCTCCCAGGACTCGACGCCCGGCTCGGCGGCCTTGCCGGCCTGCTCGCCCGCGGCGGCGAGACTCAGCGCCTCCAGGGCCTCGGCGGCCTCGGCGAGGCTCCGCGCCGAGCGCAGCACTCCGGCGTCGCCGCTCATGATCCGCTGGATCGTGGGGCGCACCTCGGGCTCGACGAGCGGCAGGACCGACGTGGTCCGGGAGTCGACCGGGGGACCCTCGCGGTGCGGGCCGTGGCCGGCGATGTCCGCGGCGATGCGTTCGGAGAAGACCAGGCCCTCCAGGAGCGAGTTGGAGGCGAGCCGGTTGGCGCCGTGGACGCCCGTGCAGGCCACCTCACCGCACGCGTAGAGGCCCGGGACGGTGGTCCGGCCGTGCAGGTCGGTGCGGACTCCGCCGGAGGCGTAGTGGGCCGCGGGGGCGACCGGGATCGGCTCGGTGACCGGGTCGATGCCGTGGGAGCGGCAGGCCGCGAGGATCGTGGGGAACCGGTTCTCCCACATCTCGGCGCCGAAGTGGCGGGCGTCCAGGTACATGTGCTCGGCGCTCTGCTCCTGCATCCGGCGCATGATCGCCTTGGCGACGATGTCACGGGGCGCGAGCTCGGCCAGCTCGTGCTGCCCGACCATGAAGCGGACGCCGTCCGCGTCGACGAGATGGGCGCCCTCTCCCCGTACCGCCTCGGAGACCAGGGGCTGCTGGCCCTCGGAGTCGGCGCCGAGGAAGAGCACCGTCGGGTGGAACTGGACGAACTCCAGGTCGGAGACCTCGGCCCCGGCGCGCAGGGCGAGCGCGACGCCGTCTCCGGTGGAGACGGCCGGGTTGGTGGTCGCGGAGAAGACCTGGCCCATGCCGCCGGTGGCCAGGACCACGGCGGGGGCGTGGACGGCGCCGACACCGTCGTGCTGCCCCTCGCCCATGACGTGCAGGGTCACGCCCGCGGTCCGGCCCTCGGCGTCGGTGAGGAGGTCGAGGACGAGGGCGTGCTCGATGGTGCGCAGCCCCCGGTCCCGTATCGCCTCGACGAGCGCGCGGGAGATCTCCGCGCCGGTGGCGTCGCCGCCCGCGTGCGCGATACGGCGGCGGTGGTGGCCGCCCTCGCGGGTCAGGGCGATCTCGCCCGCGGCGTTCTTGTCGAAGTCCGCGCCGGTCTCGATCAGCCGGCGGACCGCGTCGGGTCCCTCGGTGACGAGGAGGCGTACGGCCTCGGTGTCGCAGAGCCCGGCACCGGCGACGAGCGTGTCGTCCAGGTGCTGCTCGGGGGTGTCGCCCTCGCCGAGCGCGGCGGCGATGCCGCCCTGCGCCCAGCGGGTGGAGCCGTCGTCCAGGCGGGCCTTGGTGACGACGACCGTACGCAGTCCGGCGGCGGTGCAGCGCAGGGCCGCGGTGAGGCCCGCGACGCCGGAGCCGACCACGACGACATCGGCGTCGATGGCCCAGCCCGGCGCGGGCGCGTGCAGCCGTATTCCGGTCACTTGGCGGCTCCGAAGGTCAGCGGGATGTTGTCGATCAGCCGCGTGGTGCCCACACGCGCGGCGACGGCGAGGATCGCCTCGCCGTCGTGGCCGTCGGCGACCTCGGTGAAGTCGGACGGGTCGACCAGGGCGACGTAGTCGAGGGTGAGCGGCGGCTCGGCCTTCGCCGCCTCGTCGAGGACGGCGCGGGCCGCGGCCCGTACGGCGTCGGCGCCGCCGCCCTCGGAGGCCTGGGCGACGGCGTGGGCGTCGGCGGCGGCACGGGCCTCGCCGAGCCGGGACAGCGCCTCGGCGCGGGTCTCGGCCCTGTTCTGCGCGCCGGGCAGCGAGGCGGCACGCGCGCGCAGCGCGTGCTGGGCGGCGAGCCGGTCGCTCGCGGCGAACAGGGCGCGGGACAGGGCGAGGGCGGTGCGGCGCTCGCCGGGGGAGAGGTAGCGGTTGCGGCTGGACAGGGCGAGGCCGTCGGTCTCGCGGACGGTCGGCACGCCGACGATCTCGACCGGGAAGTTCAGGTCGCGGGCCATCCGGCGGATCAGGGCCAGCTGCTGGGCGTCCTTCTGGCCGAAGAAGGCCAGGTCGGGGCGGGTGAGGTGGAGCAGCTTGGCGACGACGGTGAGCATCCCGTCGAAGTGGCCGGGCCGCGAGGCGCCTTCGAGGCGCTCGCCCATGGGGCCCGCGGTGATCCGGACCTGGGGCTCCCCGCCGGGGTAGACCTCGTCGACGGCGGGGGCGAAGACCGTGTCGGCGCCGGCCGCCGCGGCGACCTCGAGGTCGGCGTCCAGCGTGCGCGGGTAGCGGTCGAGGTCCTCGCCGGCGCCGAACTGGAGCGGGTTGACGAAGACGGTGACGACGACGAACCCGTCGGGTCCGACGTACTCCCGGGCGGTACGGACGAGGGTGGCGTGCCCCTCGTGGAGGGCGCCCATGGTCATGACGACGGCGGTGCGGCTGTTTCCGGCCACGCCGGCGCGTGCGACGGCGGACGCGTGGCGCGCCGCGCGGGCGTGCAGCTCGTCGGCCGTACGGACCAGCGCGAAGGCCGTCGACGACGACGCGGGCGACATGGACGACGGGGACGACGTGGAGGTCATCGGGGGTCCCCCTCTGCGAGCACGCCCAGCAGGTCCTCGGCGAGCTCGGGCTTGAGCAGGCCGTGCGCGAGCGCCCGGTCGGCGGTCGTGCGGGCCATCGCCAGGTAGCCGGCGACGGTGCCGGGCGCGTGCTTGCGCAGCTCGGCGACGTGCGCGGCGACCGTGCCCGCGTCACCGCGCGCGACGGGTCCGGTGAGGGCCGCGTCGCCGGAGCGCAGGGCGTTGTCCAGGGCGGCGCCCAGGAGCGGGCCGAGCATCCGGTCGGGGGCGGCGACCCCGGCCGTACGGAGCAGGTCCATCGACTGGGCGACCAGCGTGACCAGATGGTTCGCGCCCAGGGCGAGGGCCGCGTGGTAGAGCGGGCGGGACTCCTCCGCGATCCACTCGGGCTCGCCGCCCATCTCGATGACCAGGGCCTCGGCGGCCAGCCGCAGCTCCTCGGGCGCGGTCACCCCGAAGGAGCAGCCGGCCAGCCGCTGGACGTCGACGGAGGTCCCGGTGAAGGTCATCGCGGGGTGCAGCGCGAGCGGCAGCGCGCCGGCGCGGCGCGCGGGCTCCAGGACGTTCACGCCGTACCGCCCGGAGGTGTGCACGAGCAGCTGCCCCGGCCGTACGGCACCGGTCTCGGCGAGGCCCTCGACCAGGCCGGGCAGCGCGTCGTCGGGAACGGTCAGCAGCACCAGCTCGGCGCGGGCGAGCACCTGGGCGGGCGGCACGATCGGCACGTCGGGGAGCAGGGTCGCGGCGCGGCGCACGGAGGCGTCGGAGACCGCGGAGACGGCGACGGGGCGGTGTCCCGCGAGCTGGAGTGCGGCGGCGAGCGCGGGGCCCACCCGGCCGGCTCCGACGACTCCGACGGAGAGTCGCGCGGGTCGGTCTTCCGCTCGGGGTTCTGCTGGTTGGTTCACGCGGCAACGGCCTTCCGTTCCAGTCCGCGGGGGGTACCGGACGATTTCTGGTCATGCTACGCCAGCGTTTCGCGCTCCCCCGTGGCTGTCCACAGGGTGTGGGCGCCGGTGTGATGATCGGCGGATGGACGAGTACGGCGCGATGAGCGAGCAGGACGCACGACGCCACAGGGCCGCGGTGTGGTCCGACGCCGGCCGGAAGCTGTGGCACACGCCCGTGGAGGCCACGATCGGCGAGCGGCTGACCGAACTGCGGGAGCTGGCGGAGGGCGCTCACGCCCTCATGGACCCCTACGAGCCGGTCGACATGTACGGCGACGGCGGGCCGGTAGCCGAGGTGGAGCGGCGGGTGGCGGAGCTGCTGGGCTTCCCCGCGGCGGTGTTCTTCCCGACCGGGACGATGGCCCAGCAGGTGGCCCTGCGCTGCTGGGCGGGCCGGACCGGCAGCCCGGTCGTCGCACTCCACCCGCTCTCCCACCCGGAGGTCCACGAGGACGGCGCGCTGGGCGCGGTGAGCGGGCTGCGCACGGTCCACCCGACGGACGAGCCCCGGCTGCCGACGGCCGAGGAGGTACGGGACCACCCGGAGCCGTTCGGGACGCTGATGCTGGAGCTGCCGCTGCGGGACGCGGGGTTCGTGCTGCCGACCTGGACCGAACTGGTGGAGGTGGTGGACGCGGCGCGCGAGCGTGACGCAGTGGTGCACATCGACGGCGCGCGCCTGTGGGAGTGCGCCCCGCACTTCGGGCGGGAGCCGCGGGAGATCGCGGGGCTCGCGGACAGCGTGTACGTGTCGTTCTACAAGTCCCTGGGCGGGATCTCGGGGGCCGCGCTGGCCGGTCCCGAGGAGGTGATGGACGAGGCGCGGCTGTGGCTCCACCGCTACGGCGGGCTGGTCTTCCAGCAGTTCCCCGCGGCACTGTCCGCGCTGCGCGGCCTCGGCGTGGAACTGCCGAAGCTGCCCTCGTACGTGGCCCACGCGCGCGTGGTGGCGGACGGTCTGCGGGCCGGCTTCGAGGAGGCGGGGGTGCCGTGGTTCCGGATCCACCCGGAGACCCCGCACACCCACCAGTTCCAGGTGTGGCTCCCGTACGACCCGGAGGTCCTGACGGCGGCGTCGCTGGCGCTGACGGAGGCCACGGACACGGTCCTCTTCCGGCGCTGGTCCCCGTCCCCGGCGGGCGGGCCACCGGGCGTGGCGGTGACGGAGGTGACGGTGGCGGAGCCGGGGCTCGCGTGGACGGAGGCGGACGTACGGGAGGCGGTCGTGGCGTTCGTGTCGCGGGTGGCCTGAGGGTTCAGCACGCCCGGGAGCGCAGCCGGCGGTCGAGCGCCGTGCGCAACCGCCCCCGGGCCGGGCGGCCGGCGACGACGGCGCGGAAGCGGCGGTGGTCGCGGACCGCGCGGAGGGTCGCGACGTCTTGGGTTCCGGGCAGCGGCGGCAGCCGATCGCCGCGCTGCTCGGCCCGGTAGCTGTCCAGGAGGTACTGGTGCAGTGCGCTCATGCACGTCACGGTGCGCCGGGCCGCCCCCCGCGGTCCCGTGGATTGACGGGGGGCGTCAAACGGGCGACGGCGGCCCCGGCTCGACCCGCACCATAGGGGCGTGAGCGTGACCATCGACATCACCGGACTGCCGCACGAGCGGATCGCCTTCTGCCCCTCGCCGCTGGCCGAGCTCGGCGCCGCGCTGCACGCGCTCTCCGAGCCCGCCCATCACGCCCGGCTGCACGGCTGGACCACGACGACCTCCGCCGCCCTCAAGCCGGAGCTCGCCGACCGGCTGCACGAGGCCGACTTCATGTGGCGGTCCACCCGCTCCGACATCCTGCTGCCCGCCCAGCCCCGCGAGACCCTCGCCGAGGAGCTGGACGACCTCGACCGGATGGACGACGAGACGTACGTCGGCGCGGCGCTGGAGATCTCCTGCAGCAGCCAGTACGCGAACGGCGTGCCCTCCCCGCTCGTCGACCCGCGCTCCCGCCGCCGCGCCCTCGACCTGGCCGCGGCGCGCGGGCCCCGGCAGGCCGCGTTCGTGGAACGGATGCTCGCCGATCCGACCGGCACGCGCGCGTGGGTCCGGCGGCTCCTGGAGGACTGCGACGACGCGTTCTTCGCCGACACCTGGCAGCGGGTGCGCGTCCAGCTCGCCGCCGACGCCCGGCACAAGACCGAACTCCTGCGCCGCAAGGGCCTCGCCGACGCCGTCGCCGCCGTCTCCCCGGCCATGAGCCTGGAGGAGGACGAGCGCGGCACCCGGATCGTCGTCGACAAGCTGATGCACGGCTGGACCAGCGCCGACGGCTCGGCCCTGACGTTCCTGCCGACCGCGTTCGGCTGGCCGCATCTCGTCGCCCTGCACGCGCCCGGCTGGAAGCCGGTGATCCAGTACCCCGTCTCCACCCGTGAGCTCGCCGGCAGCGCGTCCGTGGAGACCGTCAAGCTCCGCCTGGAGGCCGTCGCGCACCCGATGCGGATGCGGATCTGCCGCAGCCTCGCCCGCGGCCCGTCCACGACGAGCGAGCTGGCCGACACGTACGGCATCACCCCGCCCGAGGTCTCCCGCCACCTCGCCGTCCTGAAGAAGGCCGGGCTGCTCACCACCCAGCGCCGCGGCCGGTACGTCCTGCACCAGCTGGACGTGGCCGTCGTCGCCCGTCTGGGCAGCGACTTCCTCGAGTCGGTGCTGCGCTAGCCGACCCCGTCAGTCGAAGCGGACGTGTGACAGGCCGACCTTGATCCGGCGCAGGCGGTGCCGCAGCGGCCCGTCCGTGTTCGGCGCGAGGCGCAGCCCCGCCGCCCGCGCCACCTCGTCCGCGACCTCGGGGACGGTGATCCGGTCCGTACGGATGTGGTGCGCGAACCGCGGGCCGTTCAGCCGCTCCAGGCACAGGTCGAGCTTCCGTACGGCGAAGCTCTCCCGCTTGAGCCCGCGCCCCCACCCCCGCTCGGTCAGCCGCTTCAGGACCGTCTCCCGCTCCGCGAGCAGCGCGAAGTGGTGGACCCGGTCCGCACCGTGCTCCTCGCGCAGCCGGCCGACGATCTCCTCGAAGTACGCCGGTTCCACGAGCGTCATCGGCACGATCACCGGCCCGTCCGCGTACCGCCGCAGCGCCAGGTCGAGGACCTCGTACACGCCCTGCCGCCACGCCGTCAGATCCTGGAAGTCTCCACGGAGCGGCGGCGGCAGCGTGCGGTGCAGGCCGAAGCCGACATGCTCCGGGTCGCACACGACACTGCCGGGCAGCCTCCGCCTGATCTCGTACGCCGTCTGCGTCTTTCCGCCCCCGAACGGACCGTTGATCCACAGCAGCACGGCGGATCAGACCGCCCCGCCGCCCGCCCTCACCAGGCCCGTCTCGTACGCGAGCACCACCACCTGCACCCGGTCGCGCAGGTCCAGCTTGGTCAGGATCCGGCCGACATGCGTCTTCACCGTCGCCTCCGAGAGGACCAGCCGGGCGGCGATCTCGCCGTTCGACAGGCCCTGCGCGACCAGGAGCATGACCTCACGCTCCCGCTCGGTGAGCTTGCCCAGCTCCTTGTGCTGAGGCTCCTTGCCCGAGGACGGCAGCATCGGCGAGAAGCGGTCGAGCAGCCGGCGCGTGGTCGAGGGGGCCACGACCGCGTCGCCGCTGTGCACGGAGCGGATCGCGCCGAGCAGCTCGCCCGGCGGCACGTCCTTCAGCATGAAGCCGCTCGCGCCGGCCTTCAGCCCGGAGAAGGCGTACTCGTCGAGGTCGAAGGTGGTCAGGATCAGCACCTTGGGCGCGTCGGGCTCCGCGCAGATCCGCCGCGTCGCCTCCACGCCGTCGAGCTTGGGCATCCGTACGTCCATCAGCACCACGTCCACGGCCGTGGAGCGCAGCACCTCCAGCGCCTCCACACCGTCGCCCGCCTCGGCCACGACCTCCATGTCCGGCTGGGCGGCTAGCACCATGCGGAAGCCGGTGCGCAGCAGCACCTGGTCGTCGACGAGCATCACGCGGATGGACATGAAGATCCTTAAAGGTCGTCAGTGGGCGGGCTTCAGGGGGAGCAGGGCGCTGATACGGAAACCGCCCCCCGGACGCGGCCCCGCGTCCAGGGTGCCGCCGACCATGCCGACCCGCTCCCGCATGCCGATCAGGCCGTGGCCACGGCCGTCGGCGCCCCCGTCCTCGTACATCTCCTGGGTCGCGCCCCGCCCGTCGTCCTCGACCAGGAGCCCGAGGCCGTCGTCGAAGTACACCAGGCGGACGCTGGCCCCGGCGTCGGGGCCGCCGTGCTTGCGGGTGTTGGTGAGGGCTTCCTGCACGATGCGGTACGCGGTGAGCTCGACGCCGCTCGGCAGCGGCCGGGGCGTCCCCTCGATCCGGAAGTCGACCGTCAGACCGGCGCCCCGGACCTGCTCGACCAGGTCCTCGATCTGCTCGACGTCGGGCTGGGGCACGTACTCCCCCGCCTCCTGGTGCTCGCCGGTGCGCAGGATGCCGAGCAGCCGGCGCATCTCGGCCAGCGCCTGGCGACCGGTGGAGGAGATCGTCTCCAGCGCCTGCTTGGCCTGGTCGGGCGAGGCGTCCAGGACGTAGGCGGCGCCGTCGGCCTGGACGACCATCACCGAGACGTTGTGGGCGACGACGTCGTGCAGCTCGCGGGCGATCCGGGCGCGCTCCGCGGCGACGGCGACCTTGGCCTGCGCCTCGCGCTCCTGCTCCAGGCGGGAGGCGCGCTCCTCCAGCTGCGCGAAGTAGGCGCGGCGGGTGCGCAGCGAGTCGCCGAGGACCCAGGCGAGGGCGAACGGCACGGTCATGATCACCGTGAAGAAGACCTTCGCGAGGGTCGAGCCGGGGCCCTCCATCGGCCAGCGCAGCTGGGAGAGGGTGGCCGCGCTCAGTCCGCCGATCAGCGCCAGCCGGGAGGCCCAGCGGGGCCCGTCGCTCGCGGCCACGGTGTAGATGATCACCAGGATCGCGAAGTCCGCGAAGAACGGCATCACCCCGAAGGCGAGCTGGCCGACGCCCAGCGCGACGCCGAGCAGCAGCATCTTCTCGGGCACGCGGCGGCGCAGCGCGACGACGAGCGAGAAGAGGACGGCGACGACGCCGTACGCGGCGGGCGTGTCGACCTCCGGGTAGGACGTGACCACCCACAGCAGGGAGAACCCGAGGAGGACGACCGCCCAGAAGGTGTCGACGCCCGTCGGGTGTCTGCGGATGAAGTCGTAGAGGCGCTGCACGTAACCCAGAGTAGGGAAAGGAGATAGGTGCAGGGGTCAACCGTGGGGTCGATCCTTGGCGGGAAGCCTGTACTCCGCAAGGTGGAGACTGGGGCACGTGACGGATGAGGCGTGTCAGTGGCAGGGGTGGCGCGAGGCCACGGAGCAGGCGTTGTACGGCCCCGGGGGCTTCTTTCTGCGCCCCGAGGGACCCGCCGGTCACTTCCGCACCTCGGTGCACGCCTCCCCGCTCTTCGCGGGAGCCGTCGCCCGGCTGCTGACCGGGGTGGCGGAGGAACTGGGGACGGACGAGGTCGCGTTCGTGGACGTGGGCGCGGGGCACGGCGAGCTGGTGACGGGCGTGCTGGCCGCCGTACCGGAGGGGCTCTCGGTACGGGCGTACGGCGTCGAGCGCGCGGACCGGCCCGCGGGGCTCGACCCCCGGGTGGTGTGGACGGACCGGGTGCCGGAGGGCGTGCGAGGGCTCCTCTTCGCGAACGAGTGGCTCGACAACGTGCCGGTGGACGTCGCGTCCGTCGACGAGGCGGGCGTGGTGCGGTACGTCGAGGTGCGGGCGGCGGACGGGGCGGAGCGGCTGGGGCGGGTCGTCGAGGGCCCGGACGCGGAGTGGCTGGAGCGGTGGTGGCCGCTGCGGGAGCCGGGCGAGCGGGCGGAGATCGGGCGCGCGCGGGACGAGGCGTGGGCGGCGGCGGCCGGCTCGCTGGCGGCGGGGACGGCGGTGGCGGTGGACTACGGGCATGTACGGGGGTCCAGGCCGCCGTTCGGAACGCTGACGGGGTTCCGGGCGGGGCGGGAGGTGGAGCCTGTGCCGGACGGGTCGTGCGATGTGACGGCGCACGTGGCGATGGACGCGTGCGCCTCGGCCGGCGGGGGTGGCGAGCTGCTGACGCAGCGGGAGGCGTTGCGGGGGCTGGGGGTGAGCGGGGAGCGGCCGCCGCTCTCGCTGGCGAGCGGTGATCCGGGGGCGTATGTGCGGGCGCTCGCCGCGGCGGGCGAGGCGGCGGAGCTGACCGCGCGCGGTGGGCTCGGGGACTTTCTGTGGCTCACGCACACGGTGCCGGGGCCCCGGGGTGAACGGGCCTGACTGGGCGCCGCCTCCGTGGGGTGTGCCCACCCCTTCCGCCCCAGCGGAACAGCTGCCCACAGGGGTCTCGGGATGACGGGGGATACTGAGTCCCATGACGGAGACGACGGTCGGAATCGGCGGGGCGGCGGAGAGCACCGACATGGTGCTGAACATCGGGCCGCAGCATCCCTCGACCCATGGCGTGCTCCGGCTCCGGCTCGTCCTGGACGGTGAGGTCATCCAGAGTGCCGAGCCGGTCATCGGGTACATGCACCGCGGCGCCGAGAAGCTCTTCGAGGCGCGCGACTACCGGCAGATCATCATGCTCGCCAACCGCCACGACTGGCTGTCGGCCTTCTCCAACGAACTCGGTGTCGTCATGGCCGTCGAGCGCATGCTCGGCATGGAGGTCCCCGAGCGCGCCGTCTGGACCCGCACCCTGCTCGCCGAGCTGAACCGGGTGCTCAACCACCTCATGTTCCTCGGGTCGTACCCGCTCGAACTGGGAGGTATCACCCCGGTCTTCTACGCGTTCCGGGAGCGCGAGGAGCTCCAGGCCGTGATGGAGGAGGTCTCCGGCGGCCGGATGCACTACATGTTCAACCGGGTCGGCGGGCTCAAGGAGGACCTCCCCGCCGGGTGGCTCGAGCGGGCCCGCGCGGCCGTCGCCGACGTGCGCTCGCGCATGGACGTGTACGACAAGCTGGTCCTCGGCAACGAGATCTTCCGGGGGCGCACCCGGAACGTCGGCGTCCTGACCCCGCAGACGGCGCACGCGTACGGCGTCTCCGGGCCCATCGCCCGCGCCTCAGGCGTCGACTTCGATCTGCGTCGCGACGAGCCGTACCTGGCCTACGGAGAGCTGCGGGACACCCTCAAGGTCGTGACCCGTGAGGAGGGCGACTGTCTCGCCCGCTTCGAGTGCCTGCTCGACCAGACCCACAACTCCCTGGACCTCGCCGACGCCTGCCTCGACCGGCTCGCCGACCTGCCGCCGGGGCCGATCAACCAGCGGCTGCCGAAGGTGCTCAAGGCGCCCGAGGGCCACACGTACGCCTGGACCGAGAACCCGCTCGGCATCAACGGCTACTACCTGGTCTCCAAGGGCGAGAAGACGCCGTACCGGCTCAAGCTCCGCTCGGCGTCGTTCAACAACATCCAGGCGCTGACGGAGTTGCTGCCCGGCACGCTCGTCGCCGACATGGTGGCGATCCTGGGCTCGCTCTTCTTCGTCGTCGGCGACATCGACAAGTAAGCGCCCCTGGCCAATCGCCCCTGGCCGCCGTCAGGCGTGGCGCATCACGACGAGGCCCCTCGGGTCCTTCTCCGGGCGCTGCCGCTCCACCACGCTCCAGCCCCAGCGCTCGTAGCGCTCGCGCAGCTCCGGCACGTCGAGCGTCATCAGCAGGCGCGGCGCGGCCGCCCTCGCGAGGAGGGCGTCGTGGAGGATGCGGCCGAGGCCGCGGCCCTGGTGGGCGGGGGCGACGACGAGTTCGGCGAGTTCGAAGGTCTCCTCCTCGCCGCCGGAGAGTGCGGTGTCGACCCAGCCGGCCGCGAAGCCGGTCAGCGCCCCTTCGGCGTCGCGGGTGGCCACCATACGGAAGTCCGGCTGCCCGGTACGGCCGAGGAGCCGGTCGACGGTCCGTACCGCCCCACGGGGCGGGTCGTGCCAGGGCGGCCCGCAGAAGGCCTGCGCGCACAGCGCGATCAACTCGTCCCGCGACCCGGCCGCTTCACCACCCGTGAGGGCGGAGGCGGAGGTCACGAGCTGACCGCTCCGCGCAGCTCGGCCACATCGATCTGCTCGGTCTCGTCGTGCGCGGTCAGGTCGATGACCTGGCCGATGGCCCGCTGCTCGGGGGTGCGGCGCGTGACGGCGGCCAGGACCTCCTCGCCCACCACGTCCGCGAGGTCGGCGTCCTGCACGGCCTCCAGGGCGGCCGCCGCCTTCTGCGTACCGAAGAAGTCGAAGCCTCCCTCGGGGCGCGGGGCGGGGCGGCGCGCGGCGTAGGGGACGATCGCGGTCGCGGCGGGGACGGCCCGGACCGCGGGCACGGCGGAGACTGCGGGCACCACGGCGGTCGACGGACGAGCGTGCTGCTCGGTCCCGGCGGCCGCCGCGTGCTTCCCCTGCGGCTCCTCCGTCTCCCGTGCGCGCTCGGCGAGATCGCGGCTGCGGGCGGCCTCGGCCGTACGGCGGGCCTCCTGGGCGGCGGCGTTGCGCGCGAGGTTGCGCAGGGCCTCGGCGGCCTGGCGGTAGGCGGCCGGCGTCGGCGTGGACCCGGCGGCCGGCAGCTCCCTGGCGGGAGCGGTCGCCTCCAGGGCGAGCTGCCTGCGGCCCTCCAGGGCGCTGGCCCGCTCGGTCTCGGCGGTGGCGTACCGGCGCAGGAGCGCCGCGTGCTCGCCCCGCAGCCCGGCGAGCTCGACCCGCTTGGCGCGCAGCTTCGCGTCCAGCTTGGCCCGCAGTTCGCGGGACTCCTCGAGGTCGGCCTCGAGCTCGGCTATCCGCTCCTCGTTCTTCCACTGGTCCGCGGCCCGCGCCCGGGTGAGCTCGGCGACCCGCCGCCCGGCGCTCCGGTCCCAGCCGCGCATGACGACGCCACCGGTGACCGCTGCCGCCGCGGCGGCCGCCACGAGCAGGCGCAGCGCCACGGGATCGGCGAGCAGCCAGGCGCCCGCGGCACAGACAACTGAAGCTCCGGCGACCGCGGAGGGCGGAAGGAGCTTGTGCAGGGGAGGGGAATGGCGGTGGCGTCCACGTGGCATGGCCTGAAATTTACCGTGCGTAGGCGCCCTATGGGGTGTCGGCCGGGCAATCTCTTGGCCACTTCTCGCCGTCGCGGCGGAGCACCCCTCGGACCCGGCCGACTCCCCTTGCCCGGCCGTTACTTCCTGAGCAGGCCCTTCGACTCCAGATAGGCCTTCGCCACGTCCTCGGGCTTCGCCCGCTCGGCGTCCACCTTGCGGTTCAGTTCGGCGAGATCGGCGGTGGTCAGCACCTTTGTGATCTTGTCGAGGGCGGCGGCTATCTCCGGCGATCCGGCGTCCTTCGCATTGACGACCGGCAGCACATTGTCGGCGTTCTGGAGCTTCTTGTCGTCGGTCAGGAAGACAAGGCCGAAGCTGTCGATCGTCGCGTCCGTCGTGGTCGTCAGGACCAGCTGGTCCACACCGTCCTTGACCGCCTGCTTGGACTGCGGCGTCCCGACACCCTTGGGGTCGATCCCGGTCACGTCGATGCCGTACGTCTTCTTCAGGCCCGGCGCGCAGAACGGCCGTATCTCGCATTCGTCGCCGGCCGCGATCTTCACCCCGATCTTGGCGCGGCCGAGATCGGAAAGCGTCGTCAGCTTGTTCTTCTCGGCGAATTCCCTGCTCACCGCGAAGGCGTTCTGGTCGACGGCCTCGCCGACCGCGAGGACCTTCAGTCCGCGCGGCTCCGCGAGCTTCTTCAGAGCCTCCACCGTGGCGGCCGCGTCCCCGGACGCGACCGGCTTCTCCTCGGGCGCCTTCGGGCCGTTCACCTTCGCATTGAGGAATTCCGCGATCGTCGCCGCGTATTCCGGTACGACGTCGATCTCGCCCTTCTCCAGCGAGGGTTCGTACAGCTCGCGGTTCTTCACCGTGGTGACGGTCGCGGAGTATCCGGCGTCGTTCAGCACCTGCGCGTAGAGCTCCGCGAGCACCTTGGACTCCGTGAACGCCGCGGCGCCGACGACCAGGGAGCCCTTGCCCGAGCCCCCCGACCGCCCGTCGCTCTTCTCCAGGCTGTCGCCGCCGCACGCGGCGAGGGAGACGGTCAGCGCCGCCGTGCCCAGTACCGCACCCGCGATACGCCAGGTCCTGCTGCTCACGAGATCACCCATCCCAGTCGTCGTTCCGTCGTCTCAAGCGCGCCGGCCGAGCAGCCGGTCCGCCCCCACCAGCACGGCCTCCACCAGGAGGGCGAGCAGCGCCACGAGCAGGGCGCCCGCGACCACCTGGGGGGTGTTGTACGTGTTGAACCCGGCGGTGATGATCCGGCCGAGGCCCCCCTGGCCGACCATCGCCGCGATGGTCGCCGTGGCGACCACCTGCACGGCGGCCGACCGCAGCCCGGTCATGACCAGCGGGCGGGCCAGGGGCAGTTCGACCTTCAAGAAGAGCTGTCCGCCCGACATGCCCATCCCCCGCGCGGCCTCGACCACCGCCCGGTCCACTTCCCGCATCCCCACGTACGCGTTGGTGAGCAGCGGGGGCACCGCGAAGAGCACCAGCGCGATCACGGTCGGGACATAGCCGGCGTTGCGCAGCGGCGACACCATGAACAGGGCCAGGACCGCGAAGACGGGGATCGCCCGCCCCGCGTTGGAGACGTTGACGGCGACCGTGCCGCCCCGGCCGAGGTGCCCGAGCCCGAGCCCCAGCGGCAGCGCGACGGCGCAGGCGAGGAGCAGCGCGAGCCCGCTCACGTACACGTGCTCGCCGAGGCGGTGCCAGACCCCGCCGTCGCCCGCCCAGTTGGCGCCGGTGGTCAGCCAGCTCCAGGCGTCCGTCACGATCCCCATGCCACGACCCCCATGTCACGCGCCCCCATGTCACGCGCCCCCGGCCGCGGTACGTATACGGGTCCATGGCGTGAGCAGCCGCTGGAGGCCCAGGAGCAGCAGGTCGGCGCTCACCGCGAGGAGCACGCACAGCACGGAGGCGGCGAGCACCTGCGCCTTGAAGAAGGTCGGCAGCGCGTCCTCGATCAGATTGCCGAGCCCGCCCCGTCCGACGATCGCGCCGACCGTCGTCAGGGCGATCGTCGAGACCGTCGCCATCCGTATGCCCGCCATCAACGCGGGCAGCGCGAGAGGCAGTTCGACCTCCCACAGCAGCCGCCCCGAGCCGTAGCCCATGCCGCGCGCGGCCTCCCGCGTCTCGGCCGGCACCGCTTCCAGGCCCGCCAGGATGTTCCGTACGAGGATCGTCAGCGAGTACAGCACGAGGCCGGTCACCACGAGCGCCGCGGACAGTCCGAAGAAGGGCAGCAGCAGGGAGAACATCGCAAGCGACGGGATCGTGTAGAGCAGCGTCGTCAGACCGAGGACCGGTCCGGCCAGCCGGGGCCGCGCCCGCACGAGCAGTGCCAGCGGAAAGGCGACGGCGAGCCCGATCAGCACGGAGACGGCCGTGATTCCCGCGTGCTGGAGCACGGCGTCGGTCAACTCCTGGCTCCGGGTGCGCAGATACTCCCCGCAGATCCAGTCGTTCGTCACCAGACAGTTCGACGCGCTCATGTGCCCTCCCCCCGGTCACCCGCCGTTGCCGAACGTACGTCTGACGACCCTAACCTCCGCCACTGACAATCGCCGAGGCCGCCACCACGCGGCAACAGGCCCTTCACACACGCCCGGTGGCAAGACGTAAGAATGGGGAACCATGATCCGGTTCGAGCAGGTGACCAAGCGGTACGCGGACGGCACGACCGCCGTCGACGGACTCTCCTTCGAGGTCGCCGAGGGGGAACTGGTGACGCTCGTCGGCCCGTCCGGCTGCGGCAAGACCACCACGATGAAGATGGTGAACCGGCTCGTCGAGCCGACCGAGGGCCGGATCCTCCTCGACGGCGAGGACATATCCACGATGGACCCGGTCCGGCTGCGCCGCCGGATCGGGTACGTCATCCAGCAGGTCGGGCTCTTCCCGCACCGGACGATCCTGGAGAACACCGCGACCGTCCCGGCGCTGCTCGGCTGGAAGAAGGCCAGGGCCCGCGCCCGCGCCGCCGAACTCCTCGACCTGGTCGGCCTCGACCCGGCCGTCTACGGCGACCGCTACCCCGAGCAGCTCTCCGGCGGCCAGCGCCAGCGCGTCGGCGTCGCCCGCGCCCTGGCCGCCGATCCGCCCGTACTGCTCATGGACGAACCCTTCGGCGCCGTCGACCCGGTCGTCCGCGAACGCCTCCAGAACGAGTTCCTCAAGCTCCAGTCGCAGGTCCGCAAGACCGTGCTGCTCGTCACCCACGACCTGGAGGAGGCGGTCCGCCTCGGCGACCGTATCGCCGTCTACGGACAGGGCCGCATCGAGCAGTTCGCCACACCGGCCACGGTGCTCGGCGCCCCCGCCACCCCGTACGTCGCCGATTTCGTCGGCGCGGACCGCAGTCTCAAGCGCCTCTCGGTCACCGCGGTGGACGCCTCCGCCCTGGAGGAGGTCCCGGTCGCGCGAACGGGCCACGCAGCGCCGAACGCCCCCTGGTCCGTCGTCCTCGACGCCGACGGACGCGTCGAAGGCTGGCTGTCGGCGGACGAACCGGACCGCACCCGTCCCGCACCCGAGCCGATCCCGCTCGGTGCCTCCCTCCGGGAGGCCCTGGCCGCGCTCCTCCAGAACGACGCCGGCTGGCTCCCCGTCACCGACCCCGCCGACGGCGGCCGGTACGTCGGCGTCCTCACCCCGGCGGGCGTCCACCGGGCGCTGCGGGCAGCGGCCTCCGGGGAGACCACGCTCAGTTCGCGCTGAGCCGCCCGCTCATCCACACCAGGCCCGGCGGGATCTCCCGGTTCCAGGTGTTGAAGTTGTGCCCGCCGCTGTCGAGTGTGATCGAGGAGACCCGCGCCGGGGCCTTCACCTTCTTGATGAAGTCCAGGGTCCCGCGCAGGTTCCCCTCGCCCTGCTTCGACGTGGTCACCAGGAACGACGACTTCCCCTGCGGCGCGTGGTCCAGGCTCCAGAGCAGATCGGCCCGCTTGCGCGCCGCGCCGTCGCCGTGGAACAGGTCACCGGTGGTGACGTCCTCCGCCGCCTTGTAGTACGCCGAGAAGCCCGCGCCCGCCGCGAACCGGTCCGGGTGGTGCAGCGCGATCTTCAGCGCGCAGTACCCGCCGGTCGAGTTCCCCATGAACCCCCAGTTCCGCGCCTTGGTCCCCACCCGGTACGTCTCCGAGACCGCCTTCGGCAGGTCCTCGGCGAAGAAGGTCTCCGTCTGCGGCCCGCCGGGGACGTTCACGCACTCGGTGTCCCGGGGAGGCGCCACGGTCGGGCGCATCATCACCAGGATCATCGGCCGCATCTTCTTCTCCTTGGCCTGCAGATAGGCCGTCTTCGGGTACTTCAGCCCCTTGAGGAGGTTCTCGGCCGTGCCCGGGTAGCCGGTCAGGACCACCGCGGCCGGAAAGGTGCTCTTCGCGTACTCCTTCTGGAAGTACTCCGGCGGCAGATAGACGTACGCCGGGGAGTCGATCTTCGACTTCTCGCCGGCGATGACGACCTTCTGTATCTGGCCGCCGATCGTGGGACGGCCGGCGCCGGGCACGTCCAGCGCCTGCGTGCCGACGACCTTGATGTCCTTGGAGTCGGCCGAGTGGTCGACGACGACCCCCATGTCCTGCTCCTGACCGAAGAGGTCCGCCCAGGAGCCGTAGAAGAGGAAGGAGTTGTTCGCCGCGAGGCCGACCGAGGCGAACAGCGCCAGCTGGGTCGCGAGCAGCAGCCCGACCCTTCCCGTGACGGACCGCCAGCCGCCACGGGCCAGCCGTGGCCACAGCCAGACCGTGGCCACGAACAGCACCACCGCCAGCGTGACGGCCAGCGCCAGAACCTTGTTGCTGGTGAGCCCCATGAGACGCCCGAGCCTTCTTCCTGAGAATTTCCTGTGCCTGAGTGAACCCGCCTCCCCGAGCGGCCGTCCTAGAGGGCGCAAAACCTCCGGTACGGCCCGCCGACCTCGCGCACGGCCCTCCGGACGACCAATCTCTCGCGGAGCCAGGGGAAGCACGGGAAGCGATGTCTGTCACGGTAGATGGGGACAAATCAGGATTGGTTCCGGATCGGGTGCGCCGGATTCTGCGCGGACCTCGCCCCGAAAAGGTTCCCGCACTCGTCGGTACGGCCTGCACCCTCATCGGCCTGATCGACATCGCCGCGGGCGTCTTCCCGCGCTTCCGGGCCAGCCGGATGCACGCCGTCGCCGAGGTCCTGCCCGGCACACTCGGACCGCTCTCCGCGGCCCTCTCCCTCAGCGCGGGCGTCCTGCTCCTGCTGCTCGCCCACGGCCTCAAGCGCCACAAGCGCCGCGCCTGGCGAGCCGCCGTCGTCCTGCTGCCCGCCGGCGCGGTCGCCCAGTTCGTCTGGCGCCACTCCGTCATCGGCGCCCTGCTCTCCCTCGCACTGCTGGCCCTGCTGCTGCGCCACCGCGGCGAGTTCGCCGCCCTGCCCGACCCCCGCAGCCGCTGGAAGGCCCTCGCCAACTTCGTCCTCATGGGCGCCGGATCGATCCTCCTCGGCCTGGTCATCGTCAGCGCCCACCCCCGCCGCGTCATCGGCAACCCCAGCCTCACCGACCGTCTCGAACACGTCCTGTACGGACTTTTCGGCATCGAAGGCCCCGTCGGCTACACCCGCGGCGTCGACTGGACCGTCGGCTACTCCCTCGGCGCCCTCGGCATGCTGACCGCCCTCACCACCATCTACCTGGCCTTCCGCCCCGAACACCCCGCCGCCCGCCTCACCGAGGACGACGAGACCCGGCTGCGCGCCCTGCTCGACAAGCACGGCGGCCGCGACTCGCTCGGCCACTTCGCCCTGCGCCGCGACAAGGGCGTCGTCTTCTCCCCCAGCGGCAAGGCCGCCGTCTGCTACCGCGTCGTCTCCGGCGTCATGCTCGCCAGCGGCGACCCCATCGGCGACGTCGAGGCCTGGCCCGGCGCCATCGAACGCTTCATGGACGAGGCCAAGGCCCACTCCTGGACCCCCGCCGTCATGGGCTGCTCCGAGACCGGCGGCGAGGTCTGGACCCGCGAGACCGGCCTCGACGCCCTCGAACTGGGCGACGAGGCGGTGGTCGACGTCGCGGATTTCTCCCTCTCCGGGCGCGCCATGCGTAACGTGCGCCAGATGGTGAAGCGGATCGAACGCAACGGCTACACCACCAAGGTCCGCCGCGTCCGTGACCTCACCGACGGCGAACTCGCCCGGATCCGCCGCGCCGCCGCCGACTGGCGCGGCACCGACACCGAGCGCGGCTTCTCCATGGCGCTGGGCCGGATCGGGGACCCCGGCGACGGCGACGCCGTCATAGCGACCGCCCACAAGGACGACGGCACCTCCCCCTACGGCGACCTCAAGGCGATCATCCACTTCGTGCCCTGGGGCACGGACGGCATGTCCCTCGAACTGATGCGCCGCGACCGCTCCGCCGACCCCGGCATGAACGAGCTGCTCATCGTCGCCGCCCTCCAGGAGTCCCCCCGGCTGGGCATCGAGCGCGTCTCACTCAACTTCGCCATGTTCCGCGCCGCCCTCGCCCGCGGCGAGAAGATCGGCGCCGGCCCGGTCCTGCGGCTCTGGCGCGGACTGCTCGTCTTCCTCTCCCGCTGGTTCCAGATCGAGTCCCTGTACAAGTTCAACGCCAAGTTCCGGCCCCGCTGGGAACCGCGCTTCGTCGTCTACCGCAAGAGCCGTGACCTGCCCCGTATCGGCTTCGCCGCGATGCAGGCCGAAGGATTCGTGAACCTCGAACTGCCCCGCCCCTTCGCCCGCCGCCGGTCCGCCGCCGAGCCCCGCCCCTGCGCCCACATCGTCGCCCCGCAGGCCGACCGCGAGGTCCGCGCGGCCTGACCGGCCCCCCGGGCCCTACGCTGGTCATATGAGTACGTTGAGCGGACGGGGCACGGCCTGGGGCCTGCCGGAGTGGGATCGCTGCGCGGTCATGGGCGTCGTCAACGTGACGCCGGACTCCTTCTCCGACGGCGGCCGCTGGTTCGACACCACGGCCGCCGTCAAACACGGACTCGACCTGGTCGCCGAGGGCGCCGACCTCGTCGACGTCGGCGGCGAATCGACCCGCCCCGGCGCCACCCGCGTCGACGAGGACGAAGAGCTGCGCCGCGTCGTCCCCGTCGTCCGCGGCCTCGCCGCCGAAGGCGTCACCGTCTCCGTCGACACCATGCGCGCCTCCGTCGCCCACGCGGCCGTCGCAGCCGGCGCCGCACTGGTCAACGACGTCAGCGGCGGCCTCGCCGACCCCGGAATGGTCCCCGCCGTCGCCGCCGCCGAGGTCCCCTTCGTCGTCATGCACTGGCGCGGCTTCAGCCAGAACATGAACAGCCTCGCCGTGTACGACGACGTCGTCGGCGAGGTCCTCACCGAACTGCGCCACCGCATGGAGGCCGTCGTCGAGGGCGGCATCCCGCCCGAGCGGATCGTCATCGACCCCGGCCTCGGCTTCGCCAAACTCGCCCCCCACGACCTCGCCCTCGTCGCCCACCTCCGCGAACTGCACGCCCTCGGCCGACCGCTCCTCGTCGCCGCCTCCCGCAAGCGCTTCCTCGGCCACGTCCTGGCCCGCGAGGGCGCCGCACCGCCGCCCGCCCGCGAGCGGGACGCCGCCACCGCCGCCGTCTCCGCCATCGCCGCCCACGAGGGCGCCTGGGCCGTCCGCGTCCACGAAGTCAGGGCCACCGCCGACGCCGTCCGGGTCGCCAGAGCCGTCGAGGGAGCCGCGTGACCCGCCGGACCGACACCGAGGCGGTCGAAGCCGCCAACACCGCCTTCTACGAGGCGATGGAACGCGGCGACTTCGAGGGGATCTCCGAGCTCTGGCTCGACGACGGCGCCACCCCCGTCAGCTGCGTCCACCCCGGCTGGCCCGTGCTCGCCGGCCGCGGCGAGGTCCTCCGCTCGTACGCCCTGATCATGGCGAACACCGAGTACATCCAGTTCTTCCTGACAGATGTCCAGGTCTCCCTCGCCGGAGATGTGGCCGTCGTCACCTGCACCGAGAACATCCTCAGCGGCGGACCGGCCGAGGACGGAGCCGAGCTCGGGCCCCTCGTGGGCCAGCTCGTGGTCGCCACCAATGTGTTCCGCCGCACATTCGAGGGCTGGAAGGTCTGGTCCCACCACGGCTCCCCCGTACTCGCCGAATCGGACGAGGACGAGGACGGGGAACCCGGCGCCTGAGCGGGTTCCCTGGGCTTTTCGGGTGTCCACGGGGATTGGAATCCGGCGCTCTGGGTAGGGGCCGCACCCAGCCCCTGTGCCCCTCGCCTCAGCCCCCGTGGGCAAGCGCTGTCGATGCCCGCGGGTAGATTCGATGCTGGACACCCGGCCGTCCGCACCCGGCTGCGTGGCCCAAGAACTACGACAGCAGGAGTGATTCGCGTGGATCGTGTCGCGCTGCGCGGCCTCAAGGCCCGAGGACACCACGGCGTCTTCCCCAAGGAGCGCGAGGAAGGCCAGACCTTCATCGTGGACCTCGTCCTCGGCCTGGACACCCGCCCCGCGGCCGCCGACGACGACCTGACGAAGACCGTGCACTACGGCGTCGTCGCGGAGGAAGTCGTCGATGTCGTCCAGGGCGAGCCCGTGGACCTGATCGAGACCCTCGCCGAGCGGATCGCCGAGCAGTGCCTCAAGCACGCCGGCGTCCAGGAGGTCGAGGTCGTCGTCCACAAGCCGGACGCGCCGATCACGGTCCCCTTCGACGACGTGACCATCACCATCACCCGGAGCCGAGTATGAAAGCCACGCACAGCGACCCCACCGTGCAGCCCGTACCGGCCTCCGTCGTCGAGACGGTCGACGCCGCCGACGTGACGCTCTCCAACCCCAAGTGGGCCGTCATCGCGCTCGGCGCCAACCTCGGCAACCGCCTGGAGAACCTCCAGGGCGCCGTCGACGCCCTGGAGGACACCCCGGGCCTGCGGGTCAAGGCCGTCTCCCCCGTCTACGAGACGGAGCCCTGGGGCGTCGAGCCCGGCTCCCAGCCCTCGTACCTCAACGCCGTCGCCCTGGTGAAGACCACGCTGCCGCCCAGCTCCCTCCTGGAGCGGGCCCACGCGATCGAGGAGGCCTTCCACCGGGTCCGCGACGAGCGCTGGGGCGCGCGCACCATCGACGTCGACATCGTGACGTACGCCGACGTGGTCTCCGACGACCCCGTCCTCACGCTCCCCCACCCCCGCGCCCACCAGCGCGCCTTCGTCCTCGCCCCCTGGCACGACGTCGACCCCGAGGCCCAGCTGCCCGGCCGCGGCCCGGTCTCGGACCTGCTGGCGGCGGTCGGCCACGACGGCGTCGTGCCGCGTGTCGACCTGGAACTCCGTCTGCCCGAGTAGTCGTTACGCTCGTGGGGACGGCCCCCCCGAGACGAAACGAAGGACACCCGGTGAAACAACTGCGGCTCAAGGTGCTCGCCGGACTGTTCATCGTGGCCGGAATCCTGTCCTGGGGCGGCGCACGCCTCTGGGACGCGGTGGGCACCCTGCCCAGCGTGCCGCTCGCCGCACCGATCGTTCTCGCGGCGATCGCGGCCGTCCTGACCGCGACGGCCCTCTCCATCCGCTCCCGCCTCAAGGCCCAGCGCGAGCGCCGCCCCGGCGCGAAGGGCGTGGAACCACTGATGGCGGCCCGCGCGGTGGTCTTCGGCCAGGCCAGCGCCCTGGTCGCCGCCCTCGTCGCCGGCATGTACGGCGGCGTGGGCGTCTTCCTGCTCGGCTCCCTCGACGTCCCGGCCCGCCGGGACCAGGCGATCTACGCCGGCTTCTCGGTCCTGGCGGGCATCGGCGTCATCGCCGCGGCCCTCTTCCTGGAGCGGGTCTGCAAACTCCCGGAGGACGAGGAAAACGGCAAGGGCACGGCCCCGGTGGCCTGACCTGCCGGACGGCTGGCTCCTAACGAGCCAATATCAGGGACATGGCCTCGGCGCGTGTCGTAGCGTCACGCAGTTGGCCACGTACCGCCGAGGTCGTCGTCTTCGCGCCCGGCTTGCGGATGCCGCGCAGCGACATGCACATGTGCTCGGCCTCGATGACGACGATCGCGCCACGGGCCTCAAGAATTTTCATGAGCGAATCCGCGATCTGAGTCGTCAGCCGCTCCTGCACCTGCGGACGACGAGCGAAGACGTCGACAAGTCGAGCCAGCTTCGACAGGCCGGTAATCTTGCCCGTTTCGGCCGGAATGTAACCAACGTGAGCTACGCCATGAAATGGGAGCAAATGATGCTCACAGAAGGACACCAGTTCGATGTCCTTCACGAGGACCATCTCGTCGTGCCCTAGGTCGAACGTCGTCGTCAGGACGTCCTCGGGCTCCTGCCGCATCCCCGACAGAAGCTCCCTGTACGCCCGCGCAACGCGCGCCGGCGTCTCCCGTAGCCCCTCGCGGTCAGGATCCTCGCCGACCGCGATGAGGAGCTCTCGTACGGCGTTCTCGGCGCGCTTCTCGTCGAACTCGCCGATCGTGCCCTCGCCGTCCAGCGTCACCGGGTCGGTCATCTGTGCCTCGTTCCGTCTGACTCATGGCGCGAAAAAATGCCGCGCCCCCACAGGCTAAAACCTGTCGGGGCGCGGCATCCATTCCGGGTCGGTCCGGTCAGGCCTCCGGGGCCTCCTCCGGGGCGACCTCGATGCCCTTGGTGGTGTCCACCGTGGGCGTCGTGGCCGACGAGCCGTTCGCGCCGTTGGTCAGTGCGAGCTCCTTGGGGGAGAGCACCGGCGGGCGCGTGGAGGGCGTGCGGCGGGCCGAGCCGGTCCAGGCCGGGCGGGCCGGGCGCTTGACGATCGGGGCGAAGATCTCGGCGATCTCCTCCTTGCCCAGCGTCTCCTTCTCGAGGAGCTGCAGGACCAGGTTGTCGAGGACGTCGCGGTTCTCGACGAGGATCTCCCACGCCTCGTTGTGCGCGGTCTCGATGAGCTTCTTGACCTCTTCGTCGACCAGCGCGGCGACCTCTTCCGAGTAGTCGCGCTGGTGCGCCATCTCACGGCCGAGGAACGGTTCGGTGTTGTCGCCGCCGAACTTGATCGCGCCGAGCCGCTCGGTCATGCCGTACTGCGTGACCATCGCGCGTGCGGTGGCCGTGGCCTTCTCGATGTCGTTCGCCGCGCCCGTGGTCGGGTCGTGGAAGACGAGCTCCTCGGCCGCGCGCCCGCCCAGCATGTAGGCCAGCTGGTCGAGCATCTCGTTGCGCGTGGTCGAGTACTTGTCCTCGTCCGGGAGCACCATCGTGTAGCCGAGGGCCCGGCCGCGGGACAGGATCGTGATCTTGTGGACCGGGTCGGAGTTCGGCGAGGCCGCCGCGACCAGGGCGTGACCGCCCTCGTGGTACGCGGTGATCTTCTTCTCCTTGTCCGACATGATCCGGGTCCGCTTCTGCGGGCCCGCGACCACGCGGTCGATCGCCTCGTCCAGGGAGTGGTTGTCGATCAGCTTCTTGTCCGAGCGGGCGGTGAGGAGCGCCGCCTCGTTCAGGACGTTGGAGAGATCGGCACCGGTGAAGCCCGGGGTCCGGCGGGCGACGGCGCCCAGGTCGACGTCCGGGGCGACCGGCTTGCCCTTCTGGTGGACCTTGAGGATCTCCAGTCGGCCCTGCATGTCCGGGCGGTCGACGGCGATCTGCCGGTCGAAGCGGCCGGGGCGCAGGAGCGCCGGGTCGAGGATGTCGGGCCGGTTGGTGGCGGCGATCAGGATGACGCCGCCCTTCACGTCGAAGCCGTCCATCTCGACGAGGAGCTGGTTGAGGGTCTGCTCGCGCTCGTCGTGGCCGCCGCCGAGTCCGGCGCCGCGGTGTCGGCCGACGGCGTCGATCTCGTCGACGAAGACGATCGCCGGGGCGTTCGCCTTGGCCTGCTCGAAGAGGTCGCGGACACGGGAGGCGCCGACACCGACGAACATCTCGACGAAGTCGGATCCGGAGATCGAGTAGAACGGCACGCCGGCCTCGCCCGCGACGGCGCGTGCGAGGAGGGTCTTGCCGGTTCCGGGCGGGCCGTAGAGCAGCACGCCCTTGGGGATCTTGGCGCCGACGGCCTGGAACTTCGCGGGCTCCTGGAGGAACTCCTTGATCTCGTGGAGCTCCTCGACGGCCTCGTCGGAGCCCGCCACGTCGGCGAAGGTGGTCTTCGGGGTGTCCTTGGTGATCAGCTTGGCCTTGGACTTCCCGAAGTTCATGACTCGGGAGCCGCCGCCCTGCATCTGGTTCATCAGGAACAGGAAGACGACCACGATGAGGACGAAGGGGAGCAGCGAGAACAGCACCGACAGGAACGGGCTCTGGCGCTCCGGGGAGACGGTGTAGCCCTTGTCCAGGGCGCCGGAGGCGGCCTGGTCCTGGAGCGTGGTGGTCAGGTTGGCGCCCTGGTCACCGATGTAGCTGGCCTGGATCTTGGTGCTGCCGCCGTACTTGTTCTTGTCGGCGCCCTTCTTGAGCTCGACCTTGATGACCTGCTCGTCGCCGGTCGTCAGCTTGACCTGGTCGGCCTGCTTGTCATTGATCGCCTGGACGACCTTGCTGGTGTCCACCGTCTTGTAGCCCTCGGACGAGCCGACGACCTGCATCAGCACGACCACGGCGAGGACGGCCAGCACGATCCACATGACCGGCCCACGGAAGTATCGCTTCACGTCCATCCATACGGAGCGAGAACGCTCCGTCCCTCCTGCCCGTAGGTAAATGCTGCTGTGAGAGCTGCTATGAGAAAAAGCTGTTCTTCGGACGGTACCTCAGCATGGTGGCCCGTGACCGCCTTCCCTTGCTCCAACGGCGGGAGGGCGGTCCGGGTTCCCCGGGCGTCAGCCTCCGTACACGTGCGGCGCCAGGGTGCCGACGAAGGGGAGGTTGCGGTACTTCTCCGCGTAGTCCAGGCCGTAGCCGACGACGAACTCGTTGGGGATGTCGAAGCCGATCCACTTCACGTCGATCGCGACCTTGGCGGCGTCCGGCTTGCGCAGCAGGGTGCAGACCTCGAGGGAGGCCGGCTCGCGCGAGCCGAGGTTGGACAGCAGCCAGGACAGCGTCAGACCGGAGTCGATGATGTCCTCGACGATCAGGACGTGCTTGCCCTTGATGTCGGTGTCCAGGTCCTTGAGGATCCGGACGACGCCGGAGGACTGGGTGCCGGCGCCGTAGGAGGAGACGGCCATCCAGTCCATGGTGACGGGGGTGGACAGCGCGCGCGCCAGGTCCGCCATCACCATCACGGCGCCCTTGAGGACTCCGACGATGAGCAGGTCCTTGCCCGCGTACTCCGCGTCGATCTTCGCGGCCAGCTCGGCCAGTTTCGCGTCGATCTCTTCCTTGGTGATGAGCACCGACTTGAGGTCGGTGCCCATGTCCTTCTCGTTCACCCGGGTCACTTTCGTTGCAGCTTGCGTCAGCCTTGCCGGATGACCAGTCTGCCACCCTGCCGTCGTGCCTCGACGCGGCCGGGCAGATTGATGGCCCCTTGGCCGCGCCATCCGGTGATCAGCCGGTCGACCTCTTCGATGTGGCGGGCGAAGAGGGAGCCGGCGGGTGCGCCTTCGGCGATCATGGCGCGGCGCAGGACGCGGCGGCGGACGGCGGGCGGAAGTCCGAAGAGCTTGGCGCATTCGAGCCGGCCGGCCTCGTCCCGTACGGACGCCTCGGCGTCGGCGGCCCAGGAGTCGAGGGCGTCGGCGTCGTCGCGGGAGAGTTGCGCCGTCCGGGCGAGGGCTTCGACGACGCCCTTGCCGAGGGCTTTCTCCAGGGCGGGCAGGCCTTCGTGGCGGAGCCGGGAGCGGGTGTAGGCGGGGTCGGCGTTGTGGGGGTCGTCCCAGACGGCGAGTTCCTGGGCGACGCAGGCCTTGCGGACGGTCTGCCGGTCGAGCTCCAGGAAGGGGCGGCGGTAGCGTCCGGCGGCGCCGGAGACGGCGGCCATGCCGGACAGGGAGCGGATGCCGGAGCCGCGGGCGAGGCCGAGCAAAACGGTTTCCGCCTGGTCGTCGCGGGTGTGGCCGAGCAGGACGGCGGCGGCGCCGTGGCGCTGGGCGGCCTCGTCGAGGGCGGCGTAGCGGGCGTCGCGGGCGGCGGCCTCCGGTCCGCCCGCCCGTCGCCCGCCACCCCCCCTGATCGAGGCGCTGTGCGCCACCCTTGTTTCCCGGCCGACGGTGACGGCGACGGCTTCGACGGGGTCGAGGCCGAGCGCGGCCATGCGTCCGGCGACCTCGGTGGCGCGCAGGTCGGAGCCGTCCTGGAGGCCGTGGTCGACGGTGATGCCGCCGGCGCGGACGGCGAGTTTGCGGGCCTCGAAGGCGAGTGCGGAGGCGAGCGCCATGGAGTCGGCGCCGCCGGAGCAGGCGACCAGCACCAGGGGGTGCTCGCCGGGTGGCGCGGCGGGGTCGGTGTGGTGCTCGGTGAGAACGTCGTGGAGTACGCGGCGGACCGCCAGGCGTATCGCCGCGACCGCAGGATGGGGACCCATGTCCGGTGCCCTTCGTGAATGAGTGGGGTGCCTCGGTCGGAGTCTTAACGGTCGGAAGAGGGGTTTCGGTCACTCAGAGTGCGTCGATGGTGACAGAACCTGGCCGTTACCCGAGCATTGCACGCCTCACCCTTTGCCTAGGGTCCCTCGGACGGGTGATTGGAGGCGGGTTCTTCCGTCGTACGTCGCATCCGTCTCACGAGTCTGCCTTACGGTGCACCCTCGCGATCCAGTCGGCCGGTGTGGCGATCTCCGCCTTGGTGGGGAGCGTGTTCGGTGAGGTCCAGACGCGGTTGAAGCCGTCCATGCCGACCTGGTCGACGACGGCCCGGACGAAGCGCTCTCCGTCGCGGTACTGGCGCAGCTTGGCGTCGAGGCCGAGGAGTTTGCGCAGGGCGAGGTCGAGGCGGGAGGCGCCGCGGGCGCGCCGTTGCTGGAACTTCTCGCGGATCTCGGCGACCGAGGGGACGATCTGGGGGCCGACGCCGTCCATGACGTAGTCGGCGTGGCCTTCGAGGAGGGACATGACGGCCGTGAGGCGGCCGAGGATCTCGCGCTGTTCCGGGGTCTGCACGAGTTCGACGAGGGAGGGGGCGGGTTCGCCCTCCTCGCCTTCGGGGCGGCCGCCGGCGAAGGCCTGGGCGGCCTCGCGCAGCCGCTCGACGACGGTGGAGGGGTCGACCTCGGTGGCGCCGAGGAATGACTGGATCTCGCCCTGGAGGTGGTCACGGAGCCAGGGGACGGCGGTGAACTGGGTGCGGTGGGTCTCCTCGTGGAGGCAGACCCAGAGCCTGAAGTCGTGGGGGGCGACGGCGAGTTCGCGCTCGACGTGGACGATGTTGGGGGCGACGAGCAGGAGTCGTCCGCCGCCGTTGTCGCCGGCGGGCAGTTCGCGGGTGGCGGGGGCGAAGGTCTCGTACTGGCCGAGGATGCGGGAGGCGAGGAAGGACAGCAGCATGCCGAGTTCGACGCCGGTGACCTTGCCGCCGACCGCGCCGAGCATGGTGCCGCCGGGGGTGCCCGAGCGGCGTTCCTGCATCTTGTCGAGGAGCGGGGAGAGCAGTTCGCGGAAGCCCGCGACGTTGGCCCTGACCCAGCCGGCCCGGTCCACGACGAGGACGGGGGTGTCCCGTGGTTCGTGGCCCTCGGGGATCATCCGGGTGAAGGCCCTGACGTGCTCCTCGGACGCCTTGGCGTGCCGGCGTAGTTCCGCGACGACCTCGCGGGCCTCCTCGCGGCTCACTTCGGGACCCGGCCTCAGCAGGCGGGTCGCGGTCGCGACCGCGAGATTCCAGTCGACCATCTCGGCACCACCGATGCTCGTCATGCGTCAACCGTACGTTCTCGGCGCCCGTTCGGTGAGGCTTCGGACCTGTTCAGCCCTGGGAGGCGAGGGCGGCGGAGAGGCGGTCGAGGGCGGGCTGTGCCGTGTAGGGGGAGGGGGTGCGGCCGGCGAGGAACGCGAAGGCGAGCAGCCGGCCGTCGGCGGTGACGACGGTTCCGGCGAGCGTGTTGACCCCTGTGAGGGTGCCGGTCTTGGCGCGGACGAGGCCTGCGCCGCTCAGGGCGGGGCCGGAGTCGAAGCGGCCTTTGAGGGTGCCGCTGAAGCCGCCGACGGGCAGGCCGGTGAGGACGGGGCGCAGGGCGGGGCGGGCGGGGTCGGCCGCGCGGGTGAGGAGGCCGGTGAGGAGGGCGGCGGAGAGCCGGTTGTCGCGGGACAGGCCGCTGCCGTCGGCGAACCTCGCACCGGCGGTCGGCAGTCCGAGGGTGGTGAGCTCGGTTCGGACGGCTTTGCCGGCGCCGGTGAAGCTCGCGGGCTGCTTGCGGGCGAGGGCGGTCTGTCGGGCGAGGGCCTCGGCGAGGTCGTTGTCGCTGTGGGTGAGGGTGCGCTCGACGAGGGCGGAGAGCGGCGCGGAGTACGTGCGGGCCAGGGGGGCGGCCTTGGCCTCCTGGGGGGCGCGGCCGGGGGCGGGGGCGCCCTGGACGGTCGTCCCGGCCTTGGCGAGGAGCTCGGCGAAGGCGGTGGCGGTGTCCCCGGCCGGGTCGGCGGTGCGCGGGGCGGGGCCGCTGTCGGAGCGGTCGAGGCGGCCCTCGTCGAGCATGAGGGGGCTGACGGGGGCGAGGTTGTCGTTCGGGCCGATGGGGTGGCGGGTGGGGCCCTGGTAGAGGCTCGTGTCGTAGGTGAGGCGTACGGAGGCGACGCCGCGGCCCTTCAGGGCGCGGGCGGTGTCGGTGGCCAGTGCCTTGAGGCGGGCGTGGTCGAGGGTGGGGTCGCCGCCGCCGACCAGGGTGAGCGTGCGGCCGTCCGGGGAGGCCGCGACGGTGGTGGGGATGCGGTGGTCGGGCCCGAGGGCGGACAGGGCGGCCGCCGAGGTGGCGATCTTGATGGTGGAGGCCGGGGTCATGGGGGTCGTGGCGCCCTCCCCGTACAGCTGCTTCCCGGTGGTCAGGTCGACGACCGAGGCGGTGCGCAGCGGGCCGAGGCCGGGGTCGGCGAGGAGCGGGACGAGGGTGGCGGCGAGGTCACCCGGGCGGGTGGCGTCCGGGGCACCGAGCGCGCGGAGCACGCCGGCGGCGCTGGGGGCCGGGGCGGGGCGGGAGGGGGCCGCCGGGGGCCCGGCGGGCGCGTGATGTGCGCCACCTGTGGGGGCCGTGGCGGCCGCCCGGGCCCGCTCGGCCTTACGCTGGCCGGAGTCCCACGGGCCGGCGGTGGCCACCGCTCCGGCGGCGAGGGCCAGACCGAGTACGGCAGAACACGCCGTGAGCTGCCACGTCCTCGGCTCCGGCATTGCTGACCAGCCCCTTTCGCGATCACACACAGGCGTGAGGGACACTTAATCACTGCGCGTTGCCGCAAGCATTCACATGTGTTGATTCAGGAGGAGCCACCCGTGGAGTTCGACGTCACCATCGAGATCCCGAAGGGGTCGCGGAACAAGTACGAGGTCGACCACGAGACGGGTCGCATCCGCCTGGACCGTCGCCTCTTCACCTCGACCAGCTACCCGGCCGACTACGGCTTCGTCGAGAACACCCTCGGCGAGGACGGCGACCCGCTGGACGCGCTGGTCATCCTGGACGAGCCGACGTTCCCCGGCTGCCTGATCAAGTGCCGCGCCATCGGCATGTTCCGCATGACGGACGAGGCCGGCGGCGACGACAAGCTGCTGTGCGTCCCCGCCTCGGACCCGCGCGTCGAGCACCTGCGCGACATCCACCACGTGTCGGAGTTCGACCGCCTGGAGATCCAGCACTTCTTCGAGGTCTACAAGGACCTGGAGCCGGGCAAGTCGGTCGAGGGCGCCAACTGGGTCGGCCGCGCCGAGGCCGAGGCCGAGATCGAGGCCTCCTACAAGCGCCTGGAGGCGCAGGGCGGCGCCCACTGAGTGGGTTCCCCGTGATCGTGTGACGGGCGGTACACCTTTTCGGAGGTGTACCGCCTTTCGCACATCCATACTGGAACCCACGATTCCAGAGGGAGCCAGAGGGAGTGAGGGCGGACAGAGTGGTGGCGGAGCCGGACGCAGGCGCGGGGTCGGAAGACCGCAAGCCGCAGTCGGACGAGGCGCGCAGCGCCTTCACCCCGCCGGCCGGGGTGGAGCAGCCGGCTCCTCCGGAGGAGGAGCATCCGACCTCCGAGTTCGCCGTTCCCGAGGGGCTCGCGACCGAGCCTCCCGCCGAGCAGGAGGGTTCGGCGTTCGCGGTGCCCTCCACGTACTCCGCGAAGCAGTCGCCGCCCGCGTTCACGCCCGCGCACGGCATGCCGATGGTGCGGCTGCCGGCGGACGCGCCCTGGCAGGACCGGATGCGGACGATGCTGCGGCTGCCGGTCGGGGACCGGCCGGTGCCGGAGACGCGCAAGGAGGACGAGGGCGGTCCCGCGGTGCCGCGCGTGCTCGACCTGACGCTCCGTATCGGCGAGCTGCTGCTCGCGGGCGGGGAGGGCGCGGAGGACGTCGAGGCGGCGATGTTCGCGATCTGCCGCTCGTACGGTCTGGACCGGTGCGAGCCGACGGTGACGTTCACCCTCCTGTCGATCACGTACCAGCCGTCGCTGGTGGACGACCCTGTCACGGCGAACCGGACGGTACGGCGCCGGGGCACCGACTACACCCGGCTGGCGGCGGTCTACCAGCTGCTCGCGGACATCAACGCGGACGAGCACGACGTCTCGACGGAGGAGGCGTACCGGCGGCTCGCGGAGATCCGGCGCAACCGGCACCCGTACCCCGGCTGGGTGCTGACGACGGCGGCGGGTGTCCTGGCGGGGGCGGCGTCGGTGCTGCTCGGCGGTGACCTCACGGTCTTCCTGGTGGCGGCGCTCGGCGCGGTGCTCGGGGACCGGCTGGCGTGGCTGTGCGCGGGGCGCGGGCTGCCGGAGTTCTACCAGTTCCTGGTGGCGGCGATGCCGCCGGCCGCGATGGGGGTGCTGCTGACGCTGCTGCACGCGGATCTGCGGCCCTCGGCGGTGATCACGGGTGGTCTGTTCGCGCTGATCCCGGGGCGGGCGCTGGTGGCGGCCGTGCAGGACGGGCTGACCGGCTTCTACATCACGGCCTCGGCCCGGCTCCTGGAGGTCGGGTACTTCTTCGTGGCGATCGTGGTGGGCGTGCTGTCGGTGCTGTACGTGGCCGTGCAGTTCGACGCGGAGCTCAATCCGGAGGGCGCGCTCAGTCCGGTCGAACGGCCGGTGGTGCAGATCCTGGCGGCGATGGTGCTGTGCGCGACGTTCGCGATCCTGCTGCAGCAGTCGCGGGGGACGGTGCTGTTCGCGACGCTGAACGGCGGTGTGGCGTGGGTGGTCTACGCGTCGATCGCGGTGACGGCGGACGGCTCCGCGGTGATGGCGACGGCGGTGGCGGCGGGCCTGGTGGGTCTGTTCGGGCAGCTGATCGCGCGCTACCACCACACGTCGTCACTGCCGTACGTGACGGCGGCGATCGGGCCGCTGCTGCCGGGTTCGGCGACGTACTTCGGTGTGCTCGCGATCGCCCAGAACAACCTGGACCAGGGCTTCACCTCCTTGGCGAAGGCGGCGGCCCTGGCCCTGGCGATCGCGATCGGCGTGAACCTGGGAAGCGAGCTGGCCCGCCTCTTCATGCAGGCCCCGGGCGCGGCGGCGGCCCGCCGCGCGGCGAAGCGCACGCGCGGTTTCTAGCTCTTGGCGTGGCGGCGGCGCCGGCCGGTGGCCGGGGCCGGGGTGTCCTGGTCGCCGGGGGTCTGGGCGGCGGGGGTCTGGGCGGCGGGGGTCTGGGCGGCGGCGGCCTTCTTGGACTGGGAGCGGGCGCGGAGGAACTCGATCGCGATCGGGACCACCGAGATGGCGACGATCAGGATGAGGATCGCCTCGATGTGCTTGTGCACGAAGTCGATCTTGCCGAGCATGGCGCCGAGCAGCGTCACGCCCACGCCCCACAGGATGCCGCCGAGGATGTTGAACGTGATGAACGAGCGGTAGTTCATCCGGCTCACACCGGCGATGATCGGCGTGAACGTCCGCACGATCGGCACGAAGCGGGCCAGGACCAGCGACTTCGGGCCGTACTTCTCGAAGAACTCGTGCGCCTTCTCCACGTTCTCCTGCTTGAAGAACTTGGAGTCGGGGCGCTTGAAGAGGGCCGGGCCGACCTTGCGTCCGAAGAGGTAGCCGACCTGGTCGCCGATGATCGCGGCGAGCGCGACCAGGGTGCACACCAGCCACAGCGGGGTGTCCAGCTTCCCGGTGGTGACCAGCAGGCCGGTGGTGAAGAGCAGCGAGTCGCCGGGCAGGAAGAACCCGATGAGCAGGCCGGACTCGGCGAAGACGATGACGAGGACACCGATCAGACCGAAGGTCTGAATCAGATAGTCCGGGTCCAGCCAGCTCGGTCCGAGGGCAAGCGTGTTCACGGGATTCCGGGCTCCTGCGGTCGGTGGGGGCGGGGGACGGCCGCCCCAAGGTATCAACGCTTTCTTACGGTGCCAGGTTCCACCGGCCCCCTCCAGGGTGCGGGGACGGTCCGCCGGGCCGAGGCTGGGTGGCTGGAGGTGGATGCGCATGGGCATCGAGGAGTACGGAGGCGGTCAGGGACCGCAGTCCGATGTGCTGGTCGTCACGACGAACGACGTTCCCGGCTACGACGTCCGGCAGGTGATCGGCGAGGTCTTCGGACTGACCGTGCGCTCCCGGCATCTGGGCAGCCAGATCGGGGCGGGCCTGAAGTCGATGATCGGCGGGGAGCTCAAGGGTCTGACGAAGACTCTGGTGGAGACCCGCAACCAGGCGATGGAGCGGCTGGTGGAGCAGGCGCGGGCCCGGGGCGCCAACGCCGTGCTGATGTTCCGGTTCGACGTGACGGAGGCGGCGGACGTGGGGACGGAGGTGTGCGCGTACGGCACGGCAGCGGTGATCGCTCCACGGACGTGACCGTGGAACACGCCCGGATCTTGGGGTGTTATGCGGCATTTGGACACTTATGGTGAGCCGGTGGCCACTGATACCCCGTCGTCCGCGCCTCCGCCCGCCGCCCCCGCGGCACCGCTCCAGGTCCTTGTGCCGCAGATCCTGCCCGCCCTCGTGATCGGGGTGGGGGCGAGCCTGCTCTACATCGGGATCAGCGAGGCCGCCGATCAGCTCAAGGACGTGGTGTGGGACACCCTTCCGGACGCACTGGGCATCGGCGGCTACTCCTCCCTCTGGATGATCGCCGTGCTGACCACGACCGGTGTCGCGGTGGGGCTCGTCGTCTGGAAGGTGCCCGGGCACGCGGGTCCCGACCCGGCCACCACCGGGCTCGAAGGCCCCCCACTGGCCCCGGCAGTCGTCCCCGGGCTGCTCCTCGCGAGCACGCTCGCACTGGCCGGCGGGGTCAGCCTCGGCCCGGAGAACCCGATCATCGCGGCCAACATCGCGCTCGCCTACGGGCTCGGCAGCAAGGTGGCGCCTGCCGCGCCCGGAGCGCTGTGGGTCGTGCTCGCCTCCTCCGCCACCATCGGCGCCCTCTTCGGCACTCCGGTGGCCGCCGCCTTGGTCATCTCCGAGGCCCTCACCCACCGGCCGAGCGGCCGAGGCTCGCTGTGGGACCGGCTCTTCGCCCCGCTGGTGGCCGCCGGGGCCGGAGCGATGACCGCTTCGCTGCTCACGGACTTCACCTTCAACCTGTCGCTGCCTCAGGTGACCGACCCCGGGTGGGGCGACCTGCTCGCGGCGATGGCCGTGGCCACCGCCGCGGCCCTGTTCGGCCTCCTCTCCTGCTACGGCTTTCCCTACCTCCACACCGCCTTCAAGCGGCTGCGCCACCCGATGCTGATGCTGCCCCTCGGCGGCCTGATCCTCGGCCTCCTCGGCGCGCTCGGCGGGCCGCTGACGCTCTTCAAGGGCCTGGATCAGATCAAGGAACTGACCTCGAACCTCGGCGGCTGGTCCTCCGGCGAGATGGCGAAGATGGCGGTGGTCAAGCTCGTTGCCCTGCTCATCGCCGCCTCGTGCGGCTTCCGGGGCGGACGGATCTTCCCTGCCGTGTTCATCGGCGTCGCCTTCGGTCTGTTCGCCCAGGCGCTCGTGCCGGAGATCCCCCCTGCCGTCGCCGTCGCCTCCGGTGTGCTCGGCGTGCTGCTCGCGACCACCCGGCAGGGCTGGGTGAGCCTCTTCACCGCCGCCGTCCTCGCCCCCCAGCCCTCGATGGTCGCCGTGCTCTGTCTTGCCTCACTGCCCGCCTGGCTGGTCGTCACCGGCCGCCCCCAGCTCGAACTGGACACGTCCGGCGCCTCCCTGCGCTGAGCGCCCTCGAAAGGAGTCCCCATGCCACTGCACAAGGGTCCCGTCACGCCCGAGCCCGAGCACGACCGGCACCTCGCCCTCAACCCCTTCTACGGCCTGGCCAACCCCATCGGCGGCATGACCGACGCGCCGCCGCGGCACCGCCTCCCCGACGGCCCGCTGCCGCCCATGAGCGCCTATCAGCTGGTCCACGACGAGCTGATGCTCGACGGCAACTCGCGGCTCAACCTGGCCACCTTCGTCACTACCTGGATGGAGCCCCAGGCCGGTGTCCTCATGGCCGAGTGCCGCGACAAGAACATGATCGACAAGGACGAGTACCCGCGCACCGCCGAACTGGAGCGACGCTGCGTGGCCATGCTCGCCGACCTGTGGAACGCGCCGGACCCCTCGGCCGCCGTCGGCTGCTCCACCACCGGTTCCAGCGAGGCCTGCATGCTCGCCGGCATGGCCCTCAAGCGCCGCTGGGCCAAGCGGAACGCCGACCGCTATCCGGGCAGCGCCCGGCCCAATCTGGTGATGGGCGTCAACGTCCAGGTCTGCTGGGACAAGTTCTGCAACTTCTGGGAGGTCGAGCCCCGGCTCGTGCCCATGGAGGGCGACCGATTCCATCTGGACCCGCAGGCGGCCGCCGCGCTCTGCGACGAGAACACCATCGGGGTGGTCGCCGTGCTCGGCTCGACCTTCGACGGCTCCTACGAACCCGTCGCAGAGGTCTGCGCCGCCCTGGACGCCCTCCAGGAACGGACCGGCCTCGACATCCCCGTCCATGTGGACGGCGCCTCCGGCGCGATGGTCGCCCCCTTCCTGGACGAAGACCTGGTCTGGGACTTCCGGCTGCCCCGGGTCTCCTCGATCAACACCTCCGGTCACAAGTACGGCCTGGTCTATCCGGGCGTGGGCTGGGCGCTGTGGCCCTCGGCCGCCGAACTCCCCGAGGAGCTCGTCTTCCGGGTCAACTACCTGGGTGGCGACATGCCCACCTTCGCCCTCAACTTCTCCCGGCCGGGCGCCCAGGTCGTCGCGCAGTACTACACGTTCCTGCGGCTGGGCCGGGAAGGCTACCGGGCGGTCCAGCAGACCACCCGGGACGTCGCCCGGGGCGTCGCCGAACGGATCGAGGAATTGGGCGACTTCCGCCTTCTGACCCGGGGTGACCAGCTACCCGTCTTCGCGTTCACCACAGCCCCCGACATCACCTCCTACGACGTCTTCGACGTCTCGCGCCGGCTGCGCGAACACGGCTGGCTCGTGCCGGCGTACACCTTCCCCGCCAACCGGGAGGACCTGTCGGTGCTGCGCGTGGTCTGCCGCAACGGCTTCTCCACGGACCTCGCCGAGCTGTTCGTGGAGGACCTGAGGCGCCTGCTGCCCGAACTGCGCAGCCAGCCGCATCCGTTGAGCCATGACAAGGCGGCAGCCACCTCCTTCCACCACTGAGCCCGTCAGGGAGTCTCGTCCTCGCACGCCAGGCTGAACTCCGCCCAGCGCACCCCGTCGACCGATATGCCGTACACGCACGTGGTGCCCTGGCGGAGCAGCCCGATCGGGCTGCGCCGGGTGAAGCGCGTGCCTTCGCCCGTGGGGCGGAAGCTGCGCCCGCCGTCGGTGCTGACGTACTCCCCCCGCTCGGCGCTGATCACCACCCGGCCGCCCGGGCCCGGCACCGGGAGCCCCTGGAGCGTGCGCGGCTCCAGCGTCGTCCCGGTCGTCCACATCCGCTCCCAGGTACGGCCGCCGTCCAGCGAGCGGTGCAGCGCCCGCAGGGGGTTCTTGACGGGCTCGCCGCCCTTCAACTCCCCCATCTCCGCCGCGTAGACGGCGTCCGGTCCAACCACGACCGCCGTGTGCCAGCCGGGGTCGGTGGTCGGGCTCGGCAGCCGGATCGGCGTCCAGCTGCGGCCCGCGTCCCGCGACACGGCGACCGCCGCACGCCCCGTGACCGGGTCCGTGCCCGAGACCCACCAGGAGCCGTCGGGCTCCGCCGCCGCGGCCGGCCTCGGGTGCGGACCGAGCAGCGGCCCGCGCGCCAGGAACCGCCTCCGCCCGTCCTGCGGGGAGACCACGACCAGGCCCTCGCGGGCGCAGTCGTCGCCCTGGGCCCCGGCGGGCTGCGTGCAGCCGGTGGTGAGGACGGCCCCGGCCGGTATCTCCGGGGTCGTGCCGACCGTCCGCGGATCGCCCTTGCGCCACGTCGAGCCGCCGTCCCGGGTGAACCAGGTCGTGGGCTTCGCGTCGGCGCTCCACTCCTCGATCAGGGCGCGCCCCGGACCGAGCACCAGCAGGTTCGCCGAGATGCCGTCCGTCCCCCGGACCTCGGGCAGCGGGGACTTCCGCAGCACCCAGCTCTCGGCGCCCCGGTCAAGGACGGCCACATGCTGCCTGCACAACCCGTTCTCCGGCACCTTCGCGTCCTCCACGCAGTCGGCCAGCAGGACGAACCCGCTGCCGTCGGAGGCGAATCCCGGGCTGTGGGCCGTCCCGGGGAGCCGCGCCGCGGACGGTATCCGCGGCGGCGGGGCGACCCGAGCACCCGAACCGGCCGCCCCCGAGGGCCGGGCAGACGGCCCCGAAGCCCCCGCACCGGCACCCGTCCCCGCACCCGCCCCCGTACAAGCCGTCAACACCAGCGCCACGACGGCGCCGGCCACTCCACCGAGCCTGCGCATCGCCCGTCCCCCTGTCCCTTCGGCCGGTCCGCGGTGAACCGTCTGCTTCTGTTACACCGCTCGACGCCGATGGGTTCCCACTCCCCCGCGCCGGGTTCTACGCGCTCAGCCTCCTGAACCTCCGTACCGCCAGCGGGAAGAAGACCGCGAGCAGCACCAGCGGCCACACCACCGCCGCCATCACGTGCCCGGGCTCCCCGCCCGGGTTGCCGAAGAGGTCCCGTACGGCGGTCGCGGTCGCCGACATCGGGTTCCACTCCACGACCGGGCCGAGCCACCCCGGCATGGACTCGGGCGCGGCGAAGGCGTTGGAGAGGAAGCCGATCGGCCAGACCAGGATCTGCACGGCCTGCACCAGCTCCGCACGCCCCGCGACCAGGGCCAGGTGGATCCCGATCCACAGCATCGCGAAGCGCAGCGACAGCAGCAGGCCCAGGGCGCCGAGGAAGGCGCCGGGGCCGCCGTGGGTCCGCCAGCCGATCGCGTACCCGACGCCGACCATCAGCAGCAGCCCGACGGTCGACTGGAGCATGTCGGCGACCGAACGCCCCACCAGCACGGCCCCGTCGGCCATCGGCATCGAGCGGAAGCGGTCGATCACCCCCTTGTCGAGGTCCTGGGTGACGGCCGTCATCGTGCCTTCGAGACCGAAGACCATCGTCAGCGTGAGCATGCCCGGCACGAGGAAGTCGACGTACGCCCCCTCGATCTCCCGCCCGCCGCCGACGAGATAGCCGAACATCAGCAGCATCATGATCGGGAAGACCAGCCCGACCAGGAGCTGCACCGGCTGCCGCGCCCAGTGGGCCAGTTCGCGCCGGGTCATGGTCCAGCAGTCGCTCACCACGTACGCCGCGCTCATGCCACGGCCTCCTTCTCGCGATCGGTCAGGTGCAGGAAGGCCTCGTCGAGCGTCGGGCGGCGCAGGGCGATGTCCTCCGCCTCGATCCCGGCCGCCTCCAGGGCTCGTACGGTCTCGGCCAGCGCGGCCATCCGGTCCGTCACCGGCGCGCTGATCCGCCGCCGGTGGGGATCGATCCCCACATCGGAGATCCCCGCACCGGAGATCCCCGCACCGGAGATCCCCGCACCGGAGACGGCAAGCAGCCGCGCCGCCTCCTCCAGCCGCCGCCCGTCCCGCAGGACGACGTCGATGCGGTCGCCGCCCACCTTCGCCTTCAGCTCGTCGGCCGTGCCGTCGGCGACGACCCGCCCGCGGTCGACGACCGAGATCCGGTCGGCGAGCTGGTCGGCCTCCTCCAGGTACTGCGTGGTGAGCAGGACGGTCGTCCCTCCCCCGCGGCCCACCAGGGAGCGCACCGACTCCCACACCTCGCCCCGCCCGCGCGGGTCGAGCCCGGTCGTGGGCTCGTCGAGGAAGAGCACCTCCGGCTCCGTGATCAGCGAGGCCGCGAGGTCGAGGCGGCGCCGCATGCCGCCGCTGTACTGCTTGACGGGCTTGCGCCCGGTGTCCGCGAGCCCGAAGCGCTCCAGGAGCTCGTCGGCCCGCGCCCCGGCCCGCCGGGCGCCCAGGTGGTGGAGCCGCCCGAACATCTCCAGGTTCTGCCGGCCGCCGAGCTCCTCGTCGACGGCCGCGTACTGCCCGAGGAGCCCGATCCGGCGGCGGACCTCGCCCGCCTGCGTACGGACGTCGAAGCCCGCGACCCGGACCACGCCCTCGTCGTGCCGCAGCAGCGTCGCGAGGATCCGCACCGCCGTCGTCTTGCCCGCGCCGTTGGGGCCGAGCAGCCCGTGGACCGTGCCGCGGCGGACGGCGAGGTCGAGTCCGTCGAGCGCCTGCTTGTCGCCGTACCGTTTCCGCGCGCCGTGGACGACGATCGCGTCGGTCATTCCAGCCCTCCAGATCACTCAGTAGTCAAACTTGACCACTCGATCGAAGGTATGCCCGCCGATTCAATTAGTCAAACTTGATTAGCTTGCGTACGGGTTCTCCTGGCCGTCCGCCAGGACCCCCTTGAAGGGCTCCCCACCCTCGCCCGCGAAGGTGTACGCCCCGCCCTCGATCCGCTCGATCAGACCGAGCGTCCACTCCTTGCCCGCGTCCGCCGAGTGGACCCAGAGGTGCATGATCTCGCCGATGTGCCCGAGCTGCTCGGGCCCGCCCTCGGGGGTGTAGTACTCCGTGACCGAGGTCCGCCACGCGTCGAGCGCCCGCACCCGCTTCCGCAGCAGCTCCACGACCTCACCCCGGGGGAGGTCCACGATGAACCCGATGCCCGCGGACAGCACGTCCATCTTCTGGTCGTACGTGGTCAGCGCCTCGCGCAGCAGCGCGAAGTACTCCTCCGTGCCCTTGTCCGTCACCTCGTACTCGACGCGCGGCGGACCGCCCGCCGTGCTCGGCGCGATCTCGTACGCGTGCAGCAGGCCCTGCTTCGCCATCTGCTTGAGCGCGTGGTAGATCGAGCCGGGCTTGGCGTTGGACCACTCGTGGGCGCCCCAGAACTCCAGGTCGTTGCGGACCTGGTAGCCGTGGGCGCGGCCGTGCTGCCGCACCGCGCCCAGGACGAGGAGTCGGATCGCCGACATCCCCACCACCTCCTCTCATCAACTTTGACTAGAGTACGAGGTCGGGCTGGGGCCGCTCCCCCTGCTACTCCCCCTACTGCTCCGTCTGCTGCTCCGTCTGCTGCTCCATCGCGATCAGCGTGAAGGAGTCCTTGCCGTCCAGGGACTCCCGGATGATGTCCGCGTGCCCGGCGTGCCGGCCCATCTCCTGGACCAGGTGGAGCAGCATCCAGCGCATCGAGACCCGCCCGTCCTTGGGGAACCAGGGGGCCGGGGGCAGCGGGAAGGTGTCGTCCAGGCTCGGCAGGGACCGTACGAACTCCTCGGTCTCCTTGGCCACGCCGTCCCAGAAGTCCAGCATCCGTGGGACGGTCTCGCCGTCCAGGAGCCGGAAGGCCTCGTCCCAGGTCTCCTTGGAGCGCTGCTTCTCGTTCGGGCGCTGCTGGGCGAGGCGCAGCCAGTTCAGCTCGACCTCGGCGACGTGCTTGATCAGGCCGGACAGGCTGAGCGCGCTGGCGCTGGGGCGGCTCGCCGCCTGCGCCTCGGTCAGGCCGAGGGCTGCCCGGCGGATCGCGGCGCGCTGGGCCTCGACGAAGTTGAGGAACGCTCCGTACTCGTCGCCCTGGGCCTCCGCGGGAACGAGAGCAACCATGATGTCCGCCTTCCGTGATTCCGTGCGTGAACAAGATGAGGGTGCCGGGGGGAGTTCTCCTCCTCCCGACACCCACCACGCTACGGATCCTTGCGGACAGATACGGTCCTAGAAGGGGAATCGGCTCCGGCCGTGCTGGACCGAGATCCACTTCTGGGTGGTGAAGGCCTCGATCATCGCGTCGCCGTTCAGCCGGCCGATGCCCGAGTGCTTCTCGCCGCCGAACGGCACGATCGGCTCGTCGTGCACGGTGCCGTCGTTGATGTGGATCATGCCGGTGTGGATGCGCTTGGCGACCCGTACACCCCGCTCGATGTCGCCGGTGTGGACGGCGCCGCTCAGCCCGTACGGCGTGTCGTTGGCGATCCGTACCGCCTCCTCCTCGCCGTCGAAGGGGATGACCAGCGCCACCGGGCCGAAGATCTCCTGGCTCAGCACGGGCGCGTCGGCCGCGAGGCCGCTCAGGACCGACGGGGAGACGACGTTGCCCTCCACCGCGCCGTGCAGCAGGGCCGTGGCGCCGCCCGCCACCGCCTGCTCGACGACCGAGGAAACCGACTCCGCCTGCTGGGAGTTGATGAGCGGACCGATGTGGGTGGCGGGGTCGGCGGGGTCGCCGACGCGCAGCGTCCGCACCTTCGCGACGAACTTCTCGGTGAACTCCGCCTCCAGAGTGCGGTCCACCAGGATCCGGTTGGCGGCCATGCAGACCTGGCCCTGGTGCACGAAGCGGCTGAAGACCGCCGCGTCCACGGCGTAGTCGACGTCGGCGTCGTCGAGGACGATCAGCGCGCTGTTGCCGCCGAGTTCGAGGACGGCGTGCTTGAAGTTCTGCGCGCAGACCGTGGCGACATGGCGGCCGACCTTGTCGGAGCCGGTGAAGGAGATGACCTTCGGGACGGGGTGCGTAAGGAGCGCGTCGCCGATCTCGGCGATGTCGGTGACGACGACGTTCAGCAGGCCGGCGGGCAGACCGGCGTCCTCCAGGACCTTGGCGACGAGCGTGCCGCCGCAGATCGGGGTGTTCTGGTGCGGCTTGAGGACGACCGCGTTGCCGAGCGCGAGCGCCGGCGCGACCGACTTGAGCGACAGCAGGAAGGGGAAGTTGAAGGGGGAGATGACGCCGACGACACCGACCGGGAGGCGGTAGACGCGGTTCTCCTTGCCGTCGACCGGGGAGGGCAGGATCTTGCCCTCGGGCCGCAGCGCCAGCTGGATCGCCTCGCGCAGGAACTCCTTGGCGAGGTGCAGCTCGAAGCCGGCCTTCAGGCGCGTCCCGCCGAGCTCGGCGACGATCATGTCGCCGAGCTCCTGCTCGCGCTCCTCGATGATCCGCAGGGCGCGCTCGAAGACGAGCCGGCGCGTGTACGGGTTGGTCTCGGCCCACTCGGCCTGCGCGCGCTCGGCGGCGCGGTAGGCGCGGTCGACCTCGTCCACGGTGGCGATGGTGATCGAGGCGAGCTTCTCCCCGGTGTACGGGTTGAAGTCGATGATGTCCCACGACCCGCTGCCGGGCTTCCACTCGCCGTCTATGTACTGGTGGGCCAGGTCGGTGAAGTAGGACATGTAACGAGACCCCTTAACCCGCGGTGGCGGACACTGTGGCGACGACACTGATGGCACGTCATCGTACTGACGTCCTACGAGAGTTGAAGGGCGTACGGGCTACGAGAGTTGGAGGAGTCCCCGAAGGAGGTCACGGCTCTCGGCCGGGTCGGGACTGTCCTCGCGCAGCCGCTCCATCACGCGCGCGTACTGGGCGACCTCCTCGCGCTTGTCGAGGTACAGGGCGCTGGTGAGCTGCTCCAGGTAGACGACGTCGGAGAGATCGGACTCCGGGAAGCTCAGCATGGTGAACGCGCCGCTCTCGCCGGCGTGACCGCCATAGCTGAAGGGCATGACCTGGAGCGTGACGTTCGGGTGCTCGGAGATCTCGATGAGATGCCTCAACTGGCCCTGCATCACGGCTCGGTCGCCGTAGGGGCGGCGCAGCGAGGCCTCGTCGAGGACGGCGTGGAACTGCGGAGCGCGCTCGGAGACGAGGACCTTCTGGCGCTCCAGGCGCAGGGCGACCCGGCGCTCGATCTCGGCGCCGGAGGCGTCGGGCATGCCGCGGGTGACGACGGCGTGTGCATACGCCTCGGTCTGCAACAGGCCGTGCACGAACTGGACTTCGTAGACGCGGATGAGGGAGGCGGCGCCCTCCAGGCCGATGTACGTCTGGAACCAGCCGGGCAGTACGTCGCCGAAGCTGTGCCACCACCCGGCGACGTTGGCCTCGCGGGCGAGTCCGAGGAGCGAGCCGCGCTCCGTCTCGTCGCTGACGCCGTAGAGCGTGAGGAGGTCCTCGACGTCCCTGGCCTTGAAGCTCACCCTTCCCAACTCCATACGGCTGATCTTGGATTCGGACGCGCGGATCGAATAGCCGGCCGCCTCACGGGTGATGCCGCGCGATTCGCGCAACCGCCTCAGCTGCGAGCCCAGCAGGATGCGCCGCACCACGCTCCCGCTCGTTCCGCTCGATTCGACTGCGGTCACCGGTCCAGCCTCTCCTTCGCGGTCTCGGGCCCCCGGATTCTGCCACTAAACGCTTCAGCCCGTACACATTCGATTACGGAAAGGCGGCAAGTTCAGGGCGACTTCTTGATCAAGACGAAAGTAGTCGGCAGAAGATATGCACAAAATCGGCACGGGGGTGGACAGGTCCGGCGCGTGCACGTGCATCTGCCCTTGCATCACGTGGTCCCTTTCGGAACCATGGACCCCGCGCAACCCGCACCACATCCGCGATTCGCCGCGATTCCCGGGAGTGCCTCGCATGGGGACGAATGGATCGACCATGCTCGAGCCGTTACGGCAGGGGCTTCCGCCGATCGATCCCACCGCCGTCTCCACCTCCGCCTCCTGCGCCCTGCCACCCCGCTACGAAGCGGTGCGCGGCGCACGGAAGTTCACGCAGTCGACCCTCGCGCAGTGGGGTCTCGCGGAGCGCTTCGACGACGTCGCCCTGGTGGTCTCCGAGCTCGTCACGAACGCCCTGCGCCATGCGCTGCCGTCGGACGCGCCCCAGGAGGAAGGCCAGAATCCGCCGGTCCGCCTGCACCTGATGCGCTGGACGAGCCGTCTGGTGTGCGCGGTGCGCGACCCGAGCCACAAGAGCCCGGAGACGCGCGAGGGGGACGAGGACGGCGCGGCGGAGTCGGGGCGGGGACTGTTCCTCGTCGACTCCTTCAGCGACAGCTGGGGCTGGCACCCGCTGGCCGGGACGCTCCAGGGCAAGGTGGTGTGGGCGCTGTTCCGGATCGGACCGGAGTGAGGCCCGCACACGAGCACGCGCATGAGGAAGGGCCCCGGCGGATGCCGGGGCCCTTCCTCATGCGCACGTGCATCCGATCGGGCTCACACCAGGTGGTCGAACTCCCCGTCCTTGACGCCCAGCAGCAGTGCCTCTATCTCGGCGGGCGTGTACACCAGAGCGGGGCCGTCCGGGTGGCGCGAGTTGCGGACGGCGACGTCGCCGCCCGGCAGCTTGGCGAACTCCACGCAGGATCCCTGGGAGTTGCTGTGCCGGCTCTTCTGCCACACGACACCGCGAAGCTCCGTGGCCGCCATGCCGTTGTACGCACGATGCGCATGATGCATTGGTAGCTCCCCGAGATTGCTTGGTGCAGGTGTCAACTTCCTCGGATCATAGCTGTGTTCATATGCCAATGCATGAGCAGATGCACGTGCACGCGGGGTGGCGTAGTGACTACGCGACTCCGTGCACTCAGCGCGCTACCGACGAGTAGGGCAAGAGTGCCATCTCCCGCGCGTTCTTGACGGCACGGGCGATCTGCCGCTGCTGCTGCGCACTCACCCGCGTCACCCTACGGCTTCGGATCTTCCCCCGGTCGGAGATGAACTTCCGCAGCAGGTCGGTGTCCTTGTAGTCGATGTACGTGATGCCGTCGCGGTCCAGCGGGTTCGGGCGCGGCTTGGCGGGCTTGCGGGGGGACTTGGGGGGCACGGGTCAGACCTCCAGGAGGGTGTCGAAGGCGGGCGGGAGCCGCTTCCAGGCGTCGCGCCCGGCGGCGTACTCGGCGTCGGTGAGCAGGCAGGAGTCCAGGACCTCGGCCAGACCCTCGCGGTCCAGGCCGGGCGAGGTGAAGACCAGGTGCTGGCAGCGGTCGCCGTGCTCGGCGTGCCAGTCCAGGGCGGCGGCGGCCCGGCGGACGGGCGGGACCATCTCCCAGGCGGCGTCCGGCAGCGAGGCCAGCCACGGGCCGGCGCTCTCGACGCAGAGCGCGCCGCCCGCCGCGTCCCAGGCGAGCAGGGTGTCGGGCTTGTCGGCGAGCCAGAACCGGCCCCGGCTGCGGGCCGCGGCGCAGGTCAGGTCCTCCAGCGCCGCGTAGAGCCGCTCGGGGTGGAAGGGGCGGTGGTGGTGCCAGACGTACGTGGCCACCCCGCTCGCGTCCGCCTCCTGCGGGAGCAGCGCACAGGCCGGGTGCTGGGCGGCCGCGGCGGCCTCGACGTCGAAACCGGCGAGCGCGGCCGCGGCCAGCTCCGTACCGGTCTCCACGGGGATCTGCCGGGCGGTGGGGTGGAGCTGGGCGAGGAGCGCGCGGTCCGTTCCGTCGGCGTCGGGGCTGTCGACGACGGCCAGGACGGGCGCGTACTCCAGCTGGCGCGCCCAGGTGTCGGCGACGGTCCGCTGGTCGGTGGCGGCGGCCGCGAGGCCGGCGTCCATGAGGTCGTCGCCGTTGCCGAGGTAGGGCAGGACCAGGGCCGGGTCGACGGCGGTGATCACGGCGGTGAGCCGGAGACCGGCCGCGGCGACGACCTCGGCCATCGCCTTGGGCTCGACCGAGTCCCAGAGCTCGACGACCGCGAGGCGCGTGAGTCCGGCGTCGGCGAGCCGTCGCAGCTCGGGGACGAGGTCCTCGCGCAGGGCGCAGCAGGCGCAGTCGTTGACGAGCGGGGTCTCGTCGGTGGACAGCAGCCCGGTGGTGTCGCGGACGGTACGGGCGACCGTGCCGGTCTCCGGGGCCGTCGCGAGGTCGTGGTGGAGCGCGACGCTGCCGGGGACGGTGGCGAGGAGCCGGTCCACGGCGGCGCGGCGGGCGTCGGAGTGGAGTCCGCCGACGAGGGCGACGGAGAGGCCTGCGGACATCAGCGAGCCTCGCGCCGTCCGTAACGCCGCTCGAAGCGCTCCACACGGCCGGCCGTGTCGAGGACGCGCGCGGTGCCGGTGTAGAAGGGGTGGCTCGCCGAGGAGATCTCGACGTCGACGACGGGGTAGGTGTTGCCGTCCTCCCAGACCACGGTCTTGTCGCTGGTCAGCGTGGAGCGGGTGAGGAAGGCGAAGTCGCCGGCCTTGTCGCGGAAGACGATCGGGCCGTACGGGGGGTGGATGCCGTGCCGCATGGGGATCAGCGCTCCTCTCGGAAGTCGACGTGACGGCCGGCGACCGGGTCGTACTTGCGCAGGGTGAGGCGGTCGGGGTCGTTCCGGCGGTTCTTGCGGGTGACGTAGGTGTAGCCGGTGCCGGCGGTGGACCGGAGCTTGATGATCGGGCGGAGTTCGTTGCGGGCCATGGTGTGTAGAGTAAATGAACATGGTTCCCATTACCAATAGTCGCTCGGAGAGGTAGGTCACCCTTGTCCGCCCACTGCCAGCTGACCGGCGCACAGCCCGGCTTCGGCAACCGCATCTCGCACTCCCACCGCCGTACGTCACGGCGCTTCGACCCGAACATCCAGAAGAAGCGGTACTGGCTGCCCAGCGAGGGCCGGTACGTCCGGCTGACGCTGAGCGCCCGCGCCATCAAGACCGTCGACACGATCGGGATCGAGGCCGCGGTGGCCCGGATCCGCGCGCGGGGGGTCACGGTCTGATGGCGAAGAAGAGCAAGATCGCGCGCAACGAGCGGCGCAAGGCCGTCGTGGAGCGGTACGCCGGGCGGCGGGCCGAGCTGAAGGAGATCATCCGCCGCCCGTCGACCCCGGAGGCCGAACGCGAGGCGGCGCTGCGGGAGTTGCAGCGCCAGCCGCGCGACGCGAGCGCGACGCGGGTCCGCAACCGGGACGCCGTGGACGGCAGGCCGCGCGGGCACCTGAGGAAGTTCGGCATCTCGCGGGTACGGCTGCGGGAGCAGGCGCACGCGGGGTTCCTGCCGGGGGTGCGCAAGGCGTCCTGGTGACCGACCGACCCACCCGGCCCGGGCTCTCGGCGGAGGGCCCGGGCCGGCGGCGGTTCACGGCGTGCGCGGCATGGCCGGGAGCTCCGCGAGGGCCTTGCCCGTACGGTCGTACAGCGTGACGCCGGGGTCGCCGTTCATGGGACCGGTACGGACGTACCAGACACCCCACCCCGGCGCGCCCGGAAGTTCCAGGAGGGCGGCGACGGCCTTCTTGCCGTCCACGTCGGCCACCTCGACCCGGCCGACCGTCCGGGTCCCGTAGTAGAGGCCCGAGCGGAAGGCCCCCTTCGCGTCGCCCTCCGACTGGTGGCTCACGCCCGGCTCGGACACGGCGACGTTGCCGTCGACGACGCTGCGGAAGTTCTCGTAACCGTCGGGCCCCGACCAGAACTTGCCCTGCTCCGTCAGCCACAGCTTCCAGCCCCCGTCCGCGTTCACCTTCTCCCCCGGCGACACGACCCGCGGCGGGGTGGTGAGCGGCGGCCGGGCGGCGGAGGGGGACGGGGAGAGGGAGGGCGGGGCGGCGACCGAGGCGCGGGTCGGCGGGGGTACGGGGAGGGGGGAGGGCCCCGGCGAGGGGGCCAGGCTGACGGCCGCCGCCGTGACGGTCGCGATGCCCGCCACCGAGAGCACCGTCAGCGCGACCGTACGGCGGCGACGGCGCGCACGCCCCTCGCGCCGGACGGCCGCGAGCGGCACCGGGCCGGGGGTGATGTCGTGGGCGGCGCGTGCGAACACCGCGCGGACCTCGGCCTCCGTGTCGGCCTCGGTGCCGGCCTCCGTGTCGGCCTCCGCTTCGGATTCCGGGTCGGGCTCGGGGATCATGGGCGTACTCCGGTGGGGGCGTGGGGGTGCGGGACGGGTGCCGTGCCGAGTCGGGGGTGCGCACGCAGGGCCGCCAGTCCGCGCCGGGCATGGGTCTTGACCGTGCCGATCGAGCAGTTGAGCACGCTCGCGATTTCCTGCTCGCTCAGGTCCTCCCAGTAACGGAGCACCATCACGGCGCGTTGACGTGCCGTCAGATCCGCTAAGGCCTCCAGGAGCGCGGTGCGCTGTTCGACGGCCTCGGCGTGGCCCGCGTACGCGTGCCGGACCGAGTCCGGCAGCACCGGCGTCAGCAGGTGGACGACCCGTTTACGGCGCAGCCGGCTGAGGTTGTTGTTGATCAGGGCGCGGCGCACGTACACGTCGATCTCGTCCCGGGGGACCCTTCGCCACCTGCCGTAGACCTTGGCGAGCGTCGTCTGCACCAGGTCCTCGGCCTCGTGGAAGTCGCCAGTCAGGAGCTGGGCCGTGCGCACAAGACGGGGCCACGCGGCGACGGCGAACCCGGCGAAGCCGTCGTCCTCGGAGGCGGACTCGTGCGACATGGTGGGTGACCTCGCGATCGGTCGGGGGGCGAGCGGAGAGGAAGGGGCCCGCCCCGTGGTCGGGCCCCTTCCCCTGGTCGGCTGCGGGTCAGCCGCGGGTCAGCCGCGGGTCAGCCGCGGCCCGCCGTCAGAACTCCCACCCGGGCAGCTCGGCCAGGAGCCGGCCCTGACGGTCGTACAGCGCCACGCTCGGGCCGCCCTCGGCGGGCCCGGTGTGGGCGTACCAGACACCCCAGCCCGGCTTGCCGGGGAGCTGCAGCAGCGCGGCGACGGTCTTCTTGCCGGTCGAGTCGGTCAGTTCCACCCGGCCGGCCTTGTGGGTCCCGTAGTACAGGCCCGAGTGGAAGGCTCCGTTCGCGTCGCCCTCCGACTGGTGGCTGACGCCCGGCTGGGAGAGGTCGATGTTGCCGTCGACGACGCTGCGGAAGTTCTCGTACCCGTCGGGCCCCGACCAGAACTTGCCCTCCTCCGTCAGCCAGATCGTCCAGCCGCCACCCGCGTCCACGCGCTCGCCGGGCTGCACGGTACGGATCGGGGTCGCGGGGGTGGTCGAGTTCGCGGTCGAGTTCGCGGACGTGGTCGTGGACGCGGACGCGGACGCGGACGTGGACGTGGACGTGGCGAGCTGTGCGGCGGGCGCGCCCATGGCCGTCGGCGCCGCGGTCACGACGGCGGCCATGACGACGGCCGCGGCCAGCAGGTACTTCTTCATGCGAACGCTCCTGGGTTGTGTGCGGTCTCCACTCCTTCCAACTCCTCCTGGGGCACTACCGGATGACATACCCGGGAAAGAAATGCGCGTGACGCGGCTAGGGGGTGTCGGGGAGCTCGGGGCGGCCCCGGCCCAGGCCCGCCGCGTTCGCTGCCGTCGTGCCGTGGGCCCAGCCCGCCTCGTCCCACATCGCGCGGACGCGGGTCGTGCGCGTCTCGGGGAACATCTCGTCCGTGCGGGAGGTGACCGCGACCTCGCGGGAGGCCAGGGCGGGGAGCAGGGTCGGGGTCTCGGCGGCGACCCGGCGGGACGTGGTCGCGAGGCGGGCGCCCAGGCGGTTCGCGTAGGCCAGCAGGAACGACTGGCGGAAGGACTTCGTACGCTTGCGGCCGCCCGCCCGCTGCTCCGCCTCCGCCCGCGTCATCGCCGCCGTGCCCTGCACCAGGAGCGAGGTGTAGAGCAGCTCCACCGGGTCCAGGTCCGCCTCGAAGCCGACCACCGTCGAGAAGCCGTACGGCTCGTTCCACACCGCCCGGCAGTGGTTCGCCGTCGCGACCGCGTCCAGCAGGATCGCCTTGGCCTGCTCGTACGGCGGCTCCACCCCGATCCGGATCGCCCCCGGCGCCTCCCCCGTCTCCGTACGCGACGCCAGCGCCGCCTCGTCCAGGCTGTGGCGGGCCATCAGCTCCTGGGCCTTGGCGGTCAGCGCCTCCGCCTCCTCCGGGTAGCCCGTCGCCTCCGCCTTCGCGAGCAGGGCCCGCACGCGGGTCAGCATCCGGGGCTCCCCGGCCGTCGGCGGCGGCAGCGGCGAGTCCCCCGGCACCGGACCCACCGGTTCCAGGGACGGGAGCCTGACCAGCAGGCGGTACAGCTCGAGGACCGCCGTCGCGTACGAGAAGCGGTCGGCGCGCCACACCCGCGCGTCCGGCCCGGCCGACTCGGCCAGCTGGGCGGCCCAGCGTGGCGGGAGCGTCGCGTACGTCGCCGTCTGCGCGGCGATCAGGGCGGCCAGGAGCCGGACATGGTGATCCTCCAGGTCCCGCCGCGCCAGCCGTAGGACATCCGCCGGCTGCCAGCCCCGCTGCCATGCCTGCCGGACGAACTCCTCGCCCCGGCGCGCCAGTTCCGCGTCCGCCGCCTTGTCGGCGGCGAGCAGCGAAGCCGCCGTGTCCAGGGCCGTGTCGTCGTCCGTGTAGAGGGCCTCGAAGGCCCGCTCGACCGTCGTGCTCACGACTGCTTCGCGTCCCATTCCTCGCGCGACCGGGCGATCACCGCACGGTGGTCGAGCGACCAGTCGATCAGCTGCTTGATCAGGTGCGTCATGCTGTGCCCCGTCTCCGTCAGCTCGTACTCCACCTGCGGCGGCGTCGTCGGATACACCGTGCGCGTGACCAGTCCGTCCCGCTCCAGGCGGCGCAACGTCAGCGTGAGCATCCGCTGCGAGATGCCGGTGACGAGCCGCTGGAGTTCCTTGAACCGCCGCGCCCCCGCCGCCAGTTCGACCACCACGTGCACGGTCCACTTGTCGCCGAGCCGGTCCTGGACGTCCCGTACCCCGCACTCCTCCGCGCAGCTCACCAGAGGGTCGGTGGTGACCTCGGTGGTTACCTCGGTGTGCCCCACTGACATGAATGTGCCTCCTTACGCGATCGGGTCCGCCTCACCAGAATGATCCTCACCGAACACGATCGCGATCACGAAATCAGGGGGAATCATGCTGCTCGTCACCGGTGTCTCCGGCGGTCTCGGCACGCTTGTCGCGGAGCGCCTCGCCGGCCGTGACGACGTCGTTCTCGGCACCCGCGCCGGACTGCCCGGCACCCGCCTCGTCGACTTCGACGACCCGGCCACCCTGCCGGACGCCTTCGCCGGGGTGGACACGCTGCTGCTGATCTCCGCCGGTTACGGGGAGGACGACACGGTCATCGCCCGCCACGAGGCCGCCATCTCCGCCGCCGAGCGGGCCGGGGTCGGCCACATCGTCTACACCAGCCTCTCCGGCGACGGCGACCACCTCACGTACGCCCTCGCCCACCGCTGGACCGAGCGGCGGCTCCGGCGGTCGACCGTCGCGTGGACCGTCCTGCGCAACGGCCTCTACGCCGAGTTCCTGACCTGGATCGCCACACCCGACGCCGACAACCGCATCACCGGCCCCCTCGGCGAGGGCCGTCTCGCCGCCGTCGCCCGCGAGGACCTCGCCGAGATCGCGGTGACCGTCGCCACCGACCCGGCCGCGCACGCGGGCCGCACGTACGAGCTCGTCGGCGAACGCCCCGTCGGCGGTGCCGACCTGGCGGCCGCGCTCGGCGCCGCGTACGCACCCGGCACGCTCGCCGAGGCGCGTACCGCGATCGCCGCGTCCGGGGCCGTGGCCTTCCAGGTGCCGATGCTGACGGGGACGTACTCGGCCATCGCCCACGGCTTCATGGACGGGAGTGGGGTGAAGAGCGACCTGCGGGATCTCCTTGGCCGTGAGCCGCTGGACGCGGTCGAGGTGTTCGTGGCGGCCGTACGCCAGGGGTAGGGCCAGGCATACCCCGCAGACGCCCGCCAGCGGTCGTGATCGGCGGGCGGGCGGACGGTTGGCTTGAGGCATGACTTCGACGACCGCCGTACGACTCACCCGCCTCCGCCGCCATCACCGCGACGTCCGCGCCCTCGACGGCGTCGACCTCGCCTTCCGTACCGGCACCTTCACGGCCGTCATGGGGCCCTCCGGTTCCGGCAAGTCCACGCTGCTGCAGTGCGCGGCGGGTCTCGACCGGCCCACCGGCGGGACGGTCGAGGTGGGCGGGGTCGCCCTGGAGGGGCTGAGCGAGCGGCGGCTCACGCTGCTGCGGCGGGACCGGATCGGATTCGTCTTCCAGTCGTTCAACCTGCTGCCCTCGCTCACGGCCGCGCAGAACGTGGCCCTGCCGCTGCGGCTGGCGGGGCGCCGCCCGTCCCGTACCGAGGTGCGGGAGGCGCTGGAACGGGTCGGGCTCGGCGGGCGGGAGAGGCACCGGCCCGGGGAGCTGTCCGGTGGCCAGCAGCAACGGGTCGCGATCGCCCGGGCGTTGATCACCCGGCCGGCCGTCCTCTTCGGGGACGAGCCGACGGGCGCCCTGGACTCCACCACCAGCCGTGAGGTGCTGACGATGCTGCGGGAGCTGGTGGACCGGGACGGCCAGACGATCGTCATGGTGACGCACGACCCGGTGGCGGCGGCGCGGGCGGACCGGGTGGTGTTCCTCGTCGACGGGCGGGTGGAGGGGGAGCTGTACGAGCCCACGGTCGAGGCGGTCGCGGCCCGCATGGCCGGTCTGGAGACGGGGGTCCGCGCATGCTGACCGTCGTCCTCTCCGGGCTGCGGGCCCGCTGGGCCGCCTTCCTCGGCAGCTTCGTCGCCCTCGCCCTCGGCGTGGGGCTCCTCACCACCATGGGCCTCGGCCTCGCCTCGACCTTCGACGCCCCGGAGCGTGCACCGCAGCGGTTCGCGTCCGCGCCGGTGGTCGTGAAGGGGCGGGACGCGGTCACCGTCGACGTACGGCGGGGTCCGGGCACGGCCTCCGTCTCGCAGCGGCTCGACCGTCCACAGCCTGTGGATATCGAACTGCTGCGCGAGCTTCGGGCCCGCTGGACCGTCACCACCGCCGGTGGTCCCGACGCCGTCGGCGTCCACGGCCCCGCCGCCGAGATCCGTACCCTCGTCGGCGACCGCGCCCAGGTGCTCACCGGGGACGACCGGCGGCTCGCCGACCCCGAGCCGGAGCGGGACGCCGAGGCGCTCGTCGCCCTCAACTCCCTCCTCGGCACCGCCGGTGGCGTCACCACCTTCGTCTCCGTCTTCGTCGTCGCCTCCACCTTCGCGTTCGCGGTCGCCCTGCGGCGGCGCGAGTTCGGGCTGCTGCGCACCGCCGGGACGACCCCCGGGCAGGTGCGGCGGATGCTGCTCGCCGAGGCGGCGGGCGTCGGGGTCCTCGCCTCGGCCGCCGGGTGCGCGCTCGGCGCGTGGGGGGCGCCGTGGCTGGCGCGGGTGCTCGTCGACGGCGATCTCGCTCCCGACTGGTTCGCGATCGGCGCCGCCGGCCGGCCGCTGCACGCCGCCTTCTGGACGGGGGTGAGCGTCGCCCTGGCCGGAGCGGTCGCCGCCTCCCGCCGGGCCGGGAAGGTCGGCCCGACGGCCGCGCTGCGGGAGGCGGACGTCGACACCGACGTCCTGCCGCTCGGGCGCGCCCTGCTCGGGGGAGGGCTGCTGGTGGCGGGCGTCGGGCTGCTCGTGTGGACGGGCGTCACCGAGCCGTCGCAGCTGCTCAAGCGCAAGACGTACACGACCCTGCCGATGCTCCTGATCACGGGAGTCGCGCTGCTCGCCCCGCTCCTCGTCCGGCCGGTGGCGCGTGCGGTTCGGCTGCCAGGGGCGACCGGGACGCTCGTACGGGAGAACAGCGCGGCGGCCGTACGCCGTACCGCCGCCGTCGCCGCGCCCGTCCTCGTCACGGTCGCGCTGGCCGGCTCGCTGCTGGGCTCGGCGACGACGGTGACGAGCGCGAAGGCGGCGGAGGCGCGGGAGCAGACGCGCGCGGAGTGGGTGGTGAGCGGCGAGGACCTGCGGCTGCCGGTGCCCGCCGTGGCCGGTGCGTCGGCGACGGGCGCCACCTCCGTCTTCGTACGGGACGGGGCCGAGGCGCTCGTGAAGTACGGGGCGCGGGCGGTGGCCGACCCGGCGGCCTTCGCGGACCTGGCGCGGCTGCCGGTGGTGGCCGGGGACGTACGGGACCTCGACGACCGCTCGATCGTCGTCAACGAGGAGTGGGAGCGGCGGACGGTCGGCGATGCCGTCGAGGTGTGGCTCGCGGACGGGAGCGGGCCGGTGAAGCTGCGGGTCGTGGCGGTCCTGGCGCTCGGGACGGGCGACAACGGGCCGTACGTGACGCGGGCGAACGCGCCGGGCGCGACGGTGGACCGGATCGAGGCGGCGGCGGGCACGGCGCCGGAGGCCCTCGCGGCGGCGGGCGGGACGGTGCGCACGGTGGAGCAGTGGGCGGCCGCCAGCCACCCGGCGACCAGCCGGCAGACCCGGCTGGGACTGCTCCTGGTCCTCGGCATCGCGCTCGTCTACACGGTGATCGCGCTGGGCAACACGCTGCTGATGGCGACGTCCGTACGGGGCGGGGAGCTGGCCTCGCTCCGGCTGGCCGGGGCCACGCGGGCGCAGATCCTGCGGGTCGTGACGGGCGAGGCGGGCCTGGCGGTGGCGATCGGGGCGGTCCTGGGCCTGGCCGTGACCGCGGTCGTCCTGGCGGGTGCGGGTGCGGCGCTCGCCGCCCTGTCGGCACCGGTCGCCCTGTCCGTCCCCTGGGGCACGGTGGCGGCGACGGCGGGCCTGTGCGGGGCGGTCGCGATCACCGCCGCGGCCCTCCCCGCGTGGCGCCTGACGCGCTGAGCGGGGAAGGTGGGTGGGAACGGGGCGGTGACCGGGGTCGGAGCCGGGTCACCGCCCCGCCCTCGTTCCGGGCGGCGCGGGTGAGGTCGAGGCCCGTCCTGTCGCCGCGTACCGCTACAGCAGGTTGTAGATCTGGAACCCCCAGCCGATCTTGACCGGCTGCTGGTAGACGGCCTGGGCGTCGCCCGTGCCCGAGTACCGGTACAGGTCACCGTTCGGCTTGCGCGCGATCAGGTCCGACCTGCCGTCGGCGTCGAGGTCGCCGACCGACAGCAGCCGGTCGTACACGTTCCAGCCGGCGCCGATCCTCGTGCGGGGCGCGAAGGGGGCCTTGTAGTCGCCCGTGCCCTTGTAGAGCCACAGGACGCCGGACGTGTCCCGGGCGACGATGTCGGCCTTGCCGTCGCCGGTCAGATCACCCTGGCCGGCGAGCTGGGTGTACTGGCCCCAGCCTCCGCCGATGCGCACGCGCGGGGTGAGGGAGCCGTCCGGGTAGGCGAGGTATCCCCACAGAACACCGGCCTTGTCGAGGCCGATGAGGTCGGCCTCCTGGGCTCCGCCGAGGCTGCCCGGGGAGAGGACCGTGGTGTAGATGTTCCAGCTCGTGCCGACCTGCTTGCTGTGGTACTTGAGGTCGTCGTCGATGTAGCTGTAGGTCAGCCTGCCGTCCTTGTAGACGCTCCAGGTGCCGTCGCTGTACCCGTCCTTGTCGTTGTCGACGTTGATCGAGTCGGCGAAGCCCTCGAAGCTGACGCCCACGTCGTACCGGGGATCGAAGCCGCCCGCGCGGTCCGGGTAGTAGTGGTACAGCCGGAAGTTCTGCTTGTGGACGGCCGTCATGGCGAAGCTGGGCGTTTCCACCGGAGCGGCCGCGTCCGCGCCCGCCGCCCCGGCGGCGCGCGGCTCCGGGCTCCGGACGTCCTGGGCCTGCTGCTCGGTGGCGGCAGCGGCCTCGGCCTCGGCCGGGTCGCCGGAGGCGAAGGCCGTACCGGCGGTGGTGGCGAGGGCGGCCGTGACGGCCGCGGCGACGAGCGCGCCCCGGAGCGCCCGCTTGCGTCGAGTGATGATCATGGAAATTCCCCCCTGTTCCGTACGCGGCGGCACGGGTCCCCTGCCGCCGCCGGTCAGCAGCTTCTCACGAGTGCCTCACCCGAGGAGGCCGGCCGGGTGCCGCGCAGCGCTACGGGAGCAGGATCAACTTGCCCCGGGCGTGGCCCGATTCGCTCAGTTCCTGGGCCCTTGGGGCCTCCTTCAGGGGGAGGGTCTCCGCCAGGCGGATCGAGAGGCGGCCCTGTGTCATGAGGGTGGTCTGGGTGGTCAGCGAGGCGCGCACCACGTCGGGGGGCGCGGTGGCGCCCGTGAAGGTGATGCCGTGGGTCGCCGCGTCCGTCGCCGCGATCGTGACGATGCGGTCCGTGCGGCCCGCCATCAGCTCGATCGACACCGGCAGCGTGTCGTGGCCCGCCGCGTCGAAGACCGCGTCCACGCCCGCCGGCGCCGCCGACCGGACGCGGTCCGCAAGGCCGTCGCCGTACGTCAGCGGGATCGCGCCCAGGTCGCGCAGGTACGCGTGGTTGGACTCCGAGGCCGTGCCGATCACCGTGGCGCCCGCCGCGACCGCCAGCTGGACGGCGACCGAGCCGACCGCGCCCGCCGCGCCGTGCAGGAGCAGGGTCTCGCCCTCCTTCAGGTCCAGCAGGGCGAGGACACGGGCGGCCGTCTCGCCGGCCACCGGGAGGCTCGCCGCCTGTTCCCAGGACAGGGCGGCCGGCTTGGGGACGAACACCTCGGCCAGGGCGTACTCGGCGTACGCGCCCGTCGTCGTCCAGCCGAGCACCTCGTCGCCGACCTCGACACCGGTCACGTCCGGACCCAGCGCGTCCACCGTCCCGGCGAACTCCAGGCCGGGCACGGCCGGGAACGTCGTCGGGTAGAACTCCTCCACCCAGCCGTAACGGCGCTTGTGGTCCACCGGGTTGACGCCGACCGCCGCCACCTTCACCCGGACCTCGCCGCGGCCCGGCTCGGGGACGGCCACCCCCGTCTGGTGGCGCAGCACGCCCGGGCCGCCGAACTCCTCGTACACGATCGCTTCCATCGCATCCTCCTCAGGTCGGCCTCCAGCTTCCGGCGACGGCCCCGCCCCTCCGGCCAGTCGAACGGCCGGTCCCGCCTGGCCGAAAGACCAGCCTGCTCCTCAAGTCCCCTGGCTACGCTGCCTCGTATGGACGCGACCACCCTGACCACCGCGTACGAGATCATCCGGCAGCCGCTCGGCCAGATCCTGCCCCGGCTCTCGCAGGCCCTGGCGCCGCTCGTCCCGCACCGGACCGCCGCCGAACTCTCCACGCACTGCGCCCACTCCCCCTTCAAGGCGGTCGGCGACACCGACCTCCTCACCGCCGCCGAGCTCACCCCGCTGCTGGCCTCCGGCACCCCCGGCAGCCCCTGGCAGGGCAGGGCGACGGTCGGCGGCGCCGAGCGCGAGGTCCTCGCCGTCACCAGCGACGCCACCGCGCGCCGGTCGGTCCTCGTGCTCGTACGGGAGGACGGCGCCGTGGCCGTGCCAGGCGAGGTCCTCGGGGTCGTCCAGGCCCTGTGGGACCTGGTGACCAGCCACTTCGACCGGTTCGCGGTGGAGGCGCTGCCCGGCGCCCTGGCCCGTTCGCGCTCGGCCGCCGACACGCGCGCGCGGGTGATCGCCGAGCTGACGACGGCCCACGCGGCGGCGCTCTCCGGGATCCTCGGGGTGCTGCGCAGCCGGGCCGTGGACGACGGGGCGGCCCGGGTGACCGCCACCGATCTGGCCGTCAACGCGCTGATCGAGATGCGGGCGGAGGCGAAGCGGGACCGCGAGGTCGCCGAGGAACCGGCCCGTGAGGCGTTCGACCGGCTCGCGGACGGGCTGCGGACGATGATGCGGCACAGCCCCGTACAGCTCGAACTCGGCCCGCCGGACACCCCGCGCTCGCTCGCGGCGGACGTGGCGCACGGCGCGCGGGCGATCGTCCGGGCGCTACTGCTCGTGGTCCTGGAACAGGACTCGGTGCGCCGGGTCCACGTCGGCTGGCAGGTCACGGAGCACGAGCTGCGGGCGGCGGTACGGGACGACGGCGCGGGCGCCCTGGACGCGTGCCCCCTGGGCGCGGGCAGCGTCACCGACCGCCTGGAGGTCCTGGGCGGGCGCCTGGAGATGGACGCGGTCCCCGGCTGGGGGACGACGATCACGGCCGTGATCCCGCTGTCCGCGCCGGACGCTCCGGTCGCGGCCGTGGACCCGCTCACCGGGCTGGGCGGCCGCGAACTGGAGGTCCTGACCCACCTGGCGCTCGGCCACCGCAACCGGCAGATCGCGCAGGAGCTCCACATCAGCGAGTCCACGGTGAAGTTCCACGTCGCCAACATCCTGACGAAGCTGGGGGTGGGCTCCAGGGGCGAGGCCGCCGCGCTGTTCCACGCGGCGGCGTAGCGGCGCGCCGCTGTCAGTGGCGAGTGCCAGACTCGCACCCATGAGCGAGAGGTGGGCGCTGGCCGGCGAGCCGGAGGGTGGCGGGGCGTGGCTGGCCCCCCTCCGGTCCGACGGGCTGCCCGCCGGGGACGTGCGGTACGAGCCGGACCTGGTGGAGGCGGTCCGTTCCCGGCCGGGTGTCGCCCGCTGGGTGTGGCGGTCCACCGCCGAGGTCTATCCGCGCCTCCTCGCCGCCAGGGTGCGCGTCGAGCGGTGCTACGACATCGAGGACGCCGAGCAGCTGCTCCTCGGCCACGAGGGACGGCTCGGGGAGCCCCGGTCCGCGGCGGCCGCCCTCGCGCGGCTGCGGAACGCACCCGTGCCGCCCGACCCGCCGCAGCGCGCGGCCGAGCCCGGCTCCCAGGACTCGCTGTTCGAGCCGGTGCCGACGTCCGGCGTGCCCTTCGAGGGTCTCCTGGAGGTGTACGCCGAGCAGCAGCGCCGCCACGACCGCGCCGAGCACCCGGGGCGGATGCGGCTGCTCACGGCCGCCGAGTCCGCCGGCATGCTCGTCGCCGCCGAGATGCACCGGGCCGGGCTCCCCTGGCGGGCCGACGTGCACCGGGAGCTGCTTCACGAGCTGCTGGGCGAGCGGTATGCGGGCGGGGGCGAGCCGCGCAGGCTGGCCGAGCTCGCCGACGAGGTCTCCGCCGCCTTCGGGCGGCGCGTCCGGCCCGACCTGCCGGCCGACGTGGTGAAGGCCTTCGCCCAGGCGGGGATCCGGGTGAAGTCCACCCGCCGCTGGGAGCTGGAGGAGCTCGACCACCCGGCGGTGAAGCCGCTCGTCGCGTACAAGAAGCTGTACCGGATCTGGACCGCCCACGGCTGGTCGTGGCTCCAGGACTGGGTGCGCGGGGGCCGCTTCCGCCCCGAGTACCTGCCCGGGGGCACGGTCAGCGGCCGCTGGACCACGAACGGCGGCGGCGCGCTGCAGATCCCCAAGGTCATACGGCAGGCGGTCGTCGCCGACCCGGGCTGGCGGCTCGTCGTGGCCGACGCCGACCAGATGGAGCCCCGGGTCCTGGCCGCGATCTCCCGCGACCCCGGCCTGATGGAGGTCGCCGGACACCCCGACGACCTCTACACCCGGCTGTCGGACCGCGCGTTCTCGGGCGACCGCGACCACGCCAAGCTCGCGCTGCTCGGAGCGATCTACGGGCAGACCAGCGGGGACGGCCTGAAGAACCTGGCCGCGCTGCGCCGCCGCTTCCCGCGGGCGGTGGCCTATGTCGACGACGCGGCGAAGGCCGGCGAGGAGGGCCGGCTCGTCCGGACCTGGCTCGGCCGGACCAGCCCGCGGGCGGTCGGCGCGGGGGACGACGAGGAGGCGGGCCTTCCGCAGGAGGGTGGCGAGCCTCCTGCCGGCGCGCAGGAGGGCGAGTTCACGCCCGGATACGCGTCCAGCAACGCGCGGGCGCGCGGGCGCTTCACCCGTAACTTCGTCGTCCAGGGCAGCGCCGCGGACTGGGCGCTGCTGATGCTCGCCGCGCTGCGCCGCGCCACCGCGGGGATGCGGGCCGAGCTGGTCTTCTTCCAGCACGACGAGGTGATCGTGCACTGCCCTGCCGAGGAGGCGGAGGCGGTCACGGAGGCGATCCGCGCGGCCGGGGACGAGGCGGGACGGATCACGTTCGGCCCGACGCCGGTGCGTTTTCCGTTCACGACGGCGACGGTGGAGCGGTACGCGGACGCGAAGTGACGGGGAGCGGGCGGGGCCGGGTCTGGGGGCGGGCGCGGCAGTGGGCCGGCCTTCGTCGGGGCCGGCCCACCTGGTGCTCCCGCGGTCGCTACTTCTCCGCGAACGTCGCCCACCTCGCGCTGAGCGCGATCGACTTGAGCTGCTCCATCGTCAGCGCCGGCTCGGCGCGCGTCGCGTCGTCGTGCTGGGCGCCCGTGTTGAACGCGGAGACCACGACCCGGAAGCCGTCCTTGGTGAGGGTGTCGGCCGTCCACCAGACCACGCCCTCGCCGCCCTTCTCGCCGGGCTGCTGGGTGGTCTTCACGAGACGTCCGTCCGGCAGCTTGGTGGAGCCGCTGCGGAAGAGCTCGTCGGCCACGTCGCCCATGCGGTTCTGCACGTTGATCTGGACGAGGCTCTTGCCCTTGCCGTCGTTCACGACCACGTACGCGAACTCGCCGTCACCGCCCTTGGAGACCACCGTCAGGCCCTTGGGGAGCAGCGAGCGGAGGGTCGCCTGGACGGAGGCGCCGTTGGGCTCCGGCGGCGGTGCGGTGTCGCCGCCCGGCTTGGCCTGCACGGGCTCGGGCACCGGCAGCCGCTTGAGCAACGGACGCCATCCTTCGGCCGTGACCAGGCTCTTCAGCTGGGCGGCGGTGAAGGGCGGGTTCGTACGGGAGATCTCGGCGCCCTTCTCGGCGGGTGCGTTGTACTCGCTCGCGTCGATCAGGAAGCCGTCCTTGGTGAGCAGGACCGCCCGCCAGTTCTTGGTCTCCACGCGCTTGTCCGGGTACTCGTACCCCTGGAAGATCATCAGGCGGTCGCCGCCCGGCAGGTTCTCGGTCGTGCAGGCGTCGTGCGGGGTGAAGGTCTGGTCCGGGCACGTCACCTGGCCCTCGCCGGCCTCCTTGCCCTCGCCCGCCCGGTTGAGGCCGACGGAGACGCCCGCCGCGCCCTTGCCGTCGTCGTAGACGCCCGTGACGAACTGGCCCATGTCGTTCTCGTCGGCGATGGTCCACTGCCCGGCGGGGGTGTTCGCCTTGAGAACGGCCGCCATGTCCTTGACCGGGATCTGGGCCCGGGGCGCCACCTTGTCGGTCGTTACGGGCGTGTCCTTGGCACTGTGCCCCTGGCCGTCGCCGCCCGGCTTCGGCGCCGCGACCGACGAGCCCTTGGCCTCGCCCGAGCCGAGCAGGTCCCCGCCGTACAGCCCGCCGACGCCGACCACCGCGAACGCCAGCACGCTGCTGGTCACCGCGGCGGCGCGGCGGCGCTTCAGGCGGCGCCGGCCGCGGGTCAGCCCGCCGGCGACCAGGCCGCGGCTGTCGTCCGCGGCGAAACCGTCGCCGGTACGGCGCAGGGCCGCACCGAGCTCCTCCTCGAATCCTTCGTGTCCCTCGTGCAGAGGCATGCCGAATCACCGTCTCCGGTCCGTGTGTCAAAGAAAGGTTTCTGAAGGTCAGCGGGGTGCGAACTCGACGATGCTGCCGCCGAGCCGTTCCCGGAGCTTGCCGAGCGCCCGCACCGACCGGGTGCGGACCGCCGCGGAGCTCACGTGCATCGCGTCGGCGGTCTCCTCGACGCTGCGGTCCTCCCAGTACCGCAGCACGATGACGGCCCGGTCCTTGGGCGCCAGCGCGGCCAGCGCGTCGAGCAGGGCGATCCGCAGCGCCGGGTCGTCGCCGGTGGCCGGGGCGCGGTCGGGCAGCTCCCCGAGCGGGCGCTCGGTCGCGGAGGCCCGCCGCCGGTGGCTGAGGAACGTACGCACCAGGACGGTCTGCGCGTACGCGGCCGGGTTGCCGATCCGCTGGACGCGCCCCCACAGCGCGTACATCCGGCCCAGCGTCTCCTGCACCAGGTCCTCGGCGAGATGGGTGTCGCCGCTGGTCAGCAGGCATGCCGACCGGAACAGATGCCCTGTTCTCGCGGAGGCGAACTCCTGGAACTCGTCCGCGCGGGACTTCCTCATGCCCCTCCCTTCCCTCGCGGCGTGGTCGCCGTACACCTCATTGACGCGATGGGGGCGGGGAAATGTTTCACACGAGTTCGGGGCGGTTGAAATGTCCCATCCTGCTCAGGAATGGGTACTCCTGGGATATGAACACTTTCCTCGTGGAATCCCCGCAGCTCACCACGGCGGCCGGTGTCTGGCAGTCCGGGTTGGCCCAGGTGCTCGGCGGTCTGATCGTCGTCGCCGTGCTGATCGGCGCGGTCTGGCTCGGGTTCAGGATCAGGGACAAGGAAAGTCCGACGCCCAAGCCCGAGGAGCAGCCGCACCGGCCGGAGACGGACGAGCTGCCCGGCGAGATGTCCGAGTACCGCAGGCCCGCCGAGATGCCCCGCACCGACGGTGAGCACCGGCTCATGCCGTACCAGCTGAAGGACGGCGGCACGTCGGGCACCGAGACCTCGCCCGACCCGCCGAGCGAGGAGAAGCGCAAGTGGGGCGGGATCTCCAGCGGCGGCTTCGGCAGTGGTGGACCGGGGCACGGCGACTGACGGCTCCGGTTCACGCATCCGCCGCCGCATCCGCCTCCACCGGATCGGGGTGTTTTCGGAGGACACTCCGATGACAGTGGAGCCATGCCTCACGGAGGTTGCGAGCGGTGGTGGATCACGCGGTGGATCATGAGTTCCTGGCCGGCCGTTTCGAGGAACACAGGCCTCGGCTGAGGGCGGTCGCCTACCGGATGCTCGGCTCCTCGGGCGAGGCCGACGAGGCGGTACGGGAGGCGTGGGGGCGGCTGAGCCGTGCCGGCGCGGGTGGCGGCGCCGGGGAGATCGATGATCTCGGCGGCCGGCTGACGACGGCCGTCGCGCGCGTCTGTCTGAACACGCTGCGTGCGCGCGAGGCGCGGCGCGAGGACCCGTGGGACCCGTGGGACCCGTGGGGCGCGGGCGAGCCGGGCAAGGCGGGTGAGCCGGGTGAGCCGGGTGAGCCGGGTGCCGACGACCCCGAGCAGCGGGCGCTCCTGGCCGTCCTGGACACGCTGACGCCGGCCGAGCGGCTGGCATTCGTGCTGCACGACCTGTTCGACGTGCCGGTCGAGGAGATCGCGCCGATCGTGGAACGCACGCCGGCCGCCACCCGGCAGCTGGCCGCCCGTGCCAGGCGGCGCGTGCAGGGCACGGAGGAGATGCCGGAGCCGGACCTGCCGCGCCAGCGGGAGGTGGTGACGGCGTTCCTGGCCGCCACGCAGAGCGACGACGTCGAGGGGCTGCTCGCGCTGCTCGACCCGGACGTGGTGCTGCGGGCGGACACGGAGGCGCTCCGCACCGGCACGACGACGGCCCACGGCGCCCGGGCGGTGGCGGAGGCGGTTGCCGAGAGCCTCACCGAACGCGTCCGCGAAGCCCGGGTCGCCCTGGTGGACGGGGCGGCGGGCCTGGTGTGGGCGCCGGACGGCAAACCGAGGTCGGTGATCGGCTTCACCGTCATCGACGGCCGCATCACGGCCGTCGACATCCTGATGGACCCGAGCCACCTCAGCCGACTGGACGTGGAACTGCCGCAGGAGTGAGGTCCCCAGACGGGCCGCCGGTCAGGCGGGGTCGTCAGGGGTCGCCCGGGGCCTGGCGGAACGGCCGGGGGTCGTCGTGAGGTGGCCCCCGTTGCCTGCCGCAGGGTGGATCACCCAGCGGGCCAGCACCTCCTGCGGGTGTCCTTCCGCCATGTCGTCGAGGAACCGCAGGACCTGGGCGTCGCCGCGTACGACGCCGACCATGCGGCAGCCGCGGGTGATGACGACCGTGCCGTTGGCCCGGTGCTCGTATCCGAAGTGCCGTGCGGGCTTCATCCCTTGGCTCCGATCGTTTCCTTGCGGTCGGTCGCGGACTGATCCGGTACGGGCGCCACGCGCGTCACGTCCTCCCCCACGCCGAGCAGACGCAGCAGAGGGCCGGCCATCGCCGTCGTCACGAGGGCCATCACAACCATGCCGGTGAACAACTCGGGCCCGATCAGGCCCATCTGACGGCCGATCCCCAGGATCACGATCTCGGTGAGACCGCGGGTGTTCATCAGCGTCCCGAACGCCCCGGCGTCCCGCCAGCTCATCCCCGAGAGCCGCGCCGGGATCGCCGCGCCGGCGAACTTGCCGGCCACCGCCGCCACCAGGACGACCAGCAGGGCGAACAGCCCATCCCGGCCGAGGCCGCCGATGTCGACGGAGAGACCGGTGATGACGAAGAAGACGGGCAGCAGCAGGGAGGACGCCTTCTCCAGCGGGACGGCGACCTGCCGGTGCAGCTCCGGCCCCGCCGCGCGCGGCATGACCAGGCCGAAGGCGAAGGCCCCGAAGATGGCGTGGATGCCGATCCAGGAGGTGGCGTACGAGGAGAGCAGCACCCCGGACACGATCAGGACCAGCCGTACGCCGGTCTCCTGCCGCCCCCCGGCGGCGGAGCGCAGCGCCCGGTGCAGCAGGGGCCGTACGACGAACAGCATGCCCGCCGCGTAGGCGACGGTCAGGGCGATCACCGTGAAGAACCCGCCCGTCCCGGCCCCCTTCCCGGCCCCCGCGCCCGCCAGCGCCACCACCAGGACCAGGACGCACCAGGCGACCACGTCCCCCGCCGCCGCGCAGGCCATCGCCGTCGAGCCGACCCGGGTGTGACCGAGCCGCCGGTCCCGGATGATCCGGGCCAGGACGGGGAACGCGGTGATCGAGAAGGCCGTCGCCATGTAGAGCACGAACATGTCGGCGCCGACCCCGTCGGGGGCCGTCGAGCGGTACAGCAGCGCCGCCGCCCCCGCACCCACCGCGAACGGCACCGCCATGGCCAGGAAGGCCGTCGAGCCCACCGACCGGGTCCGGCCGCGCAGCGCCCGCAGGTCCAGCTCCCAGCCCGCCGAAAACATGAAGAGCGCGAGGCCCAGTTGGGCGAGTGCCGACAGGCCGGGCCTGGCCTCGGGCGGGAAGATCAGCGCGGGCAGGTCGCCCGGCAGCAGCCCGAGCAGACTGGGGCCGAGCATCAGACCGGCCGCGATCTCGGCGACCACCGGCGGCTGGTGCAGCCGCCGGCCCAGTCTCACCATCACGGCGCCGACGACGAGGACGACCGCGACGTCGGCGAGGACGATCGCGTCCAGCGGCACACCTTCGGAGGCTGCCATCGTGTCCCAGCCCCTAGATCAGGACGCGGCCGGCGGCGGTGTCCCGGGTCTCCCGGGACTTGCGCAGATCGCGCGTGATGATCGCCTTCTGCAGCCACCGGTCGGTGCCGTCGTACCGGGCGGTGAACGCCTTGCGGCCATGCACGGCCAGGTAGTTGTCGACGACGAGCAGGGTCCCGGCCTCGACCACCACGTCGTGGGTCGCCGCCTCCAGCTCCCGTACGAGCTCCTTGAGTGCCTGCTCGGCCGCGGAGTCGCCCTCCACACAGCGCATGAAGAAGGGGTCGATCCGCAGATACGGCGAGTCGGGCGCGCCGAACAGGACGGCCACGGGCTCCGGGGTCTCGCGCATGGCCCGCATCCGCAGCAGGCCCGGGTGGTCGGGCTGCTGGGCGGCGAGCTGCCGCAGGTGTTCGTCGTCCGGAAGAATGTAGAACCGCGGTTCGCCGAGGATCTTGCGCGTTTCCGCACTCAGAGTCACATCGCGTATGGACGCGACCGTCGTCGGCACCCGGTCGTGGTTCCGTATTCCGAAGAGGGCGAGATAGTCACAGCGATAAGGGTGAAAGCCGTCCTCGGTGTGCCATTCGAGCAGGACGTCACTGCCGTGACCGCTCTGCTCGTTCTCCTCGCCGGCGATCGGCAGCACATTCTGGATCATTCTTCCGGATTGCAGCGTCGGCCAGCTGAACACCTCCCCGAGGCACTTGCCGATCAGGGAAAGGAAGAGTTCCTCACGCCGCGTACGCAGGGAGGCGGCGGCCTCCGCCCAGTTCCGCGGGGTCGGTCCCACGGCGGTGTCGTCGACCGTGAATCCCCTGATCTTGAACGCCGCGGCCGGGTCGTCGCGCCGGAACTCCGCGAGGAACTTGCGCAGCCCGGCCGGCAGCCGGGAGGCGAGGTCCCAGGCCTCGTCGTGGAAGAGCGGGTCGCCCGGGTCGTAGCCCGCGTCCTTCAGCCCGGCGATCAGCGCGTCCAGCTCGGCGACCTCGTCGGTGGACAAGTCGTAGTGGAGTACGCCCTGGTCAATGGTCACGGATTCGCCCTCTCTGGCGTTGGGGTGTGGGGGCCGCGGAGGGTCAGTCCCAGCCCCAGCTGTCGCCGTCGTCGTTGGTCGTGGCGCCGACGGTGGTGGTGACGGCCGTGTCGGCCTGCGCGGCGGGGGCCGCAAGGACCGCCATCGTCACGGCCGCGGCGCACGAGATCAGGTAGCCGAAAGCCTTGCTTCGCATTCGCGTCCCATTTCGTCGAAGTGGCGTGAGGGAATTACCCATTTCCGCAGGTGGGCCGGTGAACCGCCTTTGTTTTCCAGGCGCTTCACCGGCTGCCGCTGAGTAATCTGCCAGCGCTCGAACGGGCGCTACAAGAACTTCGCATGGCACCAAGGTGCAGTGGCTGCAAGTGGCCACGCCCCGCGGTCGGGGGCGGTGGCCGGGCCACCGTCAGAACGCCTTGCGGTGTTTCCCGCCGCGCTTGCGTTCGTACATCTCACGGCCGGCGGCCTCCCGGCGCCGCCACTCCCGGCCCAGTTCGGCCCGTAGCCGCGCGTCGGTGCGCGAGGCGATCCAGGCGGCTTCCCTGAGCAGCTTGCGGTAGCTCTCGAACCGGCGGTGCGAGAGCGTGCCGTCCTCGACGGCCGCGAGGACCGCGCAGCCCGGCTCGGCGTGGTGTTCGCAGTCGTGGAAACGGCAGTGCGTGGCCAGTTCCTCGATCTCCGCGAAGACCTGGGAGAGCCCTTCGTCGGCCTCCCACAGGCCCACCCCGCGCAGCCCGGGGGTGTCGATCAGCAGCCCGCCTCCCGGCAGGAGCAGCAGATCGCGGGTGGTGGTGGTGTGCCGCCCCTTGCCGTCGCTGCCCCGGACCGGTCCCGACTCCTGCTCCTCGACGCCCAACAGGGCGTTGAGGAGAGTGGACTTGCCCACGCCCGACTGTCCCAGGAGCGCGGAGGTACGGCCGGCCAGCTCGGCGGCGAGCGCGTCGAGGCCCTCGCCGCTGACCGCGCTGACGGGGAACACCGCGGCTCCCGGGCCGGCCCGCTCGACGTCGGTGACGAGATGGGTGATGTCGGGGACCAGGTCCGTCTTGGTCAGGGCGACGACCGGCTGGGCGCCGCTGGACCAGGCCAGGGAGAGGAAACGCTCCAGGCGGCCCAGGTCGAGCTCGACGGCCAGCGAGACGGCGATGACGGCGAGGTCGATGTTGGCGGCGAGGACCTGGCCCTCGGAGCGGGCGGAGGAGGTCGAGCGGGTGAAGCGGGTGCGGCGCGGCAGCAGGGCGCGTACGACGGGTCCGCTCGCGGGCGTGGTGTCCACGGCGGCCCAGTCGCCCGTACAGGGGGCGTCCCGGGGGTCCGCGGAGAGGACGGGCTCGGTGTCGGCCCGTAACGTACGCGTACGAGTTCCGGTACCGGCGCTGGCGCTGGCACCGGCACCGGCACCGGCACCGGCGCCGGTCGTCGTTCCGCCGTCCGCGACGACGAGTTCGCAGCGGCCGCGGTCCACCCGGACGATACGGCCGGGCACGAGACCCGCCCCCTCGTACGGGGCGAACGCGTCCGCCCAGTCGGAGTCCCAGCCATAGGCCATGAGCGTCATCGGCTTCCCCTCGGTCGTGCCGGTCGGGGGCCATTGTCGGCACCGGGGCCCGCGCGCACGGACCGGCTCACCGTCGTCGCCGTGAGCAGCAGCCCGTCCCTGACCAGAAATCCCCCCTCGAAGCCGGTCAGCCTGACGCCGTCGACCAGCGGTCCCTCGACGAGCAGCCGGGCCGTGAACGTCTCCGTACGCGGCCGGAAGGTGACCGTGGCCTCCGTGAAGTCCAGCCAGCGGCCGGTCAGCGGGGACCAGGCCTTGAACACGCTCTCCTTGGCGCTGAACAGCGCCCGGTCCCAGTGGACATCGGGCCGCAGCCGCGCCAGCTCGGCCAGGTGCGCCCGCTCCTGAGCGCCGGTGACCATGTGCAGGACGCCGTCGTGCTCCAGCGGGCCGTGCGGTTCGGCGTCGAAGCCGAGGGACGCCAGGTCGGTCGCCCGCGCCACGGCGGCGGCGCGGTAGCCGGTGCAGTGCGTGATGCTGCCGACGACACCGTCCGGCCACACGGGCGCGCGGTCGGCGTCGTACGGGATGGCCACCGGCGGGACGCCGAGCCGCCCGAGCGCACGCCGCGCGCACGCCCGCGCGGTGGTGAACTCCCGGCGCCGCGCGGGCACGGCGTGGGCGAGGAGATGCTCCTCCCCGGGGAAGGGCACGGGTGGCCCCGCCGGATCGCCGAACGCCTCCGCGGTCGTGACCGGCCGCGGCAGCAGTTCCTCGATCATCTCCCCCGCTACCCCGCCTTCTTCATCGCGCCGTCCCCGGCCTCCCACCAGGGGATGTGCCGGTCGATCGGCTCGATCGGCATGACGGACTTGAACATGTCGTTCTCGACGTTGGCGAGAGGGGCGTCGTACGGCCTGCCCACCGCCGTGAACGCCCGGTGGATGCGCTCCCTGCGCCTGTCGATCGCCTCCGCGTTCCGCTCGAAGGTGGAGGCCGGCTGGAGCAGGAAGTACGTGTGCGGGCTGCCGTGGTTGTGGCGCGGGGAGTGCTCGGGATAGCAGGGCGCGAAGGAGACGACGAAGAAGCGCTCGCCCTCGATCATCGCGTACCAGGTCTCGTCCGGCCGGGGAGAGTCCTGGATGTAGACGCCCGGGTACAGCGCGCAGAGCGTCTCGAAGAACCGCTTCGTCAGCCGTGTCAGGGAGTCCAGGCTCGCGCCGAGGGTCTCGTCCTCGAAGGTGATCACCATGCCGTCGAGCTCGTCCGCCCGGGCCGTACGGAAGAAGTCCGCGATGGCGGTGCGGTGTTCGCGCAGCTCCCGCTCGACGTCGGCCGACGCGACGGTGAGCGGCGGGCCCATCTTCGAGGTCCTGGCGAACGGGCAGAGGGTCTTCTGGACGATCTGGTCGAAGCTCATGGTCACCTCACGGATTCACTTTCTGCGCGTCGGTACCGACGGCGGTGGTGGTGGCGGGTGCGGGGGCGCGGCAGCCGAGGACGTAGAACCACCAGCCGGCGATCACCAGGGCGATCAGCGCGGCGAACATGGCGGTGGGCGAGGCGTGCACGAGCAGGAAGCCGCAGATCACCGGCCCGATGGCCACGCCGATGTGGACGAGGTTCTGGGCGCCGAAGTAGCTGCCGCGCAGGTTCTCGGGGGCGATGTTGTCGATGAACATGTACTCGGCGGGCACGACGATCACCTCGCCGAGGGTGAAGACGACGATCGCGGCGACGATGATCCAGGCCTCGGTGGACAGGGCCATGCCGATCAGTCCGAGGACGAACGCCCCCGTGCCCCAGGTCAGCCAGCGCAGCAGCGTCTTCTCCTTGAGCCTGCTGCCGATCACGTACTGGGTGGAGATGACGACGATCGCGTTGGCGGCGGAGATGTAGGCGACGAGCTGGTAGGCGGTGTCGCGGGACTCGACCGTGACCAGGTACTGCGACATGTAGGTGAGCAGCGGGCCGTAGACGACGATGCTGAGGATGCCGCCGAGGGTGAAGAGCCCGAGCCGCCGGTCGGCCCGCATGACCCGCAGTACCTCGCGGAAGTTCATCGACTCGGAGTCGTCCTGCGCGGCCTCGGCCTTCTCCTGGGCCTCCTTCTCCTGCGCGGTGGCGGCCCCGGTGAAGAGCCGGCGGAAGACCAGCAGCGGCAGCAGCGCGGCGAAGATGACGGCGGCGGAGAGCACGAACGGACCGCCCTGGCCGGCCTTGACCGTCCAGACGCCGAGGAACGGGCCGACGGCGGCGCCGATGTTCTGCAGCGAGTAGCGCAGCGAGAACACCTTGGCCCGGTTCTCCGAGGGCAGCAGGTCGGCGAGGAGCGCGTTGGCGGTGACGCTCATCGACGAGGAGGCGATGTTGGCGACGAGCAGGACGCCGATGACCAGGACGGGCGAGCCGATCAGCGGCAGCCCGCCGTACAGGACCGTGAGCACGACGTCCAGGGCGATCATGAAGTGGACCTTCACGAACCGGTCGGCGAGATAGCCGCCGTAGACGCTCACGACCGTGCCGACGATCAGGCAGCCGCCGAGCACATAGCCGATGGTCGCGCCGTTCATGTCGAGCGCGTCGTGCAGATAGATGGGCAGATAGGCCAGGATCGCGAAGAAGCTGACCGCGCGCGCCATCGCGCACAGCAGCAGGATCCGTACGGGGATGGGCAGTTCGCGGATCAACCGGAAGAAGCTCTTCATGCCGAGCCCTCCGCGGCGATCGCCTCGATGATCTCGATGAGGGATTCCTTGATGGTGTCGATCCGCCGCTGGTCGAACAGATCGGGGTGGTAGCCGAAGAGGATCTCCAGCCGGTCTCCGGGCAGGACGGTGATGCCCAGCGGATAGTGCGAGACGCCCTTGGCGCCCTCCGTCCGCTCGGTCGCCCTCAGCTCGCCGGTCCCGGCGGCCGGGTCCTCCTGGTCGGGGTAGTTCTGGAAGACGTAGTACGAGTCGAACAGCTCGCCCGCGCCCGCCAGGCGCTGGATCTCGGTCAGCCCGAGATGGCGGTGCGGGAACACCTCCAGCTGGGCGGACTGCACCCGGCGCAGGGTCGCCGCGAGCGGTTCGCCGGGCTCCGTCCGCACCCGTAGGGGCACGGTGTTGATGAGCAGGCCGACGACGGACTCGATGCCGTCGATCTCGGCCGGCCGCTCCGAGACGGTGGTGCCGAACACGACGTCTGCGCTGCCGGTGAGGCGCCCCAGCTGGAGTCCCCAGGCGGTCTGCAGCGCCGTGTTCAGGGTGATGCCGAGGCGGGCGGCGGCCCGCTCCAGGTCCCGGGTCAGGCCGGCCGGCAGGACGGCGGAGGCGGTGCGCGGCAGGACGTGCGGGGAGAGCCCCGGGCGCCCGATCCTGGTCGGCCCGCCGACGCCGGTCAGGTACGCCCGCCAGGCCTCGGCCGCCTCCTCCCTGTCCTGCTCGGCCAGCCAGGCCAGATAGTCCCGGAACGGGACGACGGGCGCCGGTTCCCGGCCCGCGTACAGGTCGAACAGGTCGCGCCAGACGACCGGCATGGACCAGCCGTCGAGCAGGATGTGGTGTTCCGCGACGAGCAGTTCGTGGCGGGTCTCGGAGAACCGCAGCAGCGAGAAGCGGAGCATCGGGCCGGTCGCCAGGTCGAAGCGGAGCGCCGCGTCCTCCGCGGCGATCCGCTCACGCTCCGCGGCCTGCTCCTCGGGACCGAGACCGGACAGGTCGTGGGTCCGCCACGGCACGTCGACGGAGTCCCGCACGATCTGGACGGGTGTCTCCAGGCCCCGGACCGCGAAGCACGCCCGCAGGTTGTCGTGGCGCATGAGCAGGCCCTGCGCGGCCCGCCGCAGCCGCTCCGCGTCCAGCGGCCCGGCCAGGTCGAAGACCGTCTGTCCCTGGTACGGGTCGGCGTCGGTCTCCGGGTCGGCGGCGCTGACGTGCAGCAGCAGGCCCTGCTGGAGCGGGGCGAGCGGCAGGACGTCCGTGAGGCCCGGGTAGGTCCGTTCGAGCTCGGTGAGCGTGGACTGCTTGAGGCTGAGCAGGCGTACGTCGGAAGGGGTGAGCCCGCCGAGCTCCGGGTGGCCGGTCAGGGCGGCGAGCCCGGCCAGGGTCTGGATCCACCGGTCGGCGAGCGCCGTGATGTCGTCCTCGTCGAAGAGGGCCGTGTCCCAGCGCCACACCGTCTCCGCCTTGCTCCCGTTCTGCCGCCGTACGTCGACCAGCAGCGGGTACGCCTGCTCCGGGGCCTCGGCGGTGTCGTGGCGGAAGCAGACCTGTGAGGGCGCGTACGCCGCCAGCTGCCGCCCCGCGTCGCCGCCGCCCTGCCGCAGTTCGCGGTAGTTGCGGCCCTCGGCCGGCAGGGACCGGATCTGCTCCTTCACCCGCTTGAGCGCGCGGGCCAGGCCGCGCGGGTCGGCGAGGCTCTTGTCCAGGTTCGCGAGGCCCGGTGTGAGCCGGACCGGCACCGGGTATCCGTCCGATCCCGCGGTCGCCAGGTCGACGCGGAGCGCGGACCGGTCGGACGGGATCCGCCGCCCGCGCCACTCGATGAGCGCCGGGGCGAGCGCGGCGAGCGCGATGTGCTCGGGACCGGCGTGGAACATCCGGGGCAGCGCGGTGAGCAGCGCCTCCGCGAGCTCCGCGGGCACCGGACGGACCAGCTCGGCGTGGACGCCGCCGGGTTCGCCGGGTTCGCCGGGTTCGCCGGGTTCGCCGTACGAGGGGTCGGGGGTCTCCAGCGTCTTCAGCCAGTGCGGCAGTTCGCCGGCGGCCACGACCGCGGGGTCGAGCGTCTCGGCCTGCTGGGCGGCGCGGACGATCAGCGCCTCGACGGTCTGGTACTGGAAGACGTCCCGAGGGGTGATCACGAAGCCCTCGGCGCGGGCGCGGCTGACCAGCTGGATCGAGCGGATGGAGTCGCCGCCGAGGTCGAAGAACTGGTCGTCGACGCCGACGGTGTCGAGACCGAGGACCTCGGCGAAGAGCCGGGCGAGGGTGATCTCCCGCTCGGTGCGCGGCGGGCGTACGGCACGGGAGGTGAAGTCCGGGGCCGGGAGCTGCCGGGTGTCGAGCTTTCCGTTCGGGGTGAGCGGCAGCCTGTCGAGCAGGACGACGGCCGCGGGCACCATGTGCTCGGGGAGGTGGCGGGCGGCGTGCCGGCGCAGTTCGAGCGCGAGCTTGCGGCCGTGGTCCTCGGCGCGCGGGTCGTTGCCGTGCTCGTACAGGGACTGTCCGGGCGCGGCCTTGTGCAGGAACAGGTCGGTCAGGAGCGGGTGCTCGGCCGCCGGGTCGCCCGCGTCGACGAGGAGGACGTCGAAGAGGTCGCCCTCCGAGGCGTCGGTCCAGGTCGCCCTGGCGCGGTAGCCGAGCTGTTCGGCCAGCGTGTGCACCGCCTCCGGGTCGACGCCCGGGCGTTCGCGGGCATCGAGCCCGAGGTCGCGTATCCGGGCCGCCGACTCCGTACGGACACGGTGGGCGGCCTCGATCTCGGCGGCGACGCGGTGGTTGGGGATGCCGGTGACGCGCAGCATCGCAGGGCGCTGCGCCTCCAGCCGGTCCCGCAGGGCGTCCAGGCCTCCCGATTCCTGCCAGATGAGCTCGGGCGCCTCCCGTACGGAGCGCAGCTCGGCGCCCCGCTTGTGGAGGACGACCTCGTAGCGGAAGTCCGTCAGCTCGTTGCGGTGGTGGCCGCGCTTGAGCTGGATGTCGACGCCCGCGACGTCCGTGATCTCCTCGCCGATCCGGCTGAAGAACGCGGGGTCGAGGAGGAGCTCGCTCTCCAGCTCCACGGTGTGGGCCACCAGGTCCCGGACGGCCGCGACAGGTTCGTCGGCGTGCGCGCCGCCGTGCAGGGCGGTCGCGGTGAGGAAGGGGTGCAGCAGCCGCAGATGGCGGATGTCGCCGAGGAAGATCCGGCCGCCGGGCTCCAGGAGCTCCATGGCCTGCTTCAGGACGTCGATCAGGTAGTGGACGCTCGGGAAGTACTGGGCGACCGAGTTGATGACGACGGTGTCGAAGCGCCGGCCCGCCAGGTCCCCGATCTCGTGCGCGGCGAGGCTGCGCAGCAGCACCCGGTCGCGCAGCTCCGACTCCTCGACGCGGGCGCCGAGCGTCTGGATCAGGGAGGGCGAGAAGTCGACGCCCGTGTACGTGTCGACGTGCGGGGCGACCTGCCACAGGATCAGGCCGGAGCCGACGCCGACCTCCAGGACGTGGCGCGGGCGCAGGTCGAGGATGCGGCCGACGGTCGCGGCCTGCCACTCGCGCATCTCCTCCAGCGGGATCGGCTGGTTGTCGTAGCTGCTGTTCCAGCCGGTGAAGTCCTGCTCGACGCCCAGGTCCTCCTGTTCGCTGTAGCCCTGCTCGTGGATCTCCTGCCACTTGTCGACGTGCTCGATGTCGTCGGCGAGGTCACGGGCGGCCGCGTCGCCGGCCTTGGGTACGACATAGCCGACGAGCTGCTTGTGGTCGGCGGTGTCCTCGCGGACGACGACGACGGACTGGGCGACGCCCTCGTGAGTGTCGAGCACGGCCTCGATCTCGCCGAGCTCGATCCGCATGCCGCGGATCTTGACCTGGTCGTCGGCGCGGCCGACGAAGTCGACGACCCCCTCGCCGCCGGGCAGTGTGCGCCACTTCGCGAGGTCGCCGGTGCGGTACATCCGGGTACCGGGCGGGCCGTACGGGCAGGCGACGAACCGTTCGGCGGTCAGACCGGGGCGGCCCAGATAGCCGCGGGCGAGGCCGTGGCCGGCGATGTACAGCTCGCCGGTGACGCCCGGGGCGACGGGCCGCAGCGCGGCGTCCAGGACGTAGACCCGGGTGTTGTGCAGGGGGCGGCCCACGGGCACCGAGTCGGCCTCGAACGCGGGGCCGGCGCTGCCGCACTCCCAGTACAGGGTGTCGACGGTCGCCTCGGTCGGCCCGTACGCGTTGATCATCGTGCGGCCCCGCGACCAGGTCGCGGCGAGTCCGGGCGGGCAGGCCTCGCCGGCCACCATCAGGTTCCGCACGCCGGCGAGCGCGTCCTCGGCCATGGAGCCGAGGATCGTCGGCGAGAAGGTGATGTGGGTGGGCCGGTGGCGGGCGGTCAGCGCGCGCTGGCGGTCCGGGGAGAGCAGCTCCTCGGGCGAGGTGAGGACGACGGCCGCGCCGGAGAGCAGGGTGCAGCACATCTCGCAGAACGTCGGATCGAAGTTGATCGAGGAGAACTGCAGGAAGCGGGAGTTCTCGTCGAGGCCGTACCGTTCGATGTAGCTGCGGGCCAGGTTGGGGATGCCGCGGTGGGTGACGGCGACACCCTTGGGCCGGCCGGTCGAGCCCGAGGTGTAGATGACGTACGCCAGGTCCTCGGGCCGCAGCGGGGCGAGCCGTTCGGCGTCGGTCGGGGCGTGGTCGGGCATCGCCGCCAGCTCGGCCCGCGCGTCCGGGTCGTCGACGTCGAGGCGGAGGACGCCGTGGGCCTCGGCGGGCAGCTTCGCGAGCACGTCGCCCGTGGTGAGCAGCACCTTGAGGCGGGTGTCCTCGACCATGAACGCGAGCCGCTCGGGCGGGTAGTCGGGGTCGAGCGGCAGATACACCCCGCCGGCCTTCAGGATGCCCAGGAGGCCCGCGAGGAGCTCGGGAGAGCGGCGCAGCGAGAGGCCCACGACGTCGTCGCGGCCGACGCCGCGCGCGATGAGCCAGTGGGCGATCCGGTTGGCGCGCCGGTCGAGTTCGGCGTAGCTCAGCTCGGTGTCCTCGTGGACGAGGGCGAGCCCGTCGGGGGTGCGGGCGACCTGCGCCTCGAAGAGGGCGGGGAAGCAGTCGCCGGGCAGGTCGAGGGCGGTCGCGTTCCAGGTGTCGAGGAGCGACGTGCGCTCGGGCCCGTCGAGGAGGTCGACGGAGTCCAGCGGGCGGGCGGGGTCGGCGACGACCGCGTCGAGGATCCGCAGCAGATAGCGGGCGAACCGTTCGACGGTCTCCCGGTCGAAGAGGTCGGTCGCGTACTCGATCTCGCCGCGCAGCCCGTCGGGCGCGCCGTGCTCGTCGAAGCGCTCGGTGAGCTCGATCGTCAGGTCGAACTTCGCGGTGTGCGTGGGCACGGTCTCGTGCGCGGCCGCGAGCCCGTCGAGCCGCCACTCGGGTTCGACGTTGTTCTGCAGCACCAGCATCACCTGGAACAGCGGGTGGTGGCTGGTGGTGCGGGCCGGGTTGAGGACCTCGACCAGGTACTCGAAGGGCAGGTCCTGGTGCTCGTACGCGGCGAGGTTCGAGGCGTTGACGCGGGCGAGCAGCTCGGTGAAGGCCGGGTTGCCCGAGGTGTCGGTGCGCAGCACGAGCGTGTTCACGAAGAAGCCGACGAGCTCGTCGAGCGCGCTGTCGGCGCGGCCGGCGAGGGGGGAGCCGAGCGGGATGTCGGTGCCCGCGCCGAGCTTGGTGAGCAGGGTCGCGGTGGCGGCCTGGAGCACCATGAAGAGGCTGGCCCGCTCCCGCTGGGCGAGGGACTGCAGCCGCTCGGTGAGCGCGGCGCCGACGTCGAAGCGGACGACGTCGCCGCGGAAGCCGGCGAGCGCCGGGCGCGGCCGGTCGGTGGGCAGGTCGAGCAGCTCGGGGGCGCCGGCGAGCCGCTCGCGCCAGTAGCCGAGCTGCCGGGACATCGGGGAGTCCGGGTCGTCCGTGGAGCCGAGCAGCTCGCGCTGCCACAGCGTGTAGTCCACGTACTGCACGCCGAGTTCGGCCGTCTCCGGTGCGGTGGCGGCGCGGTGGGCGTTGTAGGCCTCGCAGAGGTCCTTCACGAGCGGGGCGAGGGACCAGCCGTCGCTGGCGATGTGGTGGATGCACAGCAGCAGGACATGGTCCCGGGGGCCGGTACGGAAGAGGTCGACGCGGGTCGGGATCTCGGCGGCCAGGTCGAAGAGGTACCCGGCGGCCCGGTCGACCGCGGCCTGGAGCGCCTCCGCCCGCAGGTCGTGGACGGTCACCTCGACGCGCGCCTCGGCGGCGGGCACCACGATCTGCTCGGCGCCGTGCGGGCCCTCGGCGAAGTACGTCCGCAGGCTCTCGTGGCGGGCGAGCAGATGGTCCACGGCGGCGCGCAGCGCGGCCGGGTCGAGTTCGCCGGTGAGCCGTACGGCGATGGGCAGGTTGTAGGTGGTGCTCGGGCCTTCGAGGCGGTGCAGGAACCACAGGCGCTGCTGCGCGTACGAGACGGGGATGTGCTCCCCGCGTGCCATGACCCGGGGCGCGGGCCGGGCGGGGGCGCCCTCGTCGAGGCGGAGCGCGAGCGCGGCGGGGGTGCGGTCCTCGAAGACCGTACGGATGGGGAGTTCGACGGCAAGCGTGGCGCGGACCCGGGCCAGGAGGCGGGTGGCGAGCAGCGAGTTCCCGCCGAGGTCGAAGAAGCTGTCGTCGGCGCCGACCCGCTCGACCCGCAGGACCTCGCGGAAGAGCTCCACCAGGGCCCGCTCGCGCTCGCCCTCCGGTGCGCGGTACGGGGTGGAGTGCGCGAACTCCAGGGGCGGCAGCGCCGCGCGGTCGACCTTGCCCGCCGGGGTCAGCGGGAAGCGGTCGAGGACGGCGATGCCGGCCGGGACCATGTGGTCGGGCAGCCACGCGGTGAGCGCGGCACGCAGTGCGGCGGGCTCGGGGGCCTGACCGGGGGCGTGACCGGGGGTGGGCACGACATAGCCGGCGAGCCGCGTGAGGCCGTCGTCGTCGGCGCGGACGACGACCCGGGCCTGGGCGACCTCGGGCAGCCGGCGCAAGGCCTCCTCGATCTCGCCGAGTTCGATGCGGTAGCCGCGGATCTTGACCTGCTCGTCGACGCGGCCCAGGAAGTCCAGGGTGCCGTCGGGGCGGCGGCGCACGACGTCGCCGGTGCGGTACATGCGGGCGCCGGGCGGGCCGAAGGGGCAGGCGACGAACCGCTCGGCGGTCAGCGCGGCCCGGCCGTGGTAGCCGCGGGCCAGGCCGTCGCCGGAGAGGTACAGCTCGCCGGACTCGCCGGCCGGCACGGGCTCCAGGCGCTCGTCGAGGACGTGGGCGCCGGTGTTCCACATCGGGGTGCCGATGGAGACGGGCTCGCCCGCGCGCACCGGGGCCACCAGGGACCAGATGGTCGTCTCGGTGGGGCCGTACAGGTTCCACACCTCGGCGTGGCCGTCCGCGGAGAGGAAGTCGGCCAGGTCCTGCGGCAGCGCCTCGCCGCCGCACAGCACGCGTGTCCCGGCGGCCAGTTCGGCCGGGGTCCAGCCGGCCTCGCGCAGCAGCTGCCACAGGGCGGGCGTGCCCTGGATCAGGGTGGGGCGGGCCCCGGCGAGATGGCGGCGCAGCGCGGCGCCGTCGACGGTCGTGGCGCGCGGCACGAGGTGCAGCGTGGCCCCGTTGACCAGCGGGAGGTAGAGCTCCAGGCCCGCGATGTCGAAGGAGACCGGGGTCGTGGAGAGCACGACGTCACCCGCGTGCACCTGGTGGTGCGCGGACATGAACGCGAGGAAGTTCGCCAGCGAGCGGTGGGTGACGACGACGCCCTTGGGGCGGCCCGTCGAACCGGAGGTGTAGATCGTGTACGCGGCCTGGTCCGGGCCGGTGAACCGGCCGGCCGGGTTCGGGGCGTGGGCGTCCGGGGCGGACCCGGTGCCCTCCTCGCCGGCGTACAGCGTGGCGGCGTCGACGGGTCCGAGCCCCGCCTCCACCTCGGGGGTGGTGATCAGCGCGCGGGGGCGGGCGTCGGCCGTCATGTAGGCGAGGCGCTCGGCCGGATAGCCGGGGTCGAGCGGCAGATAGCGCGCACCGGACTTGAGTGTGCCGAGGAGGGCGGCCACCAGCTCGGGCGAGGACGGCAGGGCGACGGCGACGGTGTCCCCGGGTCCGACGCCCCGGGCGATCAGCCACCGCGCGATCCGGTTCGCCCGCTCGTTCAGCTCCCCGTACGAGAGTGTGGCGTCGCCCCACCGTACGGCGACGGCTCCGGGGGCCCGGCCGGCCTGTTCCTCGAACCGGGCGACGAGACCGGAGGTCCAGGTCCCGATGTCCTCGGCGTTCTCGAGCTGTGCGGTCATGAGCGGGGGTCCTGTCCCTGAGAACCGGCGGGGGCGAGCGCCGTCCAGTGCTCCTCGACGTAGCCGAGGCAGGCGGCCCGGACGTCGGGGCCGAAGGCGGTGTCCCAGCCGTCGGGGACGGGGACGAAGTCCGGCCACAGCGAGTGCTCGCCGGCCGCGTTGGTCAGGACGCGGTAGACGCCCGACTCGTTCTCGAAGGGGTTGGTGCCCTGCTGGTCCCTGCCGTTCACGTCAGCACCCTTCGCCCACGAAGTCGTCGATGCGTGCGGCGATGTGCGCCGCTTCGGTCACGCACAGCCGCAGGCCGTGCTCGTCGGAGTCCATGACCTCGGCCGTCAGCTCGCCGGTGATCGCCTCGCGCCAGTCAGGGAACGTCTCGTTGTCCTTCGCCAGGAGCATCAGCGCGTCCACGTCGAACGGCTCGGGCCGGTAGGTCTCCAGGGCCCGCGCGGTCGTACGGAAGGCCTTGTGCAGCCGCTCGGCGAAGCGCAGGGCGCCGTCGCCGTGGGCCTCCCAGCCGGCGCCGAACAGGGCGGCCGCGATCTCGCGGTAGACGCCGTCGGGGGTGGCGTCGGCCGGGGCGAGCGGCGGGTGCTCGGTGTGCGGGGCGGCGATCCGCAGGACGTCGTCGCGGTACTCGACGAGCCGCTCCGCCTCGTCCACCTCGGGGGCCGAGCCGTCGAGATAGCCGTCGACGATCACGAGCTTGCGCAGCCCGAGCCCGCGCTCCTCGGCGATGCGGGCGATCTCGTAGCCGATCACCCCGCCCGCGCAGGCGCCGACGAGATGGAAGTCGTCCTCGCCGAACTCGTCCTCGATCAGGTCCGCGTAGAGCTCCGCGAGCTCCCGCATGTCGTCGGGCACGTCCACAGCGCTGATGTGCGGGGACTGGAGTCCGTAGCAGCCCCGGTCGGTGCCGAGCAGCCGTACGAGGCGCGCGTAGCCGTCGACGAGACCGAGACCGGGGTGGATGAACAGCAGCGGGGTCCGTGAGCCCTGGTTGCTCATCCGGATGATGGCCCGCTCGGTGTTCGCGGCCTGCGCCGACGCCTTGTGGGCGCTGAGCGCGCCGATCGTCCGGTGGCGCAGCAGGTCGCCCATGTTGAGCGCCCAGCCCAGGCGCTGGTTGATCTGCTCGATGGTCACCAGGGCGAGGAGGGAGTCGCCCCCGATCGTGAAGAAGTCGTCGTCGAGGGCGACGGACGGCCGGTCGAGGGTGGTCTTCCAGATCTCGACGAGGGTCTGCTCCACCAGGCTCTGCCCCGGCGCGACCTCGGGCTCGTCCGTCTCGTCGGGCGCGATCTGCCGCGTAGTCACAGCGAACTCTCTTTCGCGTGGGTCGGGTTCGGGTCGAATGCGGGTCGAATGCGGGTCGGATGCGGGCCTGGGGCAGCAGGTGTGCCCTAGGGGGTGTCCGGTGGATCAGGGCCGGACAGGACGCGGCGTCTGGTGCGGTGCATCGCAAGGCGCCGGAATGACCTAATAGCGGAGCTATTCGGGCTTTTCGGCAACGCGGCCAGGTGCCGTGCCAGGCGTCGCGGCCCCGGCCAAGATCCGCCGGACACCCCCTAGGCCCAGCCGCCCGTGAAGTGGATGACGTCGCCGGTGAGGAAGTCGGCGGACCCGCTGCCGAGGAAGACCACCAGGTCGCCGATCTCCTCGGCGGTGCCGAGCCGGCCCGCGGGCAGCAGGCCGCGCAGCTTCTCCCGGCCCTCGTCCGTCTCCCACTGCTCCGGCGGGTAGTACGTCTCGCTCCGCAGGAAGTTGGGCGCGATCGCGTGCACGGTGACGCCGTACGGGGCGAGTTCGCGCGCCGCCGCCCGGGCGTAGGTGGAGGCCCCGGCGCGCAGCGAGCTGTACACCGAGAACCCGGTCTCGGGTCGCAGCGGGGCCGCCGAGGTCAGCACCACGATGTGCCCGCTCCCCCGGCGCTTCATGTGCGCGGCGGCCTTGGCGATCACCGTCGCCGGGGTGACGAGCAGCGCCTCGGCGGCGCGCCGCAGCTCGGCCGGGTCGGCCTGGTCCACCGGCAGGTAGCGGGCCGGGTGGACGTCGTTGCTGACGACCAGGTCGAGCCTGCCGTACCGCTTCACCGCCTGCCCGACCGCGCCGGGCGCGGTCCTGGCCGCGCAGGCCACCGCGCCGTCGCGGCCGTCCTCGAAGGCGGCCCTCGCGGTCTCGTCGAGGAAGCTCTCGTCGTGGCAGAGGACGGTGTAGCCGGCCTTGCGCAGTGCGTCGACGGAGCCGGGCCCGGCGTAGCGCGTCGCGTGGGTGACCACGGCGACGCGCTCGGCCGGGGCGGCCCCCGGGGTGTCGGCGCTCACGCCCGCCCACCGCCGATGAACGCGCGGATCATCGTGTAGATCTCCTGGTCGGGGATCAGGATGTCGTGATGGGTGCCGGACTCGCGCTCCGCGACCGTCACCTCGCCCGCCACGAGCGAGCCGAAGTGGTGCGCCGTCTCCGGGTGCGTCATCCGGTCCGTGCGGCTGGTGGCGATGAGCACCCGCTGGTGGATGCGGCGGGCCGCCTGGTTCGCGTCGTACGCCATGAGCGCGTAGTTCTGCTTGGCGTACCGGTGGAACAGCTCCACGTCGCCGTACGGGTAGAGGATGAACGGGGCGAGCCGCGGCTCGACGCCGAACAGCATGTTCGGGTCGAGGAACAGGTTCAGCGTCTCGCGGGCCCGGCCGGGGCCGGACGCGGCCCCGGCGAGCACGCTCTGGAACTGCTTCTGGAACGGGGTGCGCATGACCCCCTCGCCGAAGTTCAGATCGGGGTGGAGGACGGTCAGCGTCTCCACCCGGTCGCCGAACTCGGCGGCCGCGGCGAGCGCGACCGGCGCGCCGCCGCAGATTCCGACGAGGTGCGCCCGCCGCAGCCCGTACGCCGTGAGCAGCGCGCCGGCCAGGGCGGTCTCCTCGGCGAAGTCGCCCTCCGGGGTGTCCAGGGAGCGCCACGACCCGAAGAGGTACGGGTTCTCGTACGTGATGACGAGACGGTCCGTGGACAGCTCCTCCAGCCAAGGCCGGAACAGGGCGGCCGGCACCCCGGAGGGCAGGACGAGGACGATCGCCTCGTCACCGGCCGGCCCTGCGGGCTCCGCCGGCCCGGCCGAGAAGGCGTCGAAGGCGGGTACGCCCTCGGCCTCGATCCGGCGGCGGCCGGGGAGGGAGGCGAGCCCCGCCGGGCCGCCCGCCGACCTGACCCACTCCCCCGAGCTGTCGGCCACCGGCCGCCAACTGCCCATCTCCAGGTCGCAGTAGGTGCTGAGGGCGACCTCCAGGCTGGACGGCCGGTCCGGGGCGGGCGAGACGAAGCGGGGGACCGTCAGGCCGTACGAGGAGCCGATGGCGGCCAGGACCTCGTTGCACCGCGCGACGGCCTCCGGCCCGTACTCCTCGCCGGCCCGCTCGCCGACGGGGAAGACCCGCAGGGTCTGCGCGGCCGCGCCGAGCAGGGGCTGGCAGAGCTCCAGGACCTCGGCCACGCTCAGGGTTGTGGTGGTCATCTCAGAACTTCATCCCGCGGGTGGTCTCGGTGACCATGCGGTTGCCGGGGTTCCTGTTCTCGCCGCTGACCAGGACGCTGCCGTAGCGCTCCAGGCTGATCCGGCCGCCGTACTCCTCGATGTGGTCGCTGCCCGGGTAGACGGAGACCGAGGAGGGCACGTAGCGGGAGGCGAAGCCCATCCGCATCTCGTTGGTGAGACCGTCGTGCGGGTGCGAGGCGTGCATCAGCGTCGACCAGAAGATGATGAACTGGCCCGGCTCCATGATCTGCGAGACGGCGGCGTCCTCGTCCGGCTTCCAGTCCGGGTCGACCTGCAGCTCGCGGTAGTCGTAGCCGAAGAAGCCGCGGCGCACACCGTCCTTGTCGACCCCGTTGATCGAGTTCGGGTCGTAGTGCATCTTCTTGGTCTCGTCGTAGTTCATCTGCTGGTGCGTGCCGGGGATGAACTGCAGACAGCCGTTCTCCACCTTCGCCTCGGTGAAGGCGGACCAGACGGTGATGGTGCCGCCGAACTCGGCGTTGTCCGGCCACAGGATCTGCGGGGTGCCGGAGGCGTTGGCGAAGGTGTCCGCCTGGTGCCAGTCGGTGCCCTCGTCGCCGGGGTGCTTGGGGAAGAACTCCGTACGCCAGCAGATGACGTCCGGGCCCAGGATGGAGGCGACGCGGTCGACGATCTCGCGCCTGCCGATGTGGGCGGCGAGGAAGTCGTTGTCGAGGTGGCGGTCGTAGTTGGAGATGTTGGTGGCGCCGGAGAGCTCGTCGTCCGGGTAGACCGCGTGGCTGCGGTCGAGCATCTGCAGCCGGGTCCTGCGCCAGATCTCCCGCATCTCGTCGGGCTGGTAGAGCGTGAAGGGACCGATGAATCCCTGCCGGTGGAAGGTGGCTATCTCTTCCTCGGAAAGGGCGAACGACTTCTGGGCCTCGGTGGTCATTCCGCTACTCCTAGTGGGAGACGAGGGCGAGCTGGTTCTTGACGGCGGCCGCGAGGGCGGCGATGTTCGCGCCTTCCGCGAGGGTGCCGACATTCAGGCTGAGCTTGAATCGGTCGTTGACGACGCTGAGCATGTGAATCAGCGAGAACGACGTACCGCCGAGGTCGAAGAATTCGTCGGTGTCCGCGATGGCGTCGGTGCCGAGCACCTCCGCCCAGATGCCGCGCAGGGTCTCCTCGACCGACGTCGTCCGCTGCTGCTGGTGCTGGGCGCTGTGGGCGGTCTCGGCGAGCCTGAGCTCGAGCCGCTTGCGCAGCACCGACTCGTCGAGCTTGCCGTTCACGGTGACCGGAAGCTCGTCGATGGGCAGGTAGGCCGAGGGGGCCATGTAGGCGGGCAGCGCGGCGGCGACGGCGTCCTTCAGCTCCTCGGCGAGCCGCTCGCTCGCGGCGCCCGCCTCGGTGACGGGGTAGGCGACCAGGCGCGGGTCGCCGGGGCCGAAGTCGGCGGCGAGGACGACCGCGTCCCGTACGGCCGGGTGCTTCTTCAGTACGGTCTCGATCTCGCCGGGCTCGACGCGGTAGCCGCGGATCTTCAGCTGGCGGTCGGCGCGGCCGGCGTAGGCGAACACGCCGGGGGCGGTCTGCACCCCGCGGTCGCCGGAGTCGTACCAGCGTGACGTGGTGCCGTCGGGCTCGGTGCGCTCGAAGAAGCGCTCCGCGGTGAGCTCGGGGTGGTTCAGATAGCCGCGGGCGACACCCGCGCCCGCGACGTGGATCAGGCCTTCCTCGCCGAGCGGCAGGGAGTTGCCGTCCTCGTCGAGGATGTCGACCCGTAGGTCGGAGATCGGCTCGCCGATCGGGCTGAGGCCCTCGCCGGCCAAGTCGGCGGCCGAGATCCGCTTCCAGGTGACGTGCACGGTGGTCTCGGTGATGCCGTACATGTTGACCAGGGCGGGCGTGTCCAGGCCGTGCCGGTCGGTCCATGGCGTGAGCGCGCGGTAGTCCAGCTTCTCGCCGCCGAAGACGACGTACCGCAGGCTGAGCGCCCCGGCGTCCGTGTCCGCGTTCACGAGGTTGCGGAAGGCGGACGGCGTCTGGTTGAGGACGGTCACCCGCTCGCGGCGCAGCAGCGCGTGGAAGGCCCGCGGGTCCCGGGCGGTCTCGTTGTCGACGACGACCAGGCGGCCGCCGTGGAGCAGGGCGCCCCAGATCTCCCAGACGGAGAAGTCGAAGGCGGCGGAGTGGAAGTTCGACCAGACGTCGGTCTCGTCGAAGCCGAAGACGGGTGCGGTGGCGGTGAAGAGCCGGACCGCGTTGCGGTGCTCGACCAGGACGCCCTTGGGCTCGCCGGAGGAGCCCGAGGTGAAGATCACGTACGCGAGGCTCGACGCGTCCGCGGCGGTGTGGCCGGCGGGCGTGGCCTCCGGGGTGTCCTCCGGGGTGTCCGCGTCGGTCTCGGGCAGCGCGTCCACGAGGACGGCCGTCCGGCCGCCGGTCAGCGCGGCGGTCGCCGTGCTCGCGACGACCACACCGGCGTCGCAGCTGCCGAGGACGAAGTCCCGGCGCTCGGCGGGGTAGGCGGGGTCGACCGGGACGTACCCCGCGCCGGCCTTGAGGATGCCGAGCAGACCGACGACGAGATCCGTCCCGCGCTCCACGCAGAGTCCGACCCGCTGGTCCCGCCCGGCGCCGGCCGCGCGCAGGGCCCGGGCCAGCCGTCCGGCGCGCGCGTCGAGTTCGCGGTACGTCAGCTGCGACCGGCCGTCGGTGACGGCCACCGACTCCGGGAATCGCGCCGCGACCCGCTCGAAGTTTTCGTGCAGGGTGAGCGAATCGTCGAGCGATTCGCTGGAAATCGCACCAGGATTCATAGACGTGGAGCCTTTCCCAGTCATGGAGCGGAAGTTGTTCGGAATTCGCGGCAATCTCGGTATTCCCGACCGCCTGTCGCCCTCATGAATGTGTCAGCCGACGAAGGGGCCCTTCAAGGGAATCCCCTGGCACCAAGGTGCAGTGGCTGCAAGTGGCCACGTGGCTCACGGCCGGTGACGGTCGTCGACGACGGAGACGACGCCGTGGCAGAGCCCCACGTCCCGGCCCTCCCGTGGCACCCTCAGCTCGACCCTGACCCGGCCGGCCGGGGGCCGCAGCAGGAACCGGACGGCCGCGAGGACGCCCGTACCGGCCTCGGGGGCGGAGGCGGCGGAGACGAAGACGACGGAGCGCTGGTCCGGTTCCTCCGGCAGCCTGGGCCGGTAGACGTGCTCCACCTGACAGCTGGAGACCTGGGGGACCACTCTGGCCAGCTCACCGGGATCGATCCGCGCCTCCCCGAATTCGCCGGGCGGGACCTCGAGATGGATGGCGTACATGGCAGAGAGAATCCCAGCCGATTCCCCCGGTACGTCCTGAAGATCCGGGCAGCTTGGTGCCATGGCAGCAAAGGGCCCGCCGGACACGAAGCCGTGGGAAAGGCAGAGCCGTCAGAGCCAGCCGGCCCGTTCCGCGAGAACGCCCGTCTCGAAGCGGCTGCGCGCGCCGAGCCGGTGCGAGATGCCCGACATCATCCGGCGGGTGGTCCGCAGCGACAGACCGAGCTTGCGGGCCGCCACCTCGTCGGTGTGCCCCTTCTGCAACAGCCTGAGCAGCTCGATCTCCTGCTCCGACGGCGCGTCGGCGGCGGGCCTCGGCCGCCCGTGCAGCGGGGTGGCCCGCTCCCAGACCATCTCGAACAGGGCGAGCAGCGCGGTCACCACACCGGGCGCGCGCAGGATGACGGCGCCCGCCCGGGTGTCCTCGGGGCTCACCGGCAGCAGCGCCACGGACCGGTCGGCGATCAGCATGCGCAGCGGCAGCGAGGGCATCGTGCGTATCTCGCCGCCGAGTTCGGCCAGCCACCGGGCGTACTCGGTGGTGGCCCGGTCGTTGCGCACGGAGTCCAGATAGATCGTCCGCAGCTTCACCCCGGCGGAGAGCGTCTGCTCGTCGAGCGGACGGCTGGCCTCCAGCGCCTCGGGGCTCTGCGCGCCGCCGGGCATGAAGGCGAGGATCTCGGTGTCGGCGTGCCGGGCGAGTTCCGAGAGCCGGGCCCGTACCTCGTTGACGCCTTCGAGCTGCTCGAGACCGGCGTTGTGGTGCCGGGCGTGCTGCGAGGCGTAGATCGCGGTCAGTTCGGCGGTGGCCGCCCGCATGGCCGCCAACTCGAGTTGCCGGGAATGGATTTCGGTTTCCCGCCGGTGAATGTGAGCGGCGAGACCGACCTCGGGACTTATGGGCGCGACATCCGTGGCGTCCTTGGTGGGATAGAGCATCGAGAGCTCCGCCAGCTTGTCCAGACACTCCCGGACCGCCGCTTCCTCGACACGTAGCTCCTCGGCGATCTCCGCGAGCCCCCAGCGCGGCTCGCTGATCACCAGGCGGTAGACGTCGACACAGGTCTGGTCCTGCCCGATCAGCGCCGCCAACGACGAGAAGTCCGTGACCGGTCGCGTCCCGCGGCACGGGTCGGCGAAGCCCCCCATTGTCCCCATCCTCACTCAACGGGTCGATACGCGCTCGAATCCTTTAATCGCCCCGCATCATTCGGCGCCGGACGGTCGATTCCGGTACGGAGATCAGGGCACCCTTTCGGGTGAGTGACGTTACAGGACGGCAGCGGGAATGGGCACTGCACCAAATCAGGGTTTTGCAGGCGGACTTCTGGGAAACGCGGACACCTGATGGAGGGCGAAGGAAACGGGCCGGTCGGGGACGCCGAGGAGAGCGCCGGACCGGCCCGTGCTTCGACTTCGAATCCGTCAGGTCGTCACGGGGGCGGGCGTCGTGTTCGTCTCGCCCCCGGTGAGGACGAGCCCCGCGCGGTCGGCGACATGGGCCGGCGGTTCGATGCCCGCCGGCAGGACCGGGTCGGCGAGCGGGGTGCCGAAGGTGGTGACGACCGGCAGCACCCCGGCCCACAGCCCCAGTTCCGCGTCCGGGCTGTCGCCGTCGTCCGGCGGGCCGCCCGCGGTCTTCACTGAAGCCTCGGTGAGGTCGAGGGCGAGCAGCGAGGTCGCCGCCAGCTCCTTGCGGCTGGGCTGCCGGGCGTACTCCCACTGGCCCGGCGCACACTGCTCGGTGAGCGCCCGCAGCCCGCGCAGCTTCTCCTCCGGGTCGGTGACCAGGCGCGGGACGCCGTAGATCATCGCGCAGCGGTAGTTCACGCCGTGCTCGAAGACGGAGCGGGCGAGGACCAGTCCGTCGACGTGCGTCACCGTGACGCAGACCGTGGCGTCGGGGGCCTGGACCAGGCTGCGGCTGGCGACCGAACCGTGCAGATACAGCCGGTCGCCGTCGGTGCCGTACGCGGTCGGCACGACCATCGGCGTGCCGTCGACGGTGACGCCGAGGTGGCAGAGGAAACCGGCGGCGAGCACCGCCTCCAGATCGGCGCGCCGGTGGCTGCCCTTGTGACGCATCCGGCGCAGCCGGGTCCGCTCGGTGGGGGCCAGTTCGTCGGGGGCGGTGCTCATGGTGTCCTCTTCGTCGTGTGCTGAGTCTTCTTCCGGGTTCTACGGGCTTCAGCCGCGCATCGCCACCGGTGCCCGCCTGTCGGAACGCCGGCCCGCGGCGAGCGAGTCGCAGATCTCGCCCGCCCGTACGGCGGCCATCGACAGCAGGTTCGCCGTGATGCCGTGGCTGTGCTCGGTGCCGCCCATCAGATAGACGCCGGCCTCCAGCTCCGGTCCCGTCCGCACCCGGTAGTCGCGCCGCACCCGCAGGCGCCCGTCCTCGTCGCGCTCGCAGGCCGCGTTCAGTTCGCCGAGCAGCCGGGCCGGGTCGGGCTCGGTGTAGCCGGTGGCGTATACGACGGCGTCCGCGGTCATCGTCTCCGTCTCCCCCGTGGCGAGGTTGCGCACCTGGACGCGCACGCCGTCGGGGCCCTCCTCGACCTCGGTGAGCCGGGTGACGCCGAGGATCCGCAGGCGCTGCTCGCCGCGCACCTTCTCCTGGTACGAGCGGCGGTAGAGCTCCTCGATGAGGTCCATGTCGACCACGCCGTAGTTGGTGTTGCGGTGGTAGTCCATGAGCGTGCGGCGCACGGACGGCTCGGCCGCGTGGTAGAGGTCGACGGCCTCCGGGTCGAAGATGCGGTTCGCGTACGGGCTGTCGTCGGCGGGGCTGTAGCCGTACCGCGTGTGGACGGCGACGATCTCGGCGTTCTCGTACGTACGGTGCAGGTGGTCGGCGATCTCGGCGGCGCTCTGCCCGGCCCCGGCCACGACGAAGCGGCGCGGGCTCTCGGTGGGCAGCGCGGCGAGGCGGTGCAGGAACTCGCCGCTGTGCCAGAGGCGTTCGGAGGACTCGACCCCCTCGGGAAGCCGGGGCACGAGACCGGTTCCCAGGACCAGGTTGCGCGCCCGGTAGGTGACCGCCTCGGCCTCGCCGAACGCGGCGACGTCGACCTCGACGACCGGGCCGGCCTGGGCGGCGGGGCGGATGGCGGTGACCTCCAGGCCGTAACGGACCATGTGGTCCACGCCGTCGGCTGCCCACCCGAGGTAGTCGTGGAACTCCTCGCGGGTCGGGAACAGCACCTTGTGGTTGATGAAGTCGACCAGCCGGCCCCGGTCGTGGAGGTAGGGCACGAAACCGAAGCGGCTGCTCGGATTGCGCATCGTGGCCAGGTCCTTGAGGAAGGAGACCTGCATGGTGGCGTCCGGGATCAGCATGCCGCGGTGCCAGCCGAAGGACGGCTGCTTCTCCAGGAAGACGGCGGTGAGCTTCTCCTCCGGCGCGGCCTGCTCGTTGTACTCCTCGATGGCGATGGCCAGGGCGAGGTTGGCGGGGCCGAAGCCGACGCCGACGACGTCGTAGACGGGCGTGGTCTCGTTCATGGCGGTGGGCCTTTCGGGTCGGGTCAGCGGGTGGAGGTACGCCGGTGGGTGGCGGCGGCGCAGCCGGCGGCGAGGAGCAGCGCGAGGAGCAGGCCCGTACCGGCGAAGGAGAGGAAGACGGCGGCGATCACCAGCGTCACGACGGCGGTCGTGCGCAGGGCCCGCCCGGTGCCGCGGGCCCGCAGGGCGGCGCCCGCCGCGGCGACGTACAGCAGCAGGAACGCGCTGCTGGTGACGATGAGGACGAGCTCCTCACCGGTGCCGGTGAGGGTCAGCGCGCCGAGGACGCCGGTGTAGGCCAGGGCCAGGACGACGGTGGCGGGCACGGGCCGGTCGGCCAGGGCGCGGGGCAGGATGCGGTCGCGGGCGGCGGCCCGTACGACACGGGTGGCGCCGAGGACCCAGGCGTTGGTGGCGACGACGGCGAGGCCGAGGGCGAGGAGGTCACCGGCGACGGCGCCGGCCTCGCCGAGGGAGGCGCCCAACAGGGCGGTGATGACGACGGGTTCGTCGCCGGGCACGGCGAGGTAGGCGGCGGTCACCGCCGCGTAGAGCAGTCCGACGATGGGCACGGCCCAGCGGATCGCGCGGCGGTAGCTGCGGGCGGGGTCGTCGACCTGCTCGGCGAGGGTGGAGACGTTCTCCCAGCCGAGGAAGGAGAAGAACGCGGTGACGACGGCGATGCCGACGCCGCCCCAGCCGTGTGTCAGGAACGGGGTGTACTCCCCGGTGTCGAACCGCGGCACGGCGAGCGCCACGGCCCCGCCGAGCCCGAGCAGCAGCACGACCAGCGACGCGGCCTGCACGCGGGCCCCGGCGGTGAGGCCGATCAGCGTGAACGCGGCGGACAGGGCCATGAACCCCATGGCGACCGGATACACGGGTCCGTCGGGCTGCCCGAGCAGGCCGAGCAGACAGCGGGCGGAGACGATGCCCATGACCGGGTTGCCGATCACGTACGTGGCGACGAGCAGCAACGAGGCGGCCCGCCCCGGCCGCGGCCCGAACCCGGCGCTCACCATGGCGGCGAGACCGGAGGCGTCGGGCCGCCAGGCGGACATCTCGGCGAAGAACCGCGCGAACGGATACGAACTGAGCGCGAGCACGACCCAGGCGACCAACGAAGCCGGCCCGGCCTGCCGCTCGGTCAGCCCCGGCACCAACAGGATGCCGGTCCCGACGAGACTGCTGACATAGAACACGACCAGGGCCCGTACCCCGAGGGGTCGGGCACCGGCGACGCCGGCCGCGGAAGGCGCTGACGCGGATGGGGCGGGGCGGGCCATGAGGTCCGTCATGGGTGTCACCTCCGGTGGGAAGGGGGTGGGCGGGGGGGCAGGGGTGCTAGGCGGTGCGGGTCGGCCGGCGCCGGCCGGAGGCCGGTGGTGGCCGGAGGCCGGTGGTGGCCGGAGGCCGGTGGTGGCCGGAGGCCGGTGGCCGGTGATGGCCGGAGGCCGGTGGTGGCCGGAGGCCGGTGGTGGCCGGAGGCCGGAGGCCGGTGGCCGGAGGTGGCCGGAGGCCGGTGGCCGGAGGTGGCCGGAGGCCGGAGGCCGGTGGCCGGAGGTGGCCGGAGGCCGGTGGCCGGACGTGGCCGGAGGCCGGTGGCCGGAGGTGGCCGGAGGCCGGTGGTGGCCGGAGGCCGGTGGTGGCCGGAGGCCGGTGATGGCCGGAGGCCGTGGCGCCCGAGCGTCCCGGGGCCGCCGGGCCGACGGCCCGCGCGGTTCCCGGCACGGCCGGGGTGGTCACGGTGCGGTGGTTCCGACGCGGACCGTGGCCGTGACGCCCCGGCGTCACGGGGTCGCCGGGCGGCAGCCCAGGCAGGCGCACGGTGGGGTTTCAGGTGCCCGCCAGGGCGTCCAGGGCTTCTGCCGCGGCGAGTTCGGCTGCCGCCGGGGCCGTTTTGAAGCCCGCGCCGGACCAGCCGGTGGCGAGGACGATGCGGCTGCCGGAGCGTTCGCGGCCGAGGTGGGGCAGGGAGTGCGGGGTGTACAGGTCGACGCCCTGGCGGCCGCCCAGGAAGCGGGTCGCCGGGTCCGCGAGCCAGGGCCAGCGGGTGGACGCCCCTTCGCGGATGTACGCCACGTGCTCGTCGGTGAGGGTGTCCTCGCCGCCCGCGGGTACGTCCCACTCGTCGACGGGGCGCCCCGCCATGTACCCGCCGGCCGCCTCCCCGGTGACCTGGGGCCGCCCCCAGACGCCGGTCACCATGTCGACTACGGTCGGCAGTCCGGCCGTGTCGGGGTGGTGGAAGAACCCGTACCGGATGCTCTTGGTGCGCCCCGCGTCCGAGCCGCTCAGCCGGTGCCCGGCGATCGCCCCGGTGCCGCTGCCGGCTGCCAGGACGACGGCCAGGGCATCGACGGGCCCGCCGGGTTCCAGCAGGACCCGTACCCGGTCGGCCCCGGGCGGCGCGACCAGTTCCCGTACGCGCGCCGGCAGCAGGACGGCCCCGTGGGCGAGGGCGCGGTCCCGGTAGACGCGGGCGGTGCGCGGCGGATCGGCGTAGCCGCCCTCCGGTTCCCACACGGCCGCGGTCACCCCGTCGACCGCGAGCCCCGGGAACCGTTCCCTGAGCGTCCCCGGCGCCAGCAACTCGGCCGGGACACCGGCCCCGTTGAGCTCGGCGACCCCCTTCTCCGCCTGGTCCAGGTCGGCGTCGCCGCAGAGCACGAGCGACCCGGTCGGCACGAAGCCGTACGGTCCCGGCACGAGCGCGGCCGGCCCCCAGGCCAGCTGGTGGCTGCGCAGGGCGAGCCCGCGCAGGTACGGGTCGGCCTCGAAGGCCCGTACGAGCCCCCCGGACCAGGCGGTCGCATGGTCCCGGCGCCCGTCCATCGGCGCGACGAGCGCCACCCGCGCGCCCTGCCGGGCGAGTGCGGCGGCGGTCGCGGCGCCGACGACTCCGGCGCCGACGACGAGCACGTCATAGGCCCGGCCCTGGTGACCGCCACCCCCGCTCGGGGCGCGCGGCGGGGGCGGGACGGGGCTGATGTCCCAGCCGACGCTTCCCTCGACGGGCTCCCCGAGCGCGGTGAACCCGCGGTCGGCGTGGGCGCGTACGGCGGCGAGCAGCGCGCGGCCGGTCCGCTCCGGGTCCTCGGCGAGGGCGCGGGTGGCCGCGGCGAAGGCGGCGGTGACATGGACCTCCGGCCCGCCGCGCATCCGGGCCACCTTGGCGGCCCGGCTCGCGTCCCCGAGGAGCTCGGAGAACTCCTCGACCGCGCAGTCGTCGGTGAAGTACAACTCCCCACCGAACCCGCCCGCCCGCCACTCCCGCCCGACCCGCGCGGCCCCACCATGGGTCCCGCACACGACGAGCGCGCTGAGGCCGGTGAGGTCGGTGAGGTCGGCTGCGTCCTGCGGCCCGTCGACGATCTCCGGCACCGGCGCTGGCGCCGACGCCCGTACCGCTCCGACCGGTCCCCCGCGCACGACGAGGGCCGACTCGGCCGGCACGGGCACCGGGCCCTCGACGCCGCTGGAGGCGGCGGTGACGTCCGGGCGGCCGCCGCCGTACGAGACGACCGGCACCCTGTCACCACCCGCCGATCCGGCCGGGTCGGCCTGGGCATCCCGCGGCCCCGCGAGGCTCGCCGCGAGGCCGGTCACGAGGCCGGTCACGACACCGTCCGGCACGGCGCCCGTCGCCGGGCCGCTGCCGTCCGAGACCACCGGCCCCTTCGGCAGCGCCACCGCACCGGCCGCGAGGCCGGAGCCCGGGCCCGCACCGGCGGTGGGCCCCGGCGCCCGGCCGCCATCAGAGCCCGGGCCCGCACCGGCGGTGGGCCCCGGCGCCCGGCCGCCATCAGAGCCCGGGCCCGCACCGGCGGCAGCCGCCACCCGTGCCCCGGCGTCCCCGGGCCAGGCCTCCCGGACCAGTCGCGCCAGGCCCTCCCCGTACGCCGTGCCGTCGTGGGTCACGGCGATCCGGGTGTGGCCCGCCGAGCGGACCGCCGCCAGCAGGGAGGTCGCCTGGGCGCGGTCGTCCGGGCACCAGCGCAGGACCGTGCCCGCGCTGTCGGTGAGCAGGTCCGGCGTCGTGGCCAGGGGCAGCAGGACGGGCAGTCCGCCCGCCCGGTAGACGGGCAGCGCCGCCCGCGCGCCCGCGCTGTTGAAGTGGCCGATCACCAGCGCGTGCCGGCCCTCGGCGACCACGGCCTCGGCGATCCGGCGGGCCGTCTCCGCCTCCCCGCGGTCGTCGTACAGCTCCCAGTCGACGGCCCCGTGCACCGCGGCGGCCCGCTCCAGGTGTTCGCCCCAGGCGGCCCGGGGGCCCGAGAAGGGCCCCACGACCGCCCCGCGCGGGCGGGACTCAGCCACTGAAGACCGCCCCGGGCCAGGCCGCCACCCGCGCGCCCGCCGCCATCGGCGTCAGGGACGCCGCGTCCACGGGCCGTACCGCCGGGAGGCCGAGGAGTTCCGCGAGCCGGGCGGAGCCGTACGGCAGCGCGGGTGCGGCCCACGCCGACAGGGCCGACGCGACGGCGAGCTGGGCCGCGAGCGCGGCACGGTACGCCGGCGCGCCTCCCGGACGCTCCTGCTCGAAGCCGTTGACGTGGCCGAAGTCCTCGGCTAGCGCGACGACTTCGTCGAGCAGCGCGACCGCGCGCCGCGCGTCGTAGCCCTCGACGCCGTACGCCTCCCGCAGCTGGCCGACGGTCTCGGTGAGCCGGGCGCGCAGCCGCTCCCAGGCCGCCCCCCGCGGCGCCTCCGCCGGGACCACGCCCCCCTCCTCGGCGACGGCGGTGAACAGCCGGCCGAGCCAGCCGTCCCACCGGTCCGCGAGCCGGGCGCGGCTGATCTCCAGGGCGGCCGAACCGAAGCTGGTCTGACGGCCGTTGGGCCGGTCCGACAGGACGTGGTAGCGCAGCACGTCCGCGCTCGTCCGGGCCAGCTCCTCGTGTGCCCAGATGGCGTGCCGCCGGCTCGTGGAGAACTTCAGCCCTTCGAGCCGGTAGAACTCGTTGACCACGAACGCCTTCGGCAGCGCGATCTCCGCGTCGTACGCCCGGAACGCCGCCGGGAACAGCAGGGCGTGGAAGTAGCCGTTGTCGAAGCCGAAGAACTGCACGGGCGCGGGCGCGGGGCCGGTCTCGCCTGCGCCGGTCCACTCCAGCAGATAGCCGGGGGCCATCTCGAACCACACGTAGATCCGCTGCTCGGTGAAGCCCGCGACCGGCACCGGCACGCCCCACTCGGAGGGGTGGCTGACGGCGATCTCCGGCAGCCCTTCCTCCCGCATCCGCTCGCACAGCGCCCGCAGGTGCGGCGGCATGTCCACGTCCTGCCAGAAGGCGTCGAGCCGCTCCTCCCACGGCGCGAGGGGGAAGTAGAGCCGTTCGCAGTCGCGGAGTTCGGGGGTGGCGCCGCAGGCGGTGCAGACCGGGTCGGTCAGGTCGGCGCAGTCGTTGGGGCGGCCGCAGGGCTCGCAGGCGTTGCCGTTGGAGCCGGAGCCGCAGTGCGGGCAGTCGCCCTTGAGGTACGCCTCGTACAGCCAGCGCTCGCAGCCGGTGCAGTACGGCAGCGGCCGCGTCCGGGCGACGATGTGCCCGGCGTCGTACAGCCGCTGGAAGAACTCCTGCACGGCCGACCGGTACCCGACGTCACGGCGCGGGCGGACGATCGCGTCGAAGTCGGCGCCGGCCTGCCGCCAGACGGACTCGATGGACGCGCCGTAGCCGTCGGCGACCTCCTCGCCCTTGCGCCCGCCGTCGCCCAGGCCGCGGACGGGGACATAGCTCTGGTGGTCGTCGAGGCCGGTGGTGTACCGGACGGTGCCGGTCCCCTCGGCCGCCAGGAAGCGGCGCAGCACGTCACCGGCGAGGTACGGGCCGGCGAGGTGGCCGATGTGCAGGTCGCCGTTGGGCGTGGGCGGGGTGGCGGTGATCCAGTGTGTCGCGCTCACGCGGCGACCTCCTCGTTCTCGGTTGCGGTACGGACGGCGGGCTCGCGCAGGGGCCAGTAGAGGGAGACCCAGCTCAGCTCCTCGTCGCCGGTGTTGTGGACGACGTGCTCCTGGTTACGGGGCAGGACGACGATGTCGCCCGCGCGGAACGGCGGTTCGAGCGTGCCGTCGAGGGTCACGCTGCCGGTCCCGGAGAGGACGATCATGACCTCGTCCTGGTTGTGGCAGTCGGGGTCGGAGTCGCCGCCGGGCGCGAGGAAGCAGGCCATGGCGCCGACCGGCGGCTCCTTGTCGCCGCCGGGCCACGGGATGAGCCGCTGGCAGGCGAGGCCGAACTCCTCCTGGGCGGAACTGCGGTCGATGCGGAAGCGGTTGGCCATGGCGGCTCCTGTGCGGTGGACCCGCCGGGCCGGCGGGGTGGCGGGGGTGGCGGGAGTGGCGGCGGTGGTGGTGCCGTACGGAGTGACGGCGGCGGCCGGCTCACCCGGGGGCAGGATCGGTGCGGTGAAGGGCATACGGGTCTCCTGGTCAGGGCGACGGGTACGGCGACGGGTACGGGTTTGCCTCAGCCGGCGTCGGCGTGGGGGTCGAGCCCCCGGACCGCCGCCAGCGGGATCCGGGACAGACCGGCCATGACCTGGCGCGGCCCGGCGCCCCAGCCGTATCGCCGCTTCAGCGGGGCGACGTGCGTGGCGATGAGTTCGAGGAGCGGGCCGAGGTCGGCCGGCGCGGTGCCGAGCAGGGCGAGGAGCTGCTCGGTGCGGGTCATCCCCGCCCCCGGGCCGATCCCGTGCACGGCGGCGTCCTGCCAGGTGGCGCCGGCGCTGCGGGCCACCACGGTGTTGTGCAGGGCGAAGCCCTGGTTGTCGTGGGCGTGGACGCCGACGGGGGCGGGCACCGCGGCGCGGGTGGACTGGACGAGCTCGATCACCCGCTCGGGGCGGAACGAGCCGAGCGAGTCGACGAGGAAGACGGCGTCGAGCGGCCCGAGTGCCGCCGTCTCGCCGAGACAGCGGTCGAGCTCCGGGTACGAGGCGAGGTCGATCTCGGTGAGGAGCAGACAGACACCGAACCCGGCGTCGCGCAGCCGCCCCAACGGAACGGCGGCGCCCGCCACTTGGTCGTAGCGGACGGCGACGCGCACCAGGCCGACGGGCAGCGGGATGCCGGCGATCCGATCGGCGATCCGGTCGGCCGCCGCCGCGGCGGCGCCGTCGCCCGCCGGGAGTTCGGCCGCGTCGAGCAGGACCGCGAACCGCGGCCCGTACCGCGCGACCGGGGTGGCCGGGGCGGGCGGGACGACGGGGAAGACGTCGGGCGGCAGTTCGGCGCAGGGCGGCCGGCCGGCCGGATCGTGGACGCGCCCCAGCTCGATCACGTCGATGCCGAGCCGTGCGCAGACCGCGAGGTAGTCCACGACCAGCCGCGGTGACGGTCTGCCGCCGGTGAGCTGCCCGGCGGTGCGCAGGGTGCAGTCGAGCAGCGTCATACGGTCATCCCCAGCCGGTGTCGTTCGTGGCGTTCGTGCCCGCGCCGGGGGCCGGAGCGCCCCAGCCCGTGTCGTAGGTGCCGCTGACGACCGAGGCGCCCCAGCCGGTGTCGTCCGTACCGGCGGCGCCGTTGCCGGCGAGCTGCGCCGCGGCGACGGTGGCCAGGCCCGCGAGGGCGGTGGTCAGGGTGGCGAGCACGGTGTTACGGATCCGCCGCTTCATGTCGTCTGCTCTCTCTTCCGCGATGAGTAAGTCCGGGTGACTTCAGGCAATTTCAAGGGATTTCAAGCGTGATGCGCGGCTCGCGTGCTTCACGAGCTCTGTGAGCTTTGACCTTGTGGGCGGTGAGATGAACGTATCCGCGTTCGCATGCCTATGGGGATCGCCGTATGGATCATTAGGCTGCATGGCAGGAAGAGGACGGCGTCGCAAACAGGGGGATCCATGGATGCACCGGACATAACGCAGAGGGGGGAGGGCCTCGCGCCCGAGGATCCGCTGGCCCGCGTGTACATCTGCGCGCTGGGCCGCGATCCCGCGCACCCCGCGCACCCGGCGGAGCTCGCCGAGGAACTCGAACTGCCCCTCGCCCGCATGGAGTCCGCGGTGGCGGCCCTGCTCGACATGGGCCTCCTGCGCCGCACCCCGGAGCGGGCGCTGCTCCCCGTACCGCCGGACGAGGCGGTGCAGCGCACCCTCGGCCCCCTGGAGCGGGAGATGCGGGCCCGGCGGCTGCACCTGGAGCGCACCCGGGAGCAGCTCATGGCCTTCATGCCGCTCTTCGAGTCCCGTCTCGCGCAGCTGACGCACCTGCGGCAGGCGGAGTACATCGAGGTCCTCACCGACCTGCGGGCCGTGCGCGAGGCCATCACCGAACTGGGCCGCACCTGCGAGCGCGAGGTGATGACCGCCCAGCCGGGCGGCGGCCGGCGGGCCGAGGTCCTCGAAGAGGCCGTCGCCCGCGACGAGGAACTCCTGCGCCGGGGCGTCCGGATGCGCGTCCTCTACCAGCACACGGCCCGCTTCTCCCCCGGAACCTGCGCCTACGTCGAGCGGGTCGGCAGACTGGGGGCGCAGGTGCGCACCCTGGACGACGAGTTCATGCGCATGCTGGTCTTCGACCGCAGCACCGCCGTCATCCCGGTCCCCGACGACCCGCACGCGGCCGTCCTCGTCCGCGAGCCGAACCTGGTGTCGTTCATGACCGGGGCCTACGAACGGCTCTGGCTGGAGGCGCTGCCGTTCGAGACCGAATGGGACCGGCAGACCATCATGGACATCTCCGACGAGCTCAAGCAGACCATCGTCCGCCTCCTCACGGAGGGCCTGACCGATGCCGCCATCGCCCGCCGCCTGGGCCTCTCGGTCCGCAGCTGCCGCCGCCACGTCGCCGACGTGATGGCCGCGCTGGGCGCCGAGAGCCGCTTCCAGGCCGGCTACCTCCTGGCCCAGCAGGAACGGGATGTGCCCCCGGCCACGGCCACGCCCGCCAAGGCCGCGACCGCGACCTAGACCACCGAGACCTAGGCCTAGACCGCGACCTAGACCGCGACCGCGACCGAGACCGAGACCGAACGGTGACCCGGCCTCCGCGACGGACCGGCGACCCCGCCCCGTAGAGCCGGTGACAGACCGCCGCACCGCCATCCCGGTGCGGCGGAGGTGTGACCGGGAGGGGGCCGACGGATGGTGTGGCAGTTCGCGGGACGGATGCGCAGGGGCGTGACGGGTACGGCGGTCGCTGCGGCGGCCATGGCGGCGCTCACCGCGTCGCAGGCACCGGGCGCCGTGGGGCGGGCCGCCGCCCCGCACGCCGAGAGGCCCGACACGCCGCCGGGGCAGGCGATTTCAGGCGATACGACCTACTTCACCGCGCTGCCTCCGCTGAGGACGGCGGCCGGTGGGCCGGGCGCGCCGGCGCCCCGGGCTTCGCGTGACACCGCGGTGGCGAGCGGCGGGGCCGTTCCGGCCACGGTCCTGGACGCGTACAGGAAGGCGGAGACGGCGCAGGGCAGAAGCGCGCCGCGCTGTCGTCTGTCCTGGCAGCTGCTCGCCGCGATCGGTCAGGTGGAGTCCGCCCAGGCCCGGGGCGGGCGCGTGGACGCCGAGGGCACGACGTACACGCCGATCCTGGGCCCGCAGCTGAACGGCAGGGGGTTCGCCATGATCCGCGACACCGACGGCGGCGCGTACGACGGCGACACCGTCTACGACCGGGCCGTCGGTCCGATGCAGTTCATCCCCTCCACGTGGGCCGTCTGGGGCGCCGACGGCAACGGAGACGGCCGCGCCGACCCCCACAACGTCTACGACGCGGCCCTCGCGGCGGGGCGCTATCTGTGCGCGGGCGGGCGCGATCTCTCCGATCCGTACGACCTCGACCGCGCGATCCTCGGCTACAACCACTCCCGGGAGTACCTCCACGTCGTCATGTCGTGGTTCGCGTACTTCCGGAGCGGCCACCACGTGGTGCCGGACGGCGGCGGCACAGCTCCCCGTACGGAACCGAGGCCGTCTCGCAGCTCCTCCCCAGCCGCTCCGTCGCCTTCGCCCTCGCCCACACCCACGTCGTCGCCTGCCCCCTCGGCCTCACCGTCACCGTCATCCTCACCGTCGCCGACGGCCGAACGACCGGGCGGCGCAACGGAGTCCGGCCCGCCCCTGGTCACCGGGCCCGGCACCGGCGTCGAGCTGCCGGACGGCGGGCTCCTGCCGACCGCCGGACCCCTCACCGGCAACGGTTAGGACTCACTGGACTCCACCCCCTCCACACACCGGATACCGGGCGGTAATGTCGCCGCCGCCCTGCAATCGGGTGTGAGCGCAAAGGGGCCCTCATGGCGACAGACAGCTACCCGGCCCACGAGGCCGGGCCGGGTGACGAATCGGCCCAGGTGCGATGGCAGCGCATGTGGAGCCACCGCGAGCAGCTGCTCAAGGTGGCCCGCCGGCGGTCCATGAGCGCCGAGGACGCCGAGGACGCCGTCCAGGAAGCGATGCTGCGTGCCGCGGAGAACCCGCACCTCGACGACGCGCGCCTCGGCGCGTGGCTGACGACGGTGACCATGCGCCTGTGCGTCGACCGGTACCGGCAGGTCAACCGCGATGCCGAGGTACGCGTCCTCCCGAAGCTCAACCCCCCTGGCCCGGTCCCCGTCGAGGAGGCGGTGTGCGACCGGGCGGAGGCGAAGTGGCTGGCGTTCCGGAGCCGGGAGCTGCCCGCACGCCAGGCGGAGGCGCTCCGGCTGAAGGCGCAGGACCGGGACGTGGAGCAGGTCGCCCAGGAGATGGGCCTCAGCTACCGGGCGGTCGAGTCGCTGCTCGCCAGGGCCCGGCGCACGCTGCGCGACTCGCTCGCCGCCACGCTGGGGCTCGCCCTGTGGCTGGCCGGGCGCGGTGGCCGTACCCCCTCGGGCGGCCATGTCCAGGCCGTGGCCGCGACCTCCGCGGCGGTCACGCTGGCCGTGGTGGGCCTCGCGCTTCCCTTCTCGTACGAGCCGGACCGGGGCGGGGCGCCGCGGCCCGCGCTGTCCGAGGAGGTGGACGGGGCGAACGCGGCCGGTTACGAGATACCCCCGGCCACGCGCCCCGGTCCCGGCCCCAGCGCCGGACCCGTCGACGCGGACGTCGACGCCGACGGTCGTACCCCCGGCTCCGCCGCCCCGACGGCCGACCCCACGTCGCCCATCGCCGTCCCGACGGTCCTGCCCGAGCTGCCGGCCGTACCCGAGGTGCCGGAGGTGCCGGAGACGATCAAGCTGCCGTCCGTACCGGCACTGGTACCGGAACTGCCGGTCGCCACGGAAACGCCTCTGCCCGAGCTCCCGTCCCTACAGGTCCCCGTTTCGGCACCCGTTTCGGCACCCGTTTCGGCTCCGTAAAAAATCTCGCGTTCTCCGCGACGGACGCGCCGCCCTTCCCCGTAGAGCAGATGTCGGAGCTGCTCCCCGCTGAAGGGTGAACCGGATGGGTGTCGAGATCTGTGTGGAAGGGTTGACCAAATCCTTCGGCCACCAGGTCATCTGGCAGGACGTCTCGCTGACGCTGCCCGCCGGGGAAGTGTCCGTCATGCTCGGCCCCTCCGGCACGGGCAAGTCGGTCTTCCTCAAGACCCTCGTCGGCCTGCTGAAGCCGGACCGCGGGTCGATCCGGATCGCCGGGACGGACATCACCACACTCCGCGAACACGACCTGTACGAGGTGCGCAAGCTCTTCGGCGTGCTGTTCCAGGACGGCGCGCTGTTCGGGTCGATGAGTCTGTACGACAACATCGCCTTCCCGCTGCGCGAGCACACGCGCAAGCCGGAGAGCGAGGTCCGGCGCATCGTCCTCGAGAAGATGGACATGGTCGGCCTGATCGGCGCCGAGGAGAAGCTCCCCGGCGAGATATCCGGCGGCATGCGCAAGCGCGCCGGTCTCGCCCGCGCCCTGGTCCTCGACCCCGAGATCATTCTGTTCGACGAACCCGACTCGGGGCTCGACCCGGTACGGGTGGCCTACCTCAACCAGCTCATCGTGGATCTGAACGCGCAGATCGACGCGACGTTCCTGATCGTCACGCACGACATCGCCTCGGCCCGGCAGGTCCCGGACAACATCGGACTGCTCTTCCGGCGCGAGCTCGTGATGTTCGGCCCCCGCGAGGAGCTGCTCGCCAGTGACGAACCGGTCGTACGGCAGTTCCTCAACGGCCGGATGCAGGGACCGATCGGCATGGCCGAGGAGAAGGACGCCGCCCAGGTCGAGGAGGAGCTCGCCGGCCTCGACGGCGGGGACGACACCGTTCCCGACCTGACCCCGCGCCTGCTGCCGAGCCCCGGGGTGACCCGGCCGCCCCGCTGGCAGGCGATCGCCGACCGCGAGAAGCGCCCCAAGGACGCGGAACCCGCAGCCGAGGCGCCCGAGACGGCCGCGGCACCTAAGGCGGCGGAGGTGGCGGAGGTGGCGGACGCATGAGTCTCTCCCCCACCGGAGCGCTCCGGCACTCCGGCAGCCTCTTCGCGATGGCCCTCGACGTCCTCCGCACCCTCCCCCGACGCCCCTTCCAGGTACGGGAGTTCATCCAGCAGGCCTGGTTCATCGCCGGCGTCACCATCCTGCCCACGGCCCTGGTCTCGATCCCCTTCGGCGCGGTCATCGCGCTCCAGATCGGCGGCCTGACGCGGCAGCTGGGCGCCCAGTCGTTCTCCGGCGCCGCCTCGGTCCTCGCGGTGCTGCGCGAGGCCTCCCCCATCGTCACGGCGCTGCTCATCGCCGGGGCCGGCGGCACCGCGATCTGCGCCGACCTCGGGGCGCGCAAGATCCGCGAGGAGATCGACGCGATGCAGGTCCTCGGCATCGACCCGATCCACCGGCTCGTCGTCCCCCGCGTCCTGGCCACGATGGTCGTCGCGGTGCTGCTCAACGGCCTGGTGTCGGTGGTCGGCGTGGCCGGCGGCTACTTCTTCAACGTGGTGCTGCAGAACGGCACCCCCGGCGCGTACCTGGCCTCCTTCACCACGCTCGCCCAGCTGTCCGACCTGTGGGCGGCCGAGGTGAAGGCGCTGGTCTTCGGCGCCATCGCCGCGATCGTCGCCTCGTACAAGGGACTGACCGCGAAGGGCGGCCCGAAGGGCGTCGGCGACGCCGTGAACCAGTCCGTGGTCATCACCTTCATGTTGCTCTTCGTGACCAACTTCGTGATGACGGCCGTCTACTTCCAGCTCGTTCCGCAGAGGGGATGACGAGGATGACGATGGCTCCGCTCAACCGATTGAACCGATCCCTCGAAGAGCTTGGCGGCCAGCTCGTCTTCTACGGACGCTCGCTGGCCTGGACCGGCCGCACCCTGCGCCGCTACAAGAAGGAAGTCCTGCGCCTGCTGGCCGAGGTGAGCTTCGGCCGCGGCGCGCTGGCCGTGGTCGGCGGCACCGTCGGCGTCATCGCCTTCCTCTCCTTCTTCACCGGCACCGAGGTCGGCCTCCAGGGCTACGCCGCGCTCAACCAGCTCGGCACCTCCAACTTCGTGGCGTTCCTGTCCGCGTACTTCAACACCCGCGAGATCGCCCCGCTGGTCGCCGGACTCGCCCTGTCCGCGACGGTCGGGGCGGGGTTCACCGCCCAGCTCGGGGCCATGCGGATCAGCGAGGAGACCGACGCGCTGGAGGTGATGGGCGTCCCGTCGCTGCCGTTCCTGGTCACGACCCGGATGATCGCCGGATTCGTCGCCGTGATCCCGCTGTACGTGGTCGGGCTGCTGTCCTCGTACTTCGCGGCCCGGACCATCACCACCGGCTACTACGGGCAGTCCGCCGGCACGTACGACCACTACTTCCAGCAGTACCTGCCCCCGGTCGACGTGCTGTGGTCCTTCGGCAAGGTGATCGTCTTCGCCGTCGTCATCATCCTCGTCCACTGCTACTACGGCTACTACGCGAGCGGCGGCCCCGCAGGGGTCGGTGTCGCGGTCGGCCGCGGGGTCCGTACCTCGATCGTCGCCATCAACATTCTCGACTTCTTCCTCAGCCTGGCGATCTGGGGCGCCCACACGACCGTACGGATAGCGGGGTAACGCGCCGATGCGAACCACGACCACGCGCCCGCACCTCCGCCCGCACCTGCGCCTGCGTCTCTACGGCGTCGTCTTCATCGCCGTGATCGCCCTGCTGCTCTCCCTGACCGTCGCCGTCTACCAGCAGGTGTTCACCCCGGTCGTACGGATCACCCTGGAGGCGGACGCGCTCGGCAACCAGCTGGAGCCGCGGGCCGACGTCAAGCTGCGGGGCCTGCTCGTCGGCGAGGTCCGCGAGGTGCGGGCCGACGGCGAGAAGGCGACGCTCTCCCTCGCGCTCAAGCCGGAGCACGTCGCCCTGATCCCGGCCGGCGTCCACGCGCGGCTGCTGCCCAAGACCCTGTTCGGCGAGAAGTACGTCGACCTGGTCGCCCCGAAGGGCGCCCCGGGCGGCGGTCGCCACATCCGCGCCGGTGACGTGATCACCCAGGACCGCACCACCGTCGGCATCGAGGTCCAGCAGCTGCTGAACGACCTGCTGCCGCTGCTGCGCACGGTGCAACCCGCGAAGCTGAACGCGACCCTCTCCGCGTTCGCCACCGCCCTCGAAGGGCGCGGGGAGGCGATCGGCGACAACCTCGTACGCCTGGAGGGCTATCTGCGGCAGCTCAACCCGCACATGCCCGCCCTCCAGGAGGACATCGCGCGGTTCGCCGACGTGGCCGAGGTGTACGCCGACGCCGCCCCCGACCTGATGCGGATCCTCGACAACACGCTCACCACCAGCCGCACCCTCGTCGAGAAGCAGGCGCGGCTGGCCTCGGTCCTGACCTGGACCGCGACCGCCGCGGACACCGCGGAAGGCGTCCTCGACGAGAACGCCGACCGGTTGATCACCCTGGGCCGCGTCTCCCGTCCCACGCTGGCCCTCTTCGCCCGCTACTCCCCCGAGTACCCCTGCCTCCTCGACGGTCTGGTGCGGCAGGAGGAGGCGTCCGAAGAGGCCTTCAGGGGCGGGGAGATGCGCATCACCCTCGAACTCGTCCGCTCCAGGCCCGCTTACGAACCCGGCGAGGAACCGCGCTATGCCGACCGCTCAGGACCCGACTGCAGAGGACTGCCCCACCCCCATGTCCCCGCGCCGGCGACCAAGCTCGACGACGGCACCCGGCAGACACCCGCGTCCGGTACGGCCGCCGAGCAGCAGGCCGTCGCCGCCCTCGTGGCCCCGGCGATGGGCGTACCCGTCGACGCGGTGCCCGCGGTCGCGACCCTGCTCTTCGGCCCGATGGCACGGGGGACGGCGGTGAGCGTCGCATGAGCAGCCGTACGCATGCGCGGACGACGACGCCCCAGCTGATCAAGTTCAGCGTCTTCGCGGTGGTGACCGTCCTGGCCACGGCCGTCCTCGCGGCCACCATCGTCAATGTCTCCTTCAGCCCCCAGGACACGTACACCGCCGTCTTCAGCGATGTCACGAGCCTGGAGGAGGGCGACGACATCAGGGTCGCGGGCGTCCGGGTCGGTGAGGTCGAGAGCATCTCGCTGAGGAAGCAGAAGGACGGCACCCGGGCCGAGGTCACCTTCAGCGTCTCCCGCGACCGGCCGCTGCTGACCAGCACCCGCGCCGTCATCCGGTACCGCAGCCTGGTCGGCACGCGGTACATCGCGCTGACGGAAGGCGCCGGGGACGGCACACGGCTGCCGCCCGGCGGCCGGATCCCGCTCTCCCGTACCGAGCCGGCGCTCGATCTCAACGCGCTCCTGAACGGCTTCAAGCCGCTGTTCGCCGCGCTGAGCCCCGAGGACATGAACCGGCTCGCCGACGAGATCATCAAGACCCTGCAGGGCGAGGGCGGCACGGTGAACAGCCTGCTCGCGCACACCGCCTCGCTCACCACGACGCTCGGCGAGCGCGACAAGCTGATCGGTTCGGTGATCGACAACCTCAACACCGTACTGACCACCGTGAACACGCGCAGCGCCCGTTTCTCGGAGCTGATCGAGCAGCTGCAGCGGGTCATCTCGGGCCTGTCCGCCGACCGCAAGCCCATCGGCGAGTCGCTCGCGGGCATCAACGGCCTCACCGAGGCCACGGCCGGCCTGCTCAAGGACGCCCGCCCGCCGCTGAAGACCGACATCGCGGAGCTGGCGAAGCTCGCCGGAACGCTGAAGGACAACGAGAAGACCGTGGAGGGCGTCCTGAAGCGACTGCCGAACAAGCTCGAGAAGTTGACCGGCACCGCGTCGTACGGCTCCTGGTTCAACTTCTACCTCTGCGACTTCGACGGCCGGATCGTCCTCCCGGCGACCGTCGCCGGCCGGCCGCCGCAGACGATCACCCCCGAACTCCACGTCGCCCGGGCGAGGTGCGGCGCATGAAGCAACGCATGAAGCAGCGCATGAGACAAGGGATGATCCCCTTCCGTGACCGCAACCCCGTCGTCATCGGCGCCATCGGCCTCACCCTCATCGCGGCGCTCATCGCCACGGCCTTCAACGCCGACAGACTGCCCCTGATCGGCAACGGCGATTCGTACAGCGCGGCGTTCTCCGAGGCGGGCGGGCTCAAGCCCGGCGACGAGGTCCGTATCGCCGGCGTCAAGGTCGGCAAGGTCGACGACGTCGACCTGGACGGCGACCACGTCAAGGTGACCTTCCGGATCAAGGGCGAGCCGCGGTTGGGCACCCGCACCGGCGCGTTGATCCGGATCAAGACGATCCTGGGCGCCAAGTACCTCGCGCTGGAACCGAAAGGGCCCGGGCAGATGAAGCCGGGCAGCGAGATCCCGCTGAGCCGGACCGTACCCGCGTACGACGTGGTCCAGGCGTTCAGCGACCTGACGACCACCACCGAGCAGGTCGACACCCAGCGCCTCGCCACGGCCCTCGACACCGTCTCCACGACGTTCAAGGACTCGCCGGCCGAGGTCAGGGCGTCCATCGAGGGGCTGTCGAAGATCTCCCGCACCGTGGCCTCCCGCGACCAGGCGCTGCGCGAACTCCTCGACCACGCCAACGGCGTCACGGGCGTGCTCTCCGCGCGGACGGGCGAGTTCAGGAAGCTGGTCAAGGACGGCGACAAGCTCTTCAAGGAGATCACCGAGCGGCGCGAGATCATCCACGCCCTGCTCACGAGCTCCGCGGCCCTCGGCGTCCAGCTCTCCGGCCTGGTCCGGGACAACCGCGCCCAGATCGGTCCGGCGCTGACCAACCTGAACGCGGTGGTGCGGATGCTGGAACGCAATCAGAGCAGCCTCGACCGGAGCATCGCGCTCCTCGCCCCGTACGTCCGGGTCTTCACCAACACCCTGGGCAACGGCCGCTGGTTCGACAGCTACATCCAGAACCTGGTCGTGCCGGCCCCGGTGACCCCCCGGACGGGAGGCTCGCGATGAAGCACCTCCTGAGGCGCAGGCTGAAGCACCTCCTGCGGCGCCGCCTCGTCCGCCGTATCGCCCCCGTCGTGGCGCTCGCGCTCCTCGCGGGGTCAGCCGTGGCGCTCTGGCCGCGATCGGACGGCCCGGTCCGGATCACCGCCTACTTCCCCCGTACGGTCGGCATCTACCCCGGCTCCGACGTGCGCGTCCTCGGCGTCCGCATCGGCGAGGTCAGGTCGATCACGCCGGAGGGCACGCGCGTACGGGTCGAGATCGAGTACGAGAGCGAGCGCAAGGTCCCGGCGGACGCCCAGGCCGCGATCATCAACTCCTCGGTGGTCAGCGACCGTTACGTCCAGCTCCTGCCCGTGTACCGCGAGGGTCCCGCGATGAGGAGCGGCGCCGTCATCCCCGAGCACCGGACGGCCGTGCCCGTCGAGCTCGACCGCGTCTTCGACAGCCTCCGTACGACCGCCGACGCGCTCGGCCCGCGCGGAGCCAACAAGGACGGCGCGCTGTCCCGGCTCCTCGCGGTGAGCTCGGACAACCTCCAGGGCCAGGGCGCGCGCCTGCACCAGACGGTCGAGGACCTCTCGCAGGCCGTCACCACGCTCTCCGGCGGCCGGCAGGACCTGTTCGGGACCGTGAGGAACCTGCAGGTCTTCACGGCCGCGCTGGCGGCCGACGACGCGAGCGTCCGGTCGTTCAACACCAGCCTGGCCACGGTGGCCGATCAGCTGGCCGGGGAGCGCAAGGACCTCGCGAAGGCGGTGAAGTACCTGGCGGCGGCCCTCGCCGACGTGGCCGAGTTCGTACGGACGAACAAGAAGGCGCTGACCGCCGACGTGAAGGGCCTCGCCAACGTGACCCGGGTGCTGGTCACCCAGCGCGCGGCGCTCGAAGAGCTGCTGGCCGTGGCCCCGGCCGGACTGTCCAACCTGCAGAACGCGTACAACCCGTCGTCCGGCACGCTCGACACCCGCGGCAACCCCGAGCAGCTCCAGGACCCGGCAGCGATGCTGTGCTCGCTGCTCAGGACGACCGGGGAGAAGGCCGACTGCGGGGAGCTGAAGGCCCTGTTCGACTCCCTTCCCGCTCATACACCCACCTCGGTCGACCCGACCCTCGGCGGAATCCTGGAGGCCGGCGCATGACAGCAACGACCAGGAGGACGGCGGCGCGGACGCCGGTGCGGACCGGGATGCGGACCCCGGCGCGGACCGGGATGCGGACGCCGGTGCGGACCGCGGTGTGGGCGGCCACCGCCTCCCTACTGCTGACCGGCTGTGAGTTCAACGGTCTCTACGACGTCCCGCTGCCCGGCGGCGCGGCCGCGGACGGGCATGCCTTCCGGGTCACGGTCGAGTTCAGGGACGTACTCGATCTGGTGCCGCAGTCCACGGTGAAGGTCGGCAACGTCACGGTCGGCGCGGTCGAGGAGGTCGAACTGGCCGGCTGGCACGCGCGCGTGCGGCTGCGCGTCTCCGACGACGTGAAGCTGCCCGCCAACGCGGTGGCCGAGCTGCACCAGACCAGCATGCTCGGGGAGAAGTACGTGGCGCTGGCGGCGCCAACCGACGTCGCACCGGTCGGCAGGCTCACCGACGGGGCGAAGATCCCGCTCTCGCGCAGCGGGCGCAACCCCGAGATCGAGGAAGTGCTCTCGGCCCTCTCGGCGCTGCTCAACGGCGGCGGGGTGGCCCAGCTCAAGACCATCACCACGGAGTTGAACAAGGCCCTGGCGGGACGCGAGAACCGGGTGAAGGCCCTGCTCGCCGAGTTGGACACCTTCATCGGCGGCCTCGACCGGCAGCGCGGGGAGATCGTCCGCGCGCTGCGCGGGATCGACAAGCTGGCCGCGACGCTGAGGAAGGAGAAGGCGACGATCGGCGCGTCCCTCCAGACCCTGCCGCCCGCGCTGAAGGTGCTGGCGGACCAGCGCGCCAAGCTGACCGCGATGCTGACCTCCCTGTCGCAGCTCGGGAAGACGGGCGGTGCGGTGATCCAGGCGTCGCGGAACGACGTGGTCGCCAATCTGCGGAGCCTGCAGCCGATCCTGCGCCAGCTGAACGCGGCGGGCGCCGATCTGCCCAACGCGCTGGAGATCCTCACGACGTATCCCTTCCCCCGCAATGTCGTGGACGCGATCAAGGGCGACTACGTCAACCTCAAGGTCACCGCCGATCTCGACTTCGCCGGCCTCTACGGCAACCTCGCCGGCAGCCCGAAGCAGCCGGCGCCGCCGGCCGTGCCGGGCCTGCCGGGAGTGCCCGGACTGCCGGGGGTGCCGGTCGTGCCGGGGGTCCCGGGAGTGCCGGCCCCCACGCCCCTGCCGAGCGACGCGCCGCCCCTGCCGGACTCCCCCACCGCCCCGTCCGCCCCGCCGACGAACGGCGGCACGCTCTGTCCCCCGGTCTGCACCGGCAGCCCCGTCTCGTACGGCGGCACGCGAGCCACAGGCTTCGACGTCGCGCTCGCGGAGCTCATGCTGAAGGGGATGGGGCTGTGATCACCCGTACGGTCAAGGCCCAACTGGTCGCCTTCGCCACCGTCACCGCACTCGGGGTGTCCTACGTCGGCAGCGAGTACACCGGGCTCGCCGACCGTGTCCTGGACCGCGGCTACACCGTCCTGGCGGACTTCTCCGACTCCGGAGGCATCTACACCGGCGCGGAGGTCACCTACCGCGGGGTGCCCGTGGGCCGCGTGGGCGAGCTGCGGCTCTCCGGCGCCGAGGGCGTCTCCGTGGAACTGCTCGTCAAGGACGGTCCGCGCATCCCCGCGGACACGGTGGCCGTGGTGGCGAACCGCTCGGCGGTCGGCGAGCAGTACGTCGACCTGCAGCCGCGCGCCGCGAAAGGGCCGTATCTGCGGGACGGCAGCACCATCGCCCGCCACAACACCCGGGTCCCGCTGCCCACCACCGAGCTGATCCTCAGCCTGGACCGGCTGGTCGAGTCGGTGGACAAGGGGGACCTGCGGGTCACGGTCGACGAACTGGGCCAGGCGTTCGCCGGCACCGGACCGCATCTGACCCGTCTCGTGGACTCGGGCAACGCCCTGGTCGAGTCGGCGACCGAGTCCCTCCCGCAGACGATCGCGCTGATCGAGGACTCGCGGAAGGTCCTGCGGACCCAGGCCGAACAGGGTTCGTCGATCACCTCCTTCTCCCGCGATCTGGCGGCCCTCACCGCCCAGTTGAAGGCGAGCGACAGTGACCTGCGCGCCCTGATGGACAACGGCACCACCGCCGCCCATGAGGTGAACGCCCTCCTCCAGGACAACCGGCCCCATCTGCCCGTCCTGCTGGGCAACCTGATCACCGGCGGCCAGATCACGCTCGCCCGGCTGCCCGGCGTGGAACAGGCCCTGGTCACCCTCCCGTTGACGGTCGCGGGCAGCTACACGGTGATCCCGGGCGACGGCACGACCCACTTCGGCCTGGTCGTCAACGCCGACGACCCGCCGCCCTGCCGCCAGGGCTACGGGACCCGGCACCGCGACCCCGCCGACACCACCGACCGCCCGGTGAACACCGACGCCCGCTGCACGGCCCCGCGCGGCGGCGACACCTCGGTCCGCGGCGCCCAGAACGTCCCGGGCGCGCGCGGGCCGGTAGAGATCCGCTCGACGGGCGGAGCACAGAGCACGTTCGGAAAGGACTCCTGGCAATGGCTGCTCGTGGGACCCATGGCATGACCCGCGCACTTGTGATCCGCGCGTCCCTCGCCGTCGCGGCGGCCGCGCTGACGGCTTCGACCGCCTGGCTGGGCACGCTGCTCCACGGCCACCACGCGACGGAGCAGCGGCACCAGGACATCCTGGCCGCGGCACGCCAGTCGGCGCTCAACTTCACGTCGCTGGACTACCGCCACTACGACCGGGACAGCAAGAACGTGCTGACGGGCGCGACGGGCGACTTCAAGAAGCAGTTCTCGGCGCAGACGGCGGAGCTGACGAAGCTGGTCGCCGAGAACAAGTCCGTCTCCGAGGGCCAGATCCTGGACGCGGGCATCGCCCGGGCCGACGAGCGCACCGCCCGCGTCCTCGTGGTCGCCGACAGCAAGGTGAACAACACCGCCGCGCCCGAGGGCACGGCCCGTACCTACCGGCTCCAGCTGGACCTCGTGTTCGAGGACGGCCGATGGCTGACCTCCGACGTCGAGTTCGTCGGCTGACCACCCCCGCAAGGAGAACCATCGTGGCGAACCAGAACGTCCGAGTGGCAGCGGCCGCCCGCGCCGCGTCCAAGCGAGCCGCGAAGGCCCGCCGCCCGATCTCGTCCCCGACCCTGACGGTGCCGGTCGAGAGCGACGGGCCGGAGCCGAAGCCGGAGTCGAAGCCGGAGTCGAAGCCGAATGCGCAGCCGAATGCGCAGCCGCAGCCGAAGCCGAAGTCCGGGACCCCACCCCACTTCCGCCGGCCGGCCCTGCTCACCGCCGCCCTCGCGACCCTCGTCCTCGCGGGCCTGACCGCGACCACCGCACTCGGCCTGCAGTACCGCGACTCCACCCGCACCACCGAGGCCCGCACGTCCGCCGCGGCGGCCGCCCGCAAGGCGGCGCCGGCGATCCTGTCGTACGACTACCGCCACCTGGACACCGACTTCGCGACGGCCCGTACGCACCTCACACCCCCGTTCCTCGACGAGTACACGAAGACGACCACCACGGTGGTGGCGCCGACGGCCCGCCAGTACCAGGGCGTGGTCAAGGCCACGATCGCCAAGCCCCCGGGCGCCGACGCCTCGGCCTCCGTGTCGGTGGTCTCCGCCTCCCCGGACAAGGCCGTGATCCTCCTCTTCATGAACCAGGTCACGACCAGCACCCGCATCTCCGGCCCCCGCGTCGACCTCAACCGCGTACGGATGACACTGGTCCGCACACCTCAGGGCTGGAAGGTGAGCGCCGTCGACGCGCTGTAGTCGAGGACGAGCCGTGACCGCCGCGCCACCTGCCTCCGTCCCCGAACCGGCACGTGAGTAGGCTCGACCTCGCTCATCACAGCCCCGGGGGGAGATCGCGCGTGGAACGGCTGCGCCATGACGACCCCCCACGGACCGGGCCCCACATCACCCTGGCCCGGCTCGACCCGGAGTCCGAACAGGCCGTTCCCGAAGGCCGCTTCATCGCCCGCGGCGCCGACGGCGACCGCACGTTCCTCGCCCGCCTCCCGCGCCCCGGCGCCGACCCGACCCGCTGGCCATCGAGGCAGAGGGCGCCCGTCGGCTCTCGATACCGGGGTTCCTGCCGGTCGAGGAGGTCGGCGGCACGGCGGCCCAACCCTGGTGCACGACGCCGTACGTCCCCGCCCTCCCGCTCCCCACGGCCCTGCGGGCCCACGGCGGTCCCCTGCCCGAGCCGGTCGTCCGGGCCCTGGGCGCCGCCCTCGCCCAGACGCTGGCCACCGCCCATGCCCACGGCGTGACGCACGCGGGCGTGTCCCCCGCCGCCGTGCTGCTCACCACCGCCGGCCTTATCTGGCAGCAGGCCGGGGCCCCCACGAGAAGACCGGCTTCCACAAGGACCAGACGTGGTTCCTGCCGGCCGTCGGCGCCCGTTCGGGCAGGAAGCTCTGGGAGATCCAGCAGGTCCTCGGCCGGCGCGTCGGCCCGCCGGCCGACGTCTTCTCCCTGGGCGCCGTCCTCGTGTACGCGGCGAGCGGCCGGCACGCGTACGAGGGTTCGTACGTCGCCGCCGTGCAGTACGAGGTCGTCCACGGCGCGCCGCGCCTGGACCGCGTGCCGCCCCCGCTCCAGCCGCTGATCGGCGCGTGCCTCGCCCCGGACCCGGCGTCGCGGCCCCTGCCGGACCAGATCATCCAGTCGTCCGCCCCGCCCCGGGGCGCCGAACGCGCCTGGCGGCACGGACTGATCGCGCACGACATCACCACCCGCGAGCACAGCCTCGGTTTCCCCTTCCGTCTCGACCTCCGCAACGGCAAGCCGACCGACTGGCCCTACACCGGCCTCTTCGAATGCGACCCGCCCAGCCCCCTCGTGGTCCAGGGCAACGGCCTCTGGTCGGTGGCGGTCAACGAGAAGCAAGGCGGCATCGACGTCATCGACCTCTCCCCGCAGGGCCGCCCGCCGTGGGTCTTCCCGATCACCAAGACCCCCGACCTCTACTGGATCACGGGCGACGCGAACCGCGTCTTCCTCCTGGACGGCCCGTCACTCACGGCCCTGCCCGTGTTCTGACCAACCCCGCGGAGCCCAAAGCGGCCGGCGGCCGGCCGGACGCTCCCCCCACCCGCCGGCGCGCGCGAAACCGGTCAGCCCGCTTCGACTTCGAGGCCGGCCTCGACCCAGTCCTGGATGCCCTCACGGTACTTGCGCACGTTGCCGTAGCCGAGGGCGGCGAGCCGCTCGGCGACCTGACTGCTGTTGGAGCACGCCGGGTTGGAGCAGTAGGTGACGATCGCGGCGTCGCGGTCAGGGAGCAGGACGGACGCCTGGGTGTCGACGTCGGCCGGGGCCAGGGCGAGCGCGCCGGGCAGGTGCTGCTGGGTGTAGTAGGCCCCGCCGAGCGTGTCGACGACGGTCACGGCGCCGGCTGCGATCGCAGCCTTCAGCTCGTCGCGGGTGATGAGTGCGGTCATGTCACTACCTCCGAGAGAATCGGACTACAGTCCTCTTGTGACTCAAGACAGTAACGGACCGCAGTCCGGTTCTGCAATGCCGTTGGAGCTACTGCGGACGACGCCCCCCAAAGAACGCGCGGACGCGGCACGCAATCGGGCCGCCGTACTGGAGGCGGCGGCTCGGCTCTTCGCCGAACACGGCGTTGAGGCGGTAACCATGGATCAGGTGGCCGCGGCGGCCGGCGTCGGCAAAGGAACCCTCTTCCGCCGCTTCGGCGACAAGTCCGGACTGGGCTCAGCACTGCTGGACGCCCGCGAGCAGACGCTGCAGGAGGCGATCCTGCACGGACCGCCTCCCCTGGGCCCCGGAGCACCGCCCGATGAGCGCCTCGCCGCTTTCCTCAACGCCTACTTCGACTACCTGCTCGGGCATCTCGCCCTGGTCCGCATGTCGGAGACCGCCACTCCCGGCGCCCGATACCGGATCGGGGCCTACCGGTTCTGGCACCGCCACATGGCGATCCTGCTCGCGACCACACCCGACCCGGACCACGCCGCCCACGCCCTGCTCGCTCCGCTGGCCGCCGACCACGTGGCCGCGCTCCTGCCCGAACTCGGCGAACAGCGCATGCGAACGGGCCTCCTCCGCCTCGCCCACTCGGCGCTACGAGAACCCCGCCCCGAGAGCCGGCGCTGAACCCGCCTCGCGACACCCTGCGCATCTGCGCCAGAGCCGTTCGTCCGGCAGGCCCGTGGCCGCCGGTCCACGAGAAGTCGGCCCGGCCCCTCGCACGATCGACCGGAGTGGGGCCGTCCGCCGACATCTCCACCGAGGAGTCGACCCCACAGCCCGAAAACGAAGAAAGCGCACGTCACTTGGAGTGACCTGCGCTTTCCTGTGGAGCCGCCTTCGGGATTCGAACCCGAGACCTACGCATTACGAGTGCGTTGCTCTGGCCAACTGAGCTAAGGCGGCACGCCGTGCTTCCCCATGGTGGGTGCAGCAGCGACGCCAAGTCTACACAGTTTCCCGGGGTGCTCCCGACCACCCTCCGCGTGGCCCACGCCACCCCTCACGTGCAGCGCTTGCCGTCCTTCGGGACGGTGCCGTCGAGCAGGTAGGTGTTGATCGCGGTGTCGATGCAGTCGCTGCCGCGGCCGTACGCCGTGTGGCCGTCGCCCTCGTACGTGAGCAGGGAGCCGGAGGACAGCTGGTCCGCGAGGGACTGGGCCCACTTGTAGGGGGTGGCCGGGTCGCGGGTCGTGCCGACGACGACGATCGGGGCCGCGCCGTCGGCGGTGATGCGGTGGGGGCGGCCGGTCGCGGGGGTGGGCCAGTAGGTGCAGTTCAGGGCGGCCCAGGCGAGGCCCTCGCCGAAGACGGGGGACGCCTTCTCGAAGGACGGGACCGCCTTCGCGGCGTCCGCGGGGCCGGCGAAGGACGCCGGGAGGTCCAGGCAGTTCACGGCGGCGTTGGCGAACATCAGGTTCGCGTACGAGCCGTCCGGCTCGCGCTCGTAGTAGCTGTCGGCCAGGGCGAGCAGGCCCGAGCCCTCGCCGCCGATCGCCCGGGTCAGCGCCTCGCGCAGCTGCGGCCAGGCCCCCTCGTCGTACATCGCGGCGATCACCCCGGTCGTGGCCAGGGACTCTCCCAGCGCGCGGCTCTCGCCCGTCGGCACGGGATCGGCGTCGACCGCGCGGAAGAAGGCCTTCAGGTTGTCGGAGGCCGCGGCGACGGACTTCGTGCCGAGCGGGCAGTCGGGCTTCGTGACGCAGTCGGCCGCGAACGCCCGGAAGGCGGTCTCGAAGCCGGCGGTCTGGTCACGGTTGAGGTCGACCGCGGGCAGCGAGGGGTCCATCGCCCCGTCCAGGACCAGCCGGCCGACTCGGGCGGGGAACAGCTCGGCGTAGGTCGCGCCGAGGAAGGTGCCGTACGAGGCCCCGACGTACGTCAGCTTCTCGTCGCCGAGCACGGCCCGCACGATGTCCATGTCCCGGGCCGTGTCCACCGTCGAGACATGGGGAAGGATCGCGCCGGATCGCTTCTCGCAGCCGGCCGCGAAGCTCATGAAGGAGGCGGCGAGGGCGCCGGTCTCGGCGGCGTCGTCGGGCGTCTGGTCGACCTGGGTGTACGTGTCCATCTGCGGGCCCGTCAGACAGTCGACGGGCTCGCTGCGGGCCACCCCGCGCGGGTCGACGGCGACCATGTCGTACTGGGCGCGCACGGGGGCGGGGTAGCCGATGCCCGCGTACCCCTGGAGGTAGCCGACGGCGGAGCCGCCGGGGCCGCCGGGGTTGACCAGGAGCGAGCCGAGGCGCTTGCCCGGGCCGGTGGCCGCGACCCGGGAGACGGCCAGCTTGATCTCCCCGGCCTCCGGCTTCGCGTAGTCGAGCGGGGCGCGGAGCGTGGCGCACTGGAACCTCGGCACGCCGCAGTCGCGCCAGGCCGGCTTCTGCCCGTAGTAGGTCCGCAGCGCGGGATCGGGCGTCGCGGCCGTCGCGGCCCCCGACGGCGACGTCGCGGAGGAGGGCCCGGCAGGGGCGGCGGCGTCGCTCCCGCCCGTGCAGCCGGAGAGGATCAGCCCGGCGACCGCGAGGGCCGTGGCGGACGTACGGAGCAAGCGCCTGGAGTCCATGTCCGGAGGGTATCCGTACGGGTACGGACCGTGTCCAATCAGTCTCGTAGGGCCATGGTCATCGCCTCCACGGCGAGCAGCGGGGCGACGTTGCGGTCCAGCGCTTCCCGGCAGGCGAGCACCGCCTCTATCCGGCGCAGGGTCCGCTCCGGGGCGGTGTCCCGGGCGATCCGCTCGACGGCGTCCCGTACGTCCTCGTTGGCGATCGGCGTCCGCGCCCGCAGCTGCAGGGCCAGCACATCGCGGTAGAACCCGGTGAGGTCGGTGAGCGCGAGGTCCAGGCTGTCGCGCTGCGTACGCGTCTTGCGGCGCTTCTGCCGCTCCTCGAGCTCCTTCATCGCGCCGGCCGTGCCGCGCGGCATCCGCGAGCCCTGGCCCCCGCCGAGCGCGGCCCTGAGCTCGTCGGTCTCCTTGGTGTCGATCTCCTCGGCGACCTGCTTGGCGTCCTCGCCCGCCGCGTCGATCAGCTCCTGGGCCGCCTTGAGGCAGCCGCCGATGTCCCCGACCCGCAGCGGCAGCTTGAGGACGACGTCCCGGCGGGCCCGGGCCCGCTCGTCGGTGGCCAGCCGGCGGGCGCGGTCGATGTGGCCCTGGGTGGCCCGGGCGGCCGCCGCGGCGACCTGGGGCTCGATGCCGTCCCGGCGTACGAGCACGTCGGCGACGGCGTCGACCGGGGGCGTGCGCAGCGTCAGGTGGCGGCAGCGGGAGCGGATGGTGGGCAGCACGTCCTCCAGGGACGGCGCGCACAGCAGCCACACCGTGCGCGGCGCGGGCTCCTCGACCGCCTTCAGGAGGACGTTCCCCGCGCCCTCGGTGAGCCGGTCGGCGTCCTCCAGGACGATCACCTGCCAGCGGCCGCCGGCGGGCGACAGCTGGGCGCGCCGTACGAGCTCACGGGTCTCCTTCACACCGATGGAGAGCAGGTCCGTGCGGACGACCTCCACATCGGCGTGCGTCCCGACGAGCGCGGTGTGACAGCCGTCGCAGAACCCGCACCCCGGCGCCCCGCCCAGCGCCCGGTCCGGGCTCACGCACTGCAGCGCGGCGGCGAACGCCCGCGCCGCCGTCGCCCGGCCGGAGCCCGGAGGGCCGGTGAACAGCCAGGCGTGGGTCATCTTGGACCCCTCGGGGTCCGGCCGGCCGGCGGCATGGTCGGTCACGAGCGCGTCGGCGTCCCGCGCCGCGGCGGCGAGCTGCTCCTCGACGCGGGCCTGTCCGACCAGGTCGTCCCATACGGCCATGTCTGCCCCTCCTCAGGTACGCCCTCCATTGTGGGGCAGCCCACCGACAAGCAGCCGCCAGGAGGTCCTGTCACCGGCGGCGGCGGCGCCCGTCGTCCTCGTCGTCGTGCGGGCCGAGCAGCTCGTCCGCGAGGGTGGGGAGGTCGTCGAGCGGGGTCTCCTCCGCCCAGTCGGAGCGGCGCTTCGGGCGGCCCTGCTCGTCGACCTGGGGCAGCTCGCGGGTCCGGTCGTCGGCGCCCGCGGGCTGCTCGTCGCGGAAGATGCCCCGCGGCACCCGGTCGACCGGATCGGCATCCCGTACGGGCGGCAGCACCGCCGTCTCGTCCGCGTCACGCACCGGCGGCAGGACGGTCGTCTCCTCCTCGGGCCGGACGGCCTCCGGCTTGACGATCGGAGTGGGGACGGTGACCTCGTTCGCCGACACGGTCGGCACGGTCTGCGTCACGTCGTCGGGCATGGCCTCCGGCTTCACCAGGGGCGTCGCGATCGTGATCTCGTTCGCCGACATCTCCGCGGCCCTGGCAGCCTCCGCGGCCTTCGCGGCCTTCGCGGCCTCCGCCGCCTTCGCGGCCTCGGCAGCCCTCGCCGCGGCAGCCTTCTCGGCCGCCGCCTTGTCCGCCGCCACCTTCTCCGCGGCCGCCTTCTCCGCCGCTTCCGCCGCCGCCTTCCGCGCCGCCTCCTCGGCGGCCTTCGCCGCGGCGGCCTCGGCCAGGCGCCGGGCCTCCTCCGCCCTCAGCAGGGCCTCCTCGGCCTTGCGCTGCTTCTCGAGGCGGCGCTCCTCCGCCTCCGCGCGCAGCCGGGCCTCTTCCTCGGCCTGCTTGTGGCGCCGCTCCTCCTCCTCGAGGCGGGCCTTCTCCTCGGCCGCGCGGCGCTTGCGCTCCTCCTCGGCGGCCAGCCGGGCCTCCTCGGCCCGCCGACGGGCCTCCTCAGCCTGCCGTTCGGCCTCGCGGCGCCGCGCCTCTTCCTCCTCCTGGCGCTTGCGCTCCTCCTCCTCGGCACGGAGCCGGGCGAGCTGCTCCTGGCGCTCGCGCTCCAGCCGCTCCTCCTCGGCCTTGCGGGCGGCCTCTTCCTCCGCCCGGCGCCGGGCGTCCTCCTCGGCCTTCTTCCGCGCCTCCTCCTGGGCCTTCACCTCGGCCTCGGACAGCGGCAGCATCCGGTCGAGCCGGTGGCGTACGACGGTGGTGACGGCCTCCGGCTCCTGGCCGGCGTCGACGACCAGGTAGCGGCCTGGGTCACCGGCGGCCAGGGCGAGGAAACCGGCCCGCACGCGCGCGTGGAACTCCGGCGGCTCGGACTCGAGACGGTCCGGGGCCTCGGTGAACCGCTCCCGCGCGGTCTCCGGCGAGACGTCGAGCAGCACGGTCAGGTGCGGGACGAGCCCGCCGGTCGCCCAGCGGTTGATGCGGGCGATCTCGGTCGGCGACAGGTCGCGCCCGGCGCCCTGGTAGGCCACGGAGGAGTCGATGTACCGGTCCGTGATCACCACCGCGCCCCGTTCCAGGGCGGGCTTGACCAGCGAGTCGACGTGCTCGGCGCGGTCGGCGGCGTACAGCAGCGCCTCGGCGCGGTGGGAGAGCCCGGCCGAGGACACGTCGAGCAGGATCGAGCGCAGCCGCTTGCCGATCGGGGTCGCCCCCGGCTCGCGGGTGACGACGACCTCGTGCCCCTTGGCGCGGATCCACTCGGCGAGCGCCTCGGCCTGGGTGGACTTGCCGGCGCCGTCGCCGCCCTCCAGGGCGATGAAGAAGCCGGTCGGGGCGGGTGCCTGGACGGGGTCGGCGCCGCGCAGCGCGTCGCGCAGATCGCGGCGCAGCGGCACGCCGGCCCGGTCGTCGGTCTTGGCGAGGACGAGCGCGGCGACGGGCAGCAGCAGCGCGCCGACCAGCATCAGCGTGAAGGCGGCGCCGCCGTGTGCGAAGACGAAGCTGCCGGAGGCCAGGCGGTGCGGACCGATGGCGGCGGCGAGCAGCGGCGCGGCGAGCGCGCCGACCGCCATGGCGACCCGGGCGACGGCCTGGAGGTGTGCGGTGACCCGGGGACGCCGGGCCTCCTCGGTCTCCTGGTCGATGAGGGTGTGGCCGGTGTTGGCGGCGACACCGGCGGCGTACCCGGCGAGTACGGCGAGGAACAGGACCGTGGCTGTGTCCGGCACGAGGCCCATCGCGAGCAGCGCGACGCCGGTGAGGGCGATCGCGAGGGCGAGGAGCCGGCGGCGGGAGAGCACGGTGAGTACGGAGCCGGCCGTCCGGATGCCGACGCCGGTGGCTCCGCTCAGCGCGAGGACCAGCAGCGCGAAGGTGACCGGGCCGCCCTCGAGGTCGTACGCGTGCAGGACGGAGACCGCCGCGGCGGCCGCGACGGCTCCGGCGACGGTGGCGCAGGCGAACACGAGGAGCGGGACCGCTCCGGTGCGCCCCTTCTCGGCCGCGGGGCGGCGCAGGCCCTCCAGGGGCGAGCGCGGCCGCGGGGTCTGTCCGCCGGGCAGCTCGATGGCGGACAGGACGGAGACGGAGGCGGCGAACAGGCCGGCGGCGACGTACGAGCCGAGGGCGGCCTGGTGCAGCGAGAACCACTCGATGCCCGTGCCGAGCAGGTTGCCGACGAGCGTGGCGACGAGCAGCACGGCGGCCGCGGTCGGAACCGCGAGGAATCCGGTCCGCAGCGAGAGCCGGCGCAGCGCGTCGAGGTGGTCGGGCAGGGGCCGCACGGCGGCGCCCTCCAGCGGCGGCGCGGGCAGCAGCGCGGGGGCCGCGCCCTCGCGGGCGACGGTCCACAGCCGCTCGGCGGCGCCGACGACGAAGGCGGTGCCGAGGAGGAAGCCCAGGGCCTTGTCCGGGGTCCAGTCGATCCACAGGGGCGCGATCACGAGGAGCGCGATCCGCAGCCCGTCGGCCCCGATCATGGTCCAGCGCCGGTCGAGCGGGCCGCTCGGACCGGTCAGCGTGGTGAGCGGTCCGAGGAGGACGGCCCCGAACAGCACCGAGGCCAGCAGCCGGGCGCCGATCACGGCGGCGACGGCGAACGCGGCTCCGCGGACTCCGCCTCCGAGGGCTCCCCCGATCACGGCGGCCTGGAATCCGAGGAGCAGCAGGACCAGCAGGGCGAGGGCGTCCCCGGTCCCGCCGACGAACTGCGCGCTCCACAGCCGTCGCAGCGGTTGATGGCGCAACAACGCCCGTACGGCACGCTCCCGGGAGTCTGCGACAAGCGCGACGTCGGAGTCTGGCTGCTCTGCTCGCGTCATCCGTCCACCCTATCCGGACCCCTTCACTCCCCGTGGCCTCCGTCCGAACAAACGTCGGGCAGAGCGCGAACACGTCAGGGGCGGGGGTCCATGGACCATGGACCCCCGCCCCTGCCACGGCACGCGCTGTTACTCGGGCTTCGCGCCGATACTCGGGCTTCGCCGCGTTGCTCGGGCTTCGCCGCGTTACTCGGGCTTCGCCGCCGCCGTCTTCTTGGCGGCGGTCTTCTTCGCCGCGGCGGTCTTGGCCGTCGTCGTCTTCTTCGCGGCGGTCTTCTTGGCCGCCGTCTTCTTCGCCGGCGTCGCCTTCTTGGCCGCCGCCTTCTTCGCGGGCGCCTTCTTGGCCGCCTTCTTCGCCGGCGCCTTGGCCCGCTTCTCGGCGAGCAGCTCGAAACCGCGCTCCGGCGTGATCGTCTCCACGCTGTCCCCGGTCCGCAGGGTCGCGTTGGTCTCACCGTCCGTCACGTACGGACCGAAGCGGCCGTCCTTGACGACCACCGGCTTCTCGCTGACCGGGTCGACGCCCAGCTCCTTCAGCGGCGGCTTGGCGGCCGCCCGGCCCCGCTGCTTGGGCTGCGCGTAGATCGCGAGCGCCTCCTCCAGCGTGATCGTGAAGAGCTGCTCCTCGTCCGTCAGGGAGCGCGAGTCCGTGCCCTTCTTCAGGTACGGGCCGTAGCGGCCGTTCTGCGCCGTGATCTCGACGCCCTCCGCGTCCGTGCCCACCACGCGCGGCAGGGACATCAGCTTGAGCGCGTCCTCCAGCGTCACCGTGTCGAGGGACATCGACTTGAAGAGCGAGGCCGTCCGCGGCTTCACCGCGTTCTTGCCGGTCTTCGGGGTGCCCTCGGGCAGGATCTCGGTGACGTACGGGCCGTACCGGCCGTCCTTGGCGACGATCTGGTGCCCGGTGGCCGGGTCGGTGCCCAGCTCGAAGTCGCCGCTCGGCTTGGCCAGCAGCTCCTCCGCGAGCTCGACCGTCAGCTCGTCGGGCGCGAGGTCGTCGGGGACGTCCGCCCGCTGGTGGCCCTCGGCCTCCTTCTCACCGCGCTCGACGTACGGGCCGTAGCGCCCGACGCGCAGCATGATGCCCTCGCCCACCGGGAAGGAGGAGATCTCCCGGGCGTCGATCGCGCCGAGGTCGGTGACCAGCTCCTTCAGACCGCCGAGGTGGTCGCCGTCGCCGTTCCCGGCGTCGGCGGCGCCGCCCGAGGCACCCTCCGGGCCGCCCTCGCCGAAGTAGAAACGCTTCAGCCACGGCACGGCCTGGGCCTCGCCCCGCGCGATGCGGTCGAGGTCGTCCTCCATCTTGGCGGTGAAGCCGTAGTCGACGAGCCGGCCGAAGTGCTTCTCCAGCAGGTTGACCACGGCGAAGCTCAGGAACGACGGCACGAGCGCCGTCCCCTTCTTGAAGACGTAGCCGCGGTCCAGGATCGTGCCGATGATCGACGCGTACGTCGACGGGCGGCCGATCTCGCGCTCTTCCAGCTCCTTGACCAGCGAGGCCTCGGTGTAGCGGGCCGGGGGCTTGGTCGCGTGGCCGTCGGCGGTGATCTCCTGGGCGGACAGCGCGTCGCCCTCGGCGACTTGCGGCAGCCGGCGCTCACGGTCGTCCAGCTCGGCGTTCGGGTCGTCGGCCCCCTCCACGTACGCCTTCATGAAGCCGTGGAAGGTGATCGTCTTGCCGGACGCGCTGAACTCGGCGTCCCGGCCGTCCGCGGAGCGGCCACCGATCTTCACGGTGACCGAGTTTCCGGTCGCGTCCTTCATCTGGGAGGCGACGGTCCGCTTCCAGATCAGCTCGTAGAGCCGGAACTGGTCGCCGGTCAGGCCGGTCTCCGCCGGGGTGCGGAAACGATCACCCGAAGGGCGAATCGCCTCGTGCGCCTCCTGCGCGTTCTTGACCTTGCCCGCGTAGACGCGCGGCTTCTCCGGCAGGTAGTCGGCGCCGTACAGCTGCGTGACCTGCGCCCGGGCCGCCGCGACGGCGGTGTCGGACAGGGTCGTGGAGTCCGTACGCATGTACGTGATGAAGCCGTTCTCGTACAGCTTCTGCGCGACCTGCATGGTCGCCTTCGCCCCGAAGCCCAGCTTGCGGCTCGCCTCCTGCTGGAGGGTCGTCGTACGGAAGGGGGCGTACGGGGAGCGGCGGTACGGCTTCGACTCGACGGACCGGACCGCGAACGAGGTCTCGGCGAGCGCGGCGGCGAGCGCCCGGGCGTTCGCCTCGTCCAGGTGGAGGACCTGCTCGGACTTGAGCCGGCCGTCCGCGCCGAAGTCACGGCCCTGCGCGACACGCCGGCCGTCGACCGACGCCAGGCGCGCCACCAGGGACGACGGGTCCGAGGAGTCACCGGCGCGGCCGGTGGAGAAGGTGCCGGTCAGGTCCCAGTACTCGGCGGAGCGGAACGCGATGCGCTCGCGCTCCCGCTCGACGACGAGGCGGGTGGCGACGGACTGGACGCGGCCCGCCGACAGCTTCGGCATGACCTTCTTCCACAGGACCGGCGAGACCTCGTAGCCGTAGAGGCGGTCGAGGATACGGCGGGTCTCCTGGGCGTCGACCATGCGCTTGTTCAGCTCGCGCGGGTTGGCGACGGCCTCGCGGATCGCGTCCTTGGTGATCTCGTGGAAGACCATCCGGTGGACCGGGACCTTGGGCTTCAGGACCTCGAGGAGGTGCCACGCGATGGCCTCGCCCTCGCGGTCCTCATCGGTGGCGAGGAAGAGCTCGTCGACCCCGGCCAGCTGCTCCTTGAGCTTCCTGACCTGGGCCTTCTTGTCAGCGTTGACGACGTAGATCGGCTGGAAGTCGTGCTCGACGTCGACGCCGAGACGGCGCACCTCGCCGGTGTACTTCTCCGGCACCTCGGCGGCGCCGCTGGGGAGGTCGCGGATGTGCCCGACGCTCGCCTCGACGACGTAGCCGGGGCCGAGGTAGCCCTTGATCGTCTTCGCCTTGGCAGGCGACTCGACGATGACGAGTCGGCGGCCGCCCTGTGCGGTCTCGCTGGTCGGGGACAACTTCGCTCTTCTCTCCGGTCGACGCTCGGTGGCACGTACGGCGCTGGCACGTACGGCGGCGGCACGTGCGGTGACGCTGCCGTCGCTGCGGAGTGTGACGGTACAACCCGCCCCCGTGTCAAACGGCAAAAGCCCGCAACGGCCACTCGAACGGTAACCCGACTCCTGGCATTCCTGCCGCCCGGACTCCCGGTCCGGTGCGGCGGGGCCGCGCGGAACGACCTCGTCACAGCCGTCCTCACAGCCGTCCGAAGCACCACATCCCGAGAAGAAGGAAGGCGATTCCGAAGATCGTCGTCAGCGTGGCGGCGGCCCGCGTGTCCACCCCGTGCGCGACCGGCTCGCGGTGCGCCACCCGCACCCCTGTCCACAGCAGCAGCGCGGCTCCGAACAGCGCGAACGCCGTTCCGGCGAAGATCGCAGGCCCGCTCTCCATGCCCGTACCCCGTTCCCATCACAGGGCCCCCGTGGTCCCTGAAGGCCGAGGCTGGCACCTCCCGGCGTCCTCGGCGCGAATTCCGGGTGAACGACGCGGACGCTCCCGTACGGGTTCACGAATATGGCCGGTAGTGCCCCCACCTTCTTTCTTCTCGTTCGTCACATCACATCGAGCGTGGCCCGTCGCCTGCTGCCCCGCTCGAAGAGGGCGAGCAGCGTCACGGCCAGGACCGCGTACCCGGCCCCCACCGCCAGCTCGGCGCCGAGCAGCGCCCCGTCGAGCCCGCCGCCCGCGGTCAGCCGGCGCGCCGCGTCCGCCGCGTGCGTCAGCGGCAGCAGCTCGCCGGCCGTCCGCATCCACTCCGGCAGCGTCTGACGGGGGACGGCGGCGCCCGTCATCAGGAGCAGGACCGAACTGGCCACGTTGGACACCAGGAACACGTCCCGGAACCGGAGTCCGAGCGCGCCGAGCGCGAGCCCGAACGCCGCACAGGCACCGGCCGCGACGAGCAGCACCAGGGCGAGCCCCGGCAGCGCGCCCGCGGGCACCGGCAGTCCCAGCACCAGGGCGGCGGCGGCGAGGACGAAGGCGCTGACGAGCAGCCCGTTCAGGACGTACGGGAGGGCGCGTCCGGCCCACAGGGGGACGCGGCGGCGCGGCGAGAGCAGGACGGCCCCGAGGGTGCCGAACCGGCGCTCGTTCGCGATCGCCATGGTGCCGCCGTACACGCAGGAGGCGGAAGCCGCGAGCACGGCGTTGCCGACCAGATGGAACCGGTCGTCGGCGACACCGAGTTCTCTGCCCAGGAAGACGAAGAAGAAAACCTGGAGCAGCGGCCCGACCAGCAGGGTTCCGATGAACATGGGCGGGGTCGTCCAGTTGAACAGCGCCCGGTAGGAGAGCGCTCCGCCGACGAGGACGAGCCGCGCGGAGGACGCGGAGGAGAGGAAACGGAACATCTCTGGTGGCCTTTCAGGCGAGGGCGAGCGTGGCCGCGGCGCGCGCCCGCCGCTCCACCCGGCCGAGGACGAGGACGGCGGCCAGCGCGTATCCGGCGCCGAGCGCGACGGCGGCGAGCAGCGGTGTGAGGACGTCCCCGCCGGAGGTCGCGGCGTGCACGGCCCGCGCTCCCCAGGTGGTCGGCAGCGCCCAGGAGAGCGGGTGCGTCCAGGCGGGCAGCACGCCGATCGGCACGAGCAGCCCGGACAGCAGCCAGACGGGGGTGTCGAGCGGGTTGGCCAGCGCGTTGGCGTTGCGCAGCAGGACGAAGGTGGCGGCGAGCAGCAGCCCCATCATGCCGAGCGCGAGCACGCACACCGGGACGGCGACGAGAAAGAGCAGCGGGTGCGCGAAGTCCAGCGGCACGCCGAAGAGCAGCATGCCCCACAGGACGGTCGCGCCCATGGCGTACGTGCCGATGACGGCGGTCGCGAGCGTGATCGGGAGCAGGACGAGGGCGAGCGGCGCGGGCGCCACGACGAGCGTCTCCAGGGTCCCGAGCCAGCGCTGGTTCTGCACGGCGCCGCCCGAACCGAACAGCACCGAGCCCCAGATGCCCATCAGTCCGGCGCCGACGGAGGCGGTGAGGAGACGGTCGGGGTCCCCGGCGGCGCGGAACAGGTAGACGGCCAGGGTCGCGTACACCAGCGGGACGAGGACGGCGAAGGTGATCTCGATGGGCGAGCGGGACATGTACGAGACATGGGTGCGCACACCGACCCCGATCAGCCGCAGGACGCGCGTCACGCCGGCACCTCCTGGGGGGCGTCCTCGGTCGCGGCCTCTTCCACGATCGCGATGTAGGCGTCCTCCAGGGAGGGTTCGCGGCTGGCGACCCGCCCGATCCGTACGCCGTCGACGGCCGCGAGGACCCGGGCGTGCGGGACGGCGCCGCGGTCGCTCTGCACGGTCACGGTCTGCGCCGCGCCCCGCTCCTCCACCGACGCGCCCCGGACACCGGGCAGTTCGCGGATCCGGGCCAGGTGGTCCTCGCCCACGCCGTACGCCTCGATCTCCAGCACGTCCCGTTCCCGGACGCGGGACTTGAGGCTCTCGGGGGTGCCGAGCGCCCGGATCCTGCCACCGGCGATGACGGCGAGGCGGTCGCAGAGCTCGTCCGCCTCGGCCATGTAGTGGGTGGTGAGCAGCACGGTGGTGCCGGCGGCGGCGAGGTCGGCGACGGTACGGCGCAGGTCGCGGGCGGCGACCGGGTCGACGCCGATGGACGGCTCGTCGAGGAAGAGGACGTCGGGGTGGTGGAGGAGACCGCGGGCGATGTGGAGGCGCTGCCGCATCCCGCGCGAGTACCCCTCGACCCGCTCCTTCTCGCGGCCCGTGAGGCCGACCAGGTCGAGGAGTTCGGCGATCCTCCGCTTCTGGGCGCGGGCCTCGACGCCGTACAGCTCGGCGAAGTAGCGGAGGTTGTCGAGCGCGGACAGCCGGTCGTACAGGCCGCGGTCGCCGCCGAAGACGTAGCCGATCCGGCGGCGTACGGCGACGGGGTCGCGGGCCACGTCGTGCCCGAACACCCGGGCCGTGCCGGAGGTCGGCAGCAGCAGGGTGTTGAGCATCTTGATGGTGGTGGTCTTCCCGGCGCCGTTGGGGCCGAGCAGCCCGAACAGCTCCCCGGGCGCCACGTCGAAGGTGACCCCGCGCACGGCCTCGGTCTCGGTCCGCCGGGGCCGCAGCCACCCGGTCCTGCTGGTGTAGGTGCGGCGCAGCGCGTCCGCCTCGATTGCGAGCATGGGCGGGACGGTAGGAGGGCGGGGAGGGCCCCGGCCATCGATTCGGAAGCCCCCGAATCCTCAGGCCACGGCGCTCAGCACGCCCTCCCCGGCGAGCAGCGCGAGCAGGGAACGGCCGGTGTCCGTGAGCTGGTAGTAGACGGAGCGGCCGACCCGGTGCCGGGTCACCACGCCCGCGTCCGCGAGCAGCGACAGATGCTCGGAGACCGTGCTGGGCGCGAGCCCGAGCCGGTCGGCGAGCCCGGCCGTGGTCAGGGGGCCGGCCAGCTCCCGCAGCACCGCTGCCCGGCCGCGGCCGAGCATCAGCCCGAGCCGGTCCTCGGCGACGGGCTCGGCCGGTTCGCGCAGGGCGGCGGCCCCGCGGGCCTGGAAGGAGACGGCGACCACCTCGGGGTCGTCGGTCGAGTAGAGCCGGCAGCCCTCCGCGAAGACGAGCGGTACGAGGACGAGCCGCCGCTCCCCCGCCGCGTACTGCGCGTCGACGTACTTCGTCAGTTCGAGCACCGGACGCTCCCAGCGGCCGCGCGACTCGAGGCCGCTGAACAGCGCGTCGACGCCCTCGGTGGCGAACGTCCGCGCCCGCACCAGCACTTCGTCCTCGACGAGCCGGCGCATGGTCGGCCAGTACGGCTCGATCGCCCCCTCCCAGTACGCCGCGTACGCGTCGGCGAGCGCGGCGCAGGCGGCGGCCGGATCTCTCAGATACGGCTGTACGGAGGGGTGGTCGGCCAGGCCCGGGTAGCAGTCGGACACCTGCTCGCGGACGAACTCCGGGTCGGTGGCTCGCAGCAGATCGAGCTCCTCGTGGACGTGGACCGTACCGATCGGGCGGGGCAGCAGAAAGTCGGAGACGTTCGGCGGCAGTTCCTCCACCAGGGCGCGCAGGGGCGCGATCCGCTCGTCCTCCCGCCACACCTCACGTGCCAGGCCCACCCACTCCTGGTACGGCCAGGAGGGGTGCCGGTGCGGCATCGCGAGATGGATGGAGCAGAAGGCGTCCCGCAGCGGGCTGATCGCGATGCGGGTCGCCCCGAGCGCGGCCTCGTCCAGCTCGATCCGTATCAACCCTGCTGTGCCTCTCGGGCCGGGAGGAGGAACCCCTCCTCGACGAGGAGCCGGATGGCCTGCGGGGTGCGGTCGCGCAGCAGCACGGGGTCCTCGCCCATCAGCTGTCCGATCGCGTCGAGGATCCGCCCGGCGCTGAGCGAGCCGTCGCAGACGCCCGCGAAGCCGGCCCCGACGTGGTCCACCTTGGTGGCGCGCCGCATGCCCCGGTTCTGTCGCAGCACCACGTGCTCGGGGTCCTCGGCACCCGGCAGCCCGACCTGCTCCTGCACGACCTCGGGCGCGAGGGTGAAGTGGTCGGCGAGCAGGGCCGCGTCGTCGTGCGTGCGCAGATAGTCCTGCCGCTCGAAGTGCGCCCGTACGGTGTCGCCCAGCGGCTGTTCGACGGGGTGCGGCCACTCCTCGATCACGATCGACGGCTCGGCCTCGCCGGAGGCCACGGCCGCGTTCTTGCGCAGGGTGATCCAGCCGAAGCCGACCGCCTTGGTCTTGCGGGCCTCGAACTCGTCCAGCCAGGCCTCGTACCGCTCGGTGTAACGCTCCTGGTCCTCGCGGTGGTCTCCGCTGTCCCGCAGCCACAGCTCGGCGTACTGGGTGATGTCCTGGACCTCGCGCTGCACGATCCAGGCGTCGCAGCCGCGCGGCACCCAGGAGCGCAGCCGGTCCTGCCACTCCTCGCCCTCGACGTGCTGCCAGTTGGCGAGGAACTGGGCGTAGCCGCCGTCGTTGAGCCGCTCCCCGGCCTGCTGCACGAGCGTGCGGCACAGGTCGTCGCCGCCCATCCCGCCGTCGCGGTAGGTGAGCCGGGCGCCGGGGGAGATGACGAACGGCGGGTTGGAGACGATCAGGTCGTACGTGTCGCCGTCGACCGGCTCGAAGAGCGAGCCCTGGAGCAGCTCGGCCTCCCGGGCCCCGGAGAGGGCGAGCGTGAGCCGGGTGAAGTCCAGGGCGCGCGGGTTCAGGTCGGTCGCGGTCACGAGCGTGGCGTGCTGCGCGGCGTGCAGGGCCTGGATGCCGGAGCCGGTGCCGAGGTCGAGCGCGGAGGACACCGGCGTACGGACGGTGATGCCGGCGAGTGTGGTGGAGGCCCCGCCGACGCCGAGGACGACGCCTTCGTCCTTGCGCCCGATGCCTCCGGCCCCGCCGACGGCGCAGCCCAGGTCGGAGACGATGAACCAGTCCTGGCCCTCGGGCCCGCCGTACGGCCGTACGTCGACGGTGGCGCGGATCTCGTCGCCGTCGCGCTCCAGCCAGCCGTCCGCGAGGCACTCCTCCAGCGGGAGCGCGGCGGCGGCCCGCTCGGCGGGGACGGCTCCCTGGAGCAGGAAGAGCCGCACGAGGGTCTCCAGCGGGGAGTCCCCCCGGGTGGCCCGCAGCGCGGGCACGGTCTCACTGCGCGCGAGCGCGGCGTAGGCGGGGGCGCCGAGCAGGTCGAGCAGTCCGTCGGCGGTGAAGGCGGCGGCGAGCAGGGCCTCGCGCAGCGGGGCGGCGTGCGCGGGCACCGGGAGGCGGGAGGTCAGGCTGGTGGTACTCACCCCACCATTGTGGCGGCCGCCACCGACAATGCCTCGCCTGCCCCGCCCGGCGCCTTGCGGTCGGCCCGTCTCGCACGAGGGCCCCGGGGCGAGCCGTGCGCGCCCCGGGGCCCTCCGTCCCACGTCGCCGCGCGCTACTCGGCGCTCTTGCTCGCCGAGCCGGACGGCTTGGCGGACGCCTTGCCCGACGGCGTGGAGCCCGCCTTCGGGGAGGCGGTGGCGGTCGGGGGCGTCGACGGCGTGGCCTTCTGGCAGCCGGGCTGCTTGGCCATCGCCGTGCCCAGCTCGCCGGACTGCAGCTTGGCCAGCGCGTCCTGGTCCATCTTCTCGATCTTCTTCAGGCCGTCGGCGACACCCTGCAGACCGTCCGCGAACTTCTGCTGGTTGGTGGGGTCGAGCGCGTCGACCTGCTTCTTCAGGTTGTCGTAGGCCACCGCCGTGGCGTTGAGCTCCTTCACGGCGTCCTGCTGGAGCTTCTCGCCGTTGTCGACGGGCGGCGCGCCGGCGCCCTCGATGGCCTTGGCGAGCGCCCGGTCCGCGTCGGCAATGTCCTGGAACGCCTTCGAGTCGGCGGCCTGGATGTCGGCCGGCTTTCCGTCCGCGGCCGTCGAGATGATCAGCTGCTGGGCGTCGGCCCGCTTCTGGATCTGGGGCTTCGCCTGGTCGCAGACCGTCTTGGCCCAGTCGTTCACCTCGTCGCCGTCGTCGCTGCAGCCGGACAGCGTGAGTACCAGTACCGCGGCGCCGGACAGTGCGACAGCAAGCTTCTTGTTCACCGGATCGGTCCCTTCCAAGGCTCTCGGCCCCGGAACATACACGCCGAGCGGGCGACATCCACCTTTCGTGGGACTGGTTCATCCTTCATTGCAGCCTTTTGCACCAAGGGAGACACGCCTCACGCACCCCCGAACAGGAGGCGGACGGCACGTCAGCACGTGCCGCCCGCCTCCTTCCTGACCTGGTGTTACGAAATCACCGGCGCGTCCGGGGAGGCGGCCGTCCGTTCGGCGGCGTTGTCTTCGTCACCCACGGCCACCGAGCGCCGCTTGGAGACGTAGACCGCCCCGATGATGACGACGATCGAGAGGACGGCGATCAGCGCCCGCAGTCCGGCACTCGAGTCGTCGCCGTAGCTGAACTGCACGACCGCCGGCGCGATCAGCAGGGCGACCAGGTTCATCACCTTCAGCAGCGGGTTGATGGCCGGTCCCGCGGTGTCCTTGAACGGGTCGCCGACGGTGTCGCCGATGACGGTCGCGGCATGCGCCTCGCTGCCCTTTCCGCCGTGGTGGCCGTCCTCGACGAGCTTCTTGGCGTTGTCCCATGCGCCGCCGGAGTTGGCGAGGAAGACCGCCATCAGCGCGCCCGTGCCGATGGCCCCGGCGAGATACGAGCCGAGGGCGCCCACGCCGAGGGAGAAGCCGACCGCGATCGGCGCCATCACGGCGAGCAGCCCGGGCGTGGCGAGTTCGCGCAGCGCGTCCTTGGTGCAGATGTCGACGACGCGCCCGTACTCCGGCTTCTCGGTGTACGTCATGATCCCGGGGTGCTCGCGGAACTGGCGCCGCACCTCGTAGACCACCGCTCCGGCCGAGCGCGAGACCGCGTTGATCGCCAGCCCCGAGAAGAGGAAGACGACCGCCGCGCCGAGGATCAGCCCGACGAGGTTGTTGGGCTGCGAGATGTCCATCGAGAGGTTCATCTCACTGGCTCTGGCCCCGACTTCGCCGACCGCCGTGGCGATCGCGTCGCGGTACGAGCCGAACAGCGCCGCAGCCGCCAGGACGGCGGTGGCGATGGCGATGCCCTTGGTGATGGCCTTGGTGGTGTTGCCGACGGCGTCGAGGTCGGTGAGGACCTGGGCGCCCGCGCCCTGGACGTCGCCGGACATCTCGGCGATGCCCTGGGCGTTGTCGGAGACGGGGCCGAAGGTGTCCATGGCGACGATCACACCGACGGTGGTGAGCAGACCGGTGCCGGCCAGGGCGACCGCGAACAGCGCCAGCATGATGGAGGCGCCGCCGAGCAGGAACGCCCCGTAGACGGCGAGCCCGATCAGCAGGGCGGTGTAGACGGCGGACTCCAGGCCGATGGAGATCCCGGCGAGGACGACGGTGGCGGGGCCGGTGAGCGAGGACTTTCCGATGTCCTTGACCGGGCGCCGGCCGGTCTCGGTGAAGTAGCCGGTGAGCTGCTGGATCAGCGCGGCCAGGACGATGCCGATGGCGACGGCCACCAGGGCGAGGATCCGCGGGTCGCCGGGGTGGGCCTGGATGCCGGGCTCGGTGACGCCCTTGAGGTCGGCGTAGGAGGACGGCAGGTAGGCGAAGACGGCGACGGCGACCAGGCCGAGCGAGATCACCGCGGAGATGAAGAAGCCGCGGTTGATGGCGGTCATTCCGCTGCGGTCGGCGCGCCGCGGGGCGACCGCGAAGATGCCGATCATCGCGGTGACCACGCCGATCGCCGGGACGATCAGCGGAAAGGCGAGGCCGAGGTCGCCGAAGGCCGCCTTGCCCAGGATGAGCGCGGCGACGAGCGTGACGGCGTACGACTCGAAGAGGTCGGCGGCCATGCCCGCGCAGTCGCCGACGTTGTCGCCCACGTTGTCGGCGATGGTGGCGGCGTTGCGCGGGTCGTCCTCGGGGATGCCCTGCTCGACCTTGCCGACGAGGTCGGCGCCGACGTCGGCGGCCTTGGTGAAGATGCCGCCGCCGACACGCATGAACATCGCGATGAGCGCGGCGCCGAGGCCGAAGCCCTCCAGGACCTTGGGCGCGTCGGCGGCGTAGACGAGGACGACGCAGGCGGCACCGAGCAGGCCGAGGCCCACGGTGAACATGCCGACCACTCCGCCCGTACGGAAAGCGATCTTCATGGCCTTGTGCGCGACGGTCGTCAGATCCTTTTCCGGTTCGCCCGGCGCCGGGGTCGCCTCCCGTGCGGCCGCGGCCACCCGCACATTCGCCCGAACGGCGAGTCGCATGCCGATGTATCCGGTGGCCGCCGAGAAAAGCGCACCCACCAGGAAGAACAGGGAACGCCCTGCGCGCTGCGACCAGTTGTCGGCGGGAAGCAGCATCAGCAGGAAGAACACGACGACGGCGAAGATCCCGAGCGTCCGCAACTGCCGTGCGAGATAGGCGTTCGCGCCTTCCTGCACGGCCGCGGCGATCTTCTTCATCGAGTCCGTGCCCTCACCGGCCGCGAGCACCTGGCGCACCAGGAGCTGGGCGACGAGCAGCGCCGCGAGCGCCACGACCGCGATGACGATCACGATGGTTCGGTTCTCGTCGGTGAGTACCGCCGCGGCGAGAGAAGTGGGGTGTCCGGTCAGTTCTGGGTTGAAGAGCCCCGCCATTCGTCCTCCTTGACGTTGCGAGCTCAAGATGTGGACGGATTGTAGGGAGCGGAACCTGATCAAAACAGGGCGCCGCAAATGGAATTCCGCATTGACTCGATCTTCCCACCGAAAGCGGTAATGCGCCAAAAGCATTAACACATGATCGACGATCTAGAGAAATGAAAAGAGGCCCTGCTCGGCAGGGCCTCTTTTCGTGATCTCGATGGATCAGGGAAGTTCGATCACCGGGGTCGTCGGCCAGCTCATCCTGATGACGCCACCCTCCTCGCCGGCTCTCACCTCGACGTCGTCGACGAGCCCGCGGATCACCGCGAGGCCCATCTCGTCCTCACCGTCGGCGTCGTCGAACTCCTCGGCCGGAGCCTCGCCCCGCGCGCCGGGAACACCGGCGGCATCGGCCGCCGCCACCCCCGCGCCCGGCACCTCGTCGCCGACCTCGATGGAGAAGGTCTTCTCCTCCTCGGTCAGCACGACCCGGACGGGGGTGGTGACACCGTTGCTGCGGTGCAGCCCGACCGCACGGGAGCACGCCTCGCCGACGGCGAGCCTGACCTCGTCGAGGACCGCCTCGTCGACCCCGGCCCTGCGCGCCACCGCGGCCGCCACGAGGCGAGCCGTGCGGACGTGCTCGGGCTGGGCGCTGAAGCGGAGTTCAACGGTGGCCATGCGGTCCCCCTAGGAACGTATGGGCGGGCAACTCGGAGGACCGGGCGTGTCGGCCCGGCACTCCACTGCTTCTTCCGACGCCGGCCGGCCGTCAGTCGGTGGCGTTGACGGCCTCGTCGACCGTGGTGTGGATGGGGAACACCTTGGTCAGACCAGTGATCCGGAAGATCTTGAGAATGCGCTCCTGGTTGCAGACCAGGCGCAGCGAGCCCTCATGCGCGCGCACGCGCTTCAGGCCGCCCACCAGCACGCCGAGGCCGGTCGAGTCGAGGAAGTCCACGCCCTCCATGTCGACAACCAGGTGGTAGCTGCCGTCGTTCACCAACTCGACCAACTGCTCGCGCAGCTTGGGCGCGGTATACACATCAATCTCGCCACCGACCTCGACGACCGTACGGTCGCCACTCGGGCCGGACACATTGCGAGTCGACAGGGACAGGTCCACGGATCCTCCAGCACCTTGCTATCGAGCGGTCGCCCCTCGTTTCTCCCCGGCGGAGTCGGGGGACGGATCGCCAGCCGCGATGGCATTCAATCACTTACCAGCAGCCATGCACGACGCCTTGGGAGCATTGTCCGTCACGCCAGTGACACACTCGGTGCCGATGGCCAAGAATCACCGCCCCAGTCGGCCTGCCGGGGACACGGGCAGTCGCCCCTCCCCCGGCATGGTCCTCGACCGGCTCTCCTCGGGCGAGAGCCGGGCCGCGCGCATCACTCATACGGAGCACTTGCCCGCCCGAGAGGGCCGGCATGCCGTCTGGCCGCATCGCATCCGGCCGGAGGTCATCAGCGCGATCCAGGCGGCGGGCATCGAGCACCCCTGGGCCCACCAGGCCGAGGCCGCCGAGCACGCCCTGGACGGCGAATCCGTGGTGATCGCGACCGGCACCGCCTCGGGCAAGTCGCTGGCCTATCTCGCCCCGGTCCTGACCACGCTCCTGGACGGCTCGGAGGCCGCCAACGGGCGGGGCGCCACCGCCCTGTACCTCGCCCCCACCAAGGCCCTCGCCGCCGACCAGCGCCGTGCCGTGCGCGAGCTGGCCGCCCCGCTCGGCAACCGGATCCGGCCCGCCGTCTACGACGGCGACACGCCCGTCGAGGAACGCGAATGGGTCCGCCAGTACGCGAACTACGTGCTGACCAACCCCGACATGCTGCACCGGGGCATACTCCCCTCCCACCCCAGGTGGTCCTCCTTCCTGCGCTCCCTGCGCTTCGTCGTGATCGACGAGTGCCACACCTACCGGGGCGTCTTCGGCTCCCACGTCGCCCAGGTGCTGCGCCGGCTGCGCCGCGTCTGCGCCCGGTACGGCGCGGATCCCGTCTTCCTGCTCGCCTCGGCCACCTCCGCCGAGCCCGCCCTCTCCGCCGGCCGCCTGACCGGCCTGCCGGTCGCGGAGGTCTCCGACGACGCCTCACCGCGCGGCGAGCTGGTCTTCGCCCTCTGGGAGCCGCCGCTGACCGAGCTCCACGGCGAGCAGGGCGCCCCGGTGCGCCGCACGGCGACCGCCGAGACCGCCGACCTGCTGACCGACCTGACCCTCCAGGGCGTCCGGTCGGTCGCCTTCGTCCGCTCCCGGCGCGGCGCCGAGCTGATCTCGGTCATCGCCCAGGAACGCCTCGCCGAGGTCGACCGCTCCCTGGCGCGCCGGGTCGCCGCCTACCGGGGCGGCTACCTGCCCGAGGAGCGCCGCGCCCTGGAGCGCGCCCTGCACTCGGGCGAGCTGCTCGGTCTGGCCGCCACGACCGCCCTGGAGCTGGGCGTGGACGTCTCGGGCCTCGACGCCGTCGTGATCGCCGGCTACCCGGGCACGCGCGCCTCCTTGTGGCAGCAGGCGGGCCGGGCGGGCCGCTCGGGCGAGGGCGCCCTGGCGATCCTGGTGGCCCGCGACGACCCGCTGGACACCTTCCTCGTCCACCACCCCGAGGCGCTCTTCCGGCAGCCGGTCGAGTCGACCGTCCTGGACCCCGACAACCCCTACGTCCTCGCCCCCCATCTGTGCGCCGCCGCCGCGGAGCTCCCGCTGACCGAGGCCGACCTGGCCCTCTTCGGCCCGGCTGTCCCCGAACTGCTGCCCCAGCTGGAAGCCGCCGGCCTCCTGCGCAAGCGCTCCACCGGCTGGTACTGGACGCGCCGCGAGCGGGCCGCCGACCTGACCGACATCCGGGGCGGGGGCGGCAGCCCCGTCCAGATCGTGGAGGCCGGCACCGGCCGCCTTCTCGGCACGGTCGACGAGGCCGCCTCCCACACCGCCGTCCACGAGGGCGCCGTCCACCTCCACCAGGGCCGCACGTATCTGGTGAAGACCCTCGATCTGAAGGACTCCGTGGCCCTGGTCGAGGAGGCCAGTCCGCCGTACTCCACCACCGCCCGTGACACCACCTCCATCTCCGTCCTCGACACCGACACCGAGATCCCGTGGGGAGCCGGCCGCCTCTGCTACGGCTCCGTCGAGGTCACCAACCAGGTCGTCTCCTTCCTGCGCCGTCGTCTGATCACCGGCGAGGTGCTCGGCGAGACCAAGCTCGACCTGCCGCCCCGCACCCTGCGCACCCGGGCGGTCTGGTGGACGGTCACCGAGGACCAGCTGGACGCCGCCCGGATCAACCCGGAGATCCTCGGGGGCGCCCTGCACGCCGCCGAACACGCCTCGATCGGCATGCTGCCGCTCTTCGCCACCTGCGACCGCTGGGACATCGGCGGGGTCTCCGTCCCGCTCCACCCCGACACCCTGCTGCCCACCGTCTTCGTCTACGACGGGCATCCGGGCGGCGCCGGCTTCGCCGAGCGGGCCTTCCACACCGCCCGCGCCTGGCTCACGGCCACCCGCGAGGCGATCGCCTCCTGCGAGTGCGAGGCGGGCTGCCCCTCCTGCATCCAGTCCCCCAAGTGCGGCAACGGCAACGACCCGCTCCACAAGCGCGGCGCCGTCCGCCTCCTCACGGAACTGCTGCGGGAAGCCCCGGAAGAGCCTCCGGAGGCCCCGCCCGCGCCCTGACCGCCGGCGCGTACGGCCCCAGGCGCACCGCCGCGGTCACGTCCGCGACGTCGCCCCGCACCGAGCACCGCACCACCGAGGCTCCCTGGGCGTCCGCCACGCGGGCCGCCGCCGCGCAGGCCGTCTCCTCGCCCCACAGGGCCCGGTCGGCGGCGGCGAGCGCGGCCAGGTCCGCCGCGCCGCCCGCCCGGTGCCGGGCCGCCACCGCCTGCCCCAGCGCGAGGACCGCCCCGAACACCACGCACAGCACGCAGGCCGCGAACGCGGTCCACACCGTCGCCATCCCCCGGTCGCCGCGCGCCCCGGCCGGCTTGCCCGTGCTCATGGCGCCGCCACCCCCACCGCGTCCTCGGCGAGCGCCGCCGCTCCGGCGCGCAGGGTGAGCCCCATCCCGCCGGGCCCGGGCGCCGGCGCCTCCACCGTCACCCGCCACAGCTCGCCCGAACGGGTGACGGAGACCGTGGCCCCCTCGGGCGCGGCGGCCCGGGCGGCGGCCTCGGCGCCGGCCACCGGCTCCGACCGGGCGGCCGCCCGCGCCCCGGCCCGTGCCGCGTCGACGCACTGGATCTGCGCCGCCGCCGCGGCGAGCGCCCAGACCAGCGCCATGGTGAACACCACCAGGGCCGGCAGGGCCATCGCCGCCTCCACGGTCACTGCGCCCCGGTCCTCAGAACGGCGCATCGAGCGCCTTGCCGATCACGGACTCCAGCGCGCCGGAGACCGAACCACTGGTCACGATCTTGTACAGCACGGCGGCGAAGGCCGCGGCCGCGATCGTCCCCATCGCGTACTCGGACGTGGTCATCCCCGCGTCCCGCCGGGCGGTGACACGGTCCCACCGGGCCCGCCACCATGTGCTCACGCTCTTCATGCTCATCCCCATGTGTCGTCGTCGAGTTCGATGTCCGTCATGGCCGCAGCAGCCCGCTCGCCAGGCCGATCACGACCGGGGCCACCCCCACCGCCAGGAAGGCGGGCAGGAAGCAGAGGCCCACGGGCGCGGTGATCAGCACCTGCGCCCGCTGTGCCCGGGCCGCGTTCTTCCGCGCCCGGTCCGCCCGCAGATCGGCCGCGTGTTTCGAGACGGCCTCCGCGGCGGGCGCCCCGGAGGAGCCGGCCCGTTCCAGGCAGCGGGCCAGGCCCTCGGCGCCGGGTATCGCGCCGAACCTCCGCCACACCTCGGCCGGTTCGCCGCCCAGCCGCAGCTCCGCGGCCGTCCGCGCCAGCCGCTCGCCGACCGGTCCGCCCAGGGACCGTCCCACGGCCTCCGCGGCCTCACCGGGCCCCGCCCCGGCCGACGCGCAGGCCGCCAGCAGGTCGGCCGCGAGCGGGAGCTGCCGTACGGCCTCCCCCTCGTCGCCGGCCGCCGGGGCACGGCGCGCGCTCCACCGCCGCACACCCCAACCTGCCGCGATCCCCGCCAGGAGGCCGACCGCCCCGCCGATCAGGGCCCAGGCGACGGCGGCCGCCGTGAGCGGCCCGGCCCAGCTCCACAGCCAGGGCGGAAACACCCTCCGGCGCTGTCCGGCGCGCTCGAACCCGGCCTCCAGCAGGGCCGCGATCCGCTTCCGTGTCCGCCGCTCGCGCCGCCCGGCAGCCACGGTCCAGACCGCCCAGGCGGCCGAGCCGGCCAGCGCGCCCACCACCCCCAGCCTGTGGACGAACTCCCCCAAGAGCCCTTCCGGGCCCGCCAGTCCGCTCATGCCCGCTCCCCTCCTCGGACGATCCGGGCGGCCCACCACAGCCCGGCCGCCTCCAGGACCCCGCCGACGGCCAGACACGCCAGGCCCACCGGCGTGTGCAGCAGCACGTGCAGCGGCCGTGCGCCCAGCGCCGTCCCGAGGGCGAGCCCCACCGCCGGGAGCACCGCGAGGACGGTCACCGTCGCCCAGGCCCCGGCCAGTTGGGCCCTCAGCCGCTCCCGCTGGTCGCGGTGCTCCCGCAGCGCGGCCTCCAGCCGGTCGATCCCGGCGGCCAGTCCCGCGCCTCCGTCCACCGCGACCTGCCAGCAGGCGGCGAGACCGGCCAGACCGTCGGCCCCGTCCTGGCGTGCCGCGCGCCGCAGCGCCTGGGCCACGTCCCCGCCGAACCGGGCCGCCGCAAGCACCTCCGCCTCCTCACCAGGGCCCAGCGCCCCGGTCGTCCTGACCGCGAAGAGCAGTGCCTGCGCGGGCTGGCGGCCCGCTCTCAACTCACCGGCCACCGCGCCGCACAGGGCCACGACCGCGTCGGCCCGCGCCTCCCGCTCCTTGCGAAGCCCGGCCGCCCGCAGCCTCCGCCCCACCAACGGCACCGCGAGCACCCCCGCCACCAGCGGCAGCGGCGACTCCCCGAGGAACGCGAGCACCACCGCCACCGGCAGACACAGCCAGGCACGCCGCCCCCGCACCACGGCCCACCACCGCTCGCCCAGTGCCCGCACCGACGGCCACCCGCGCCCCGGTGCCCCCAGGTCCCCCGGAGCCCCCGGAACCCCCGCACCCGCCACGACCGCCCGGGCCCTGCGCAGTCCCCGCTCCCGCTCGGCCACCCGCCACATCACGGCCCCGGCGCACAGGGCCGCCGCGCCCTGGGCCAGCGCCTGCTCCCTCACCACGACACACCCCCGATCAGCGACCGCAGCCGCTCCCAGCCCCGCTCCCGCTCGAACCCGTCCGCGCCCCAGCGCAGCGCGGGCACGGTCACCACCAGCCCCTCCCGGTTCCGTTCGAGGACATGGATCTCGGCGATCCGACGACGGCCCGCCCGGTCCCGTACGAGATGCAGCACCGCCGAGAGCCCGGCCCCCAACTGGCTGTGCAGCGCCGCCCGGTCGAGCCCCGCGGCCGTCCCGAGGGCTTCGAGGCGGGCCGGTACATCCGCCGCCGTGTTCGCGTGGACCGTTCCCGAGCCGCCCTCATGGCCCGTATTGAGAGCTGCGAGGAGATCGACCGCCTCCCCTCCCCGGACCTCGCCGACCACGAGCCGGTCCGGCCGCATCCGCAGCGCCTGGCGGACCAGGTCCCGCAGCGTCACGAGACCCGCGCCCTCCTGGTTCGCCGGCCGCGCCTCCAGGCGCACCACATGCGGATGGTCGGGCCGCAGCTCGGCCGAGTCCTCGGCCAGGACGATCCGCTCGCGCTCGCCGACCAGACCGAGCAGGGTGGACAGCAGCGTCGTCTTCCCCGAACCCGTACCGCCGCTGATCAGATACGAGACCCGGGCCTCGATCAGCGCACGCAGGATCCGCTCCCCGCCCGGCGGGACCGTGCCCGCCGCGGTCAACTCCCCCACGGAGAAGGCGCGTGGCCGCACCACCCGCAGCGACAGACAGGTCGAGCCGACCGCCACGGGCGGCAGTACGGCATGCATCCGGGTCCCGTCCGGCAGTCGGGCGTCCACCCAGGGCCGGGCGTCGTCCAGCCGCCTGCCGGCCACCGCCGCGAGCCGCTGCGCGAGGCGGCGCACGGCGGGCGCGTCCGGGAAGCGGACCCCGGTGCGTTCGAGACCGGCGCCGCGGTCGACCCAGACCTCGTCGGGCGCCGAGACCAGCACGTCGGTGACCGCGGGATCGGCGAGCAGCGGTTCCAGCGGCCCGGTGCCGATCAGCTCGCTGCGCAACGCCTCGGCCGCGCCCAGGACTTCCGCGTCGCCCAGGAGCCGCCCCTGGGCCCGCAGCGCCGCGGCGACCCTCGCCGGTGTCGGCTCGGCCCCGCTCTCCGCGAGCCGCTGCCGTACGGCCTCCAGAAGCCCCGCGCCACCCGCGGGCACCCCGGCGTTCACGACGCCCCGTCCGGGGTCAGGGCACGCTCCCAGAACTGCGCGCAGAACCGGCCCAGGGGCGCCCGTGCCTCGCCGCCCGGCGGGGCACCGGTGTCGAGAGCGGCCACGAGGCCCGGATCATGCGGGAGTTCACCGGCGAGCGGCAGCCGCAGTGCGTCCGCGACCCACTGCTCGTCGAGCCCGGGTGCGTAAGGGCCGCGTACCACCGCGCGGAGATCGCGCAGCACCGTGCCCGCGAGGGTGGCGACCCGCTGGGCCGCGGCGACGGCGCGCAACTCGCCGGGGACGACGAGGAGTCCGAGGTCGAGCTGGGCCAGCGCCTCCGTCACCGCCCCGTCGACCCGGCGGGGCAGGTCCACGACGACGATCCCGCCGCGCCTGCGCGCCGCGGCGAGCACCGCGCGCATGGCATCGGGCGGCACGAGGACCGAGTCGCCCCGGTCCCAGCTGAGCACTCGCAGCCCGCGCACCGACGGCAGGGACTCCTCGAGCGCGCCGCCGGCCACCCGCCCCTTGGAGGCGGCGAAGTCGGGCCAGCGCCTGCCCTCCGCCCGCTCGCCGCCCAGCAGGACGTCGAGTCCACCGCCGAGCGGGTCGCCGTCCACGAGCAGGGTGCGCCGGCCGGTCCTGGCGGCGGCCAGCGCGAGGGCACAGGCCAGCGTCGAGGCGCCGGCGCCGCCCCGCCCGCCGATGACACCGACGGTCAGCGCCTGCCGGCCCGCGCCTTCGGCGGCGTCGGCGATCCGGTCGACGAGCCAGCTCTCGGCGTCCGGCAGCCGCAGCACACAGTCGGCGCCGATCTCGACGGCCCGCCGCCACACGCCGGGGTCGTCGAGCTCGCCAGATTCCCGGCCGACGAGGATCACCCCCTGCCTGCGCGCGGCCCCGCGGCAGCGGGCCGCGGCGTCGTCGCCGACCAGGACGAGCGGGGCGTCGGCCCAGCTCGCGCGGCGTTCCGGCACCGTGTGGTGCACCTCGGGCTCGGCGCCCGCAGCGGCGCACAGCCGCAGCAGGTCGTCGAGGAGCGCGAGGTCCTCGGTCACGATCAGCGGTCCGGCCCGGCGTCCGGCACCGGCCGTCTCCGCCCCCGAGGCCCTCAACGCCGCCGGAGTTCTGAAAGTCATGGTTCCCGCCACAGCACACGCCCCCTGTCCACGTGATCCCGCCCGCGCCCGTCGCGCGGCCGAGATCGGTGATTCCTTCCGTCCGCGGAGTTCGCGGCGGAATCACCGTGCCGCCATCTCGGAAATCGTGTGGATCTTGCTCAAAAACTGTGGATAACTCACCGGTTGTGAATATCCCCGTGCCCCATACCGGGGATGTCCGGAGAGCACTCCATCCACTACGCTGAGTGACGAAACAGGGGCATCACGCAGCCGCGGCCACACGGCCGACGAGAGGGGGACACATGAGGATCCGGCGGACGAAAAGGCGTCCGGACATGCGACGACCCCCGCCGGGGGGGAGAGCGGGGGTCGTCTCTCCGGCCGACTCGGGGGGGGAGGAGCCGGACCGGGTTAGCACGGTCGCGAACGATCCGTGACTTCCATGGTGTACCCGAGAGCCTTCTCAGGCAAACCCACACGCGCCAGCGTACGCCGAATGGCGGGCACCTATGCTCGGCTCGTGAAAAACCACTCGTTGCCGCGCACAGCCGCCTTCTTTGACCTGGACAAGACGGTCATTGCGAAGTCGTCGACGCTGACCTTCAGCAAGTCCTTCTACCAAGGCGGACTGATCAACCGCCGTGCCGTCCTGCGGACGGCCTACATCCAGTTCGTCTTCCTCGTGGGCGGCGCCGACCACGATCAGATGGAGCGGATGCGCGAATATCTTTCCGCGCTCTGCAAAGGCTGGAACGTCTCGCAGGTCAAGGAGCTTGTCGCCGAGACTCTGCACGATCTGATCGACCCGATCATCTACGACGAGGCTGCCTCCCTCATCGAGGAGCACCACGCCGCCGGCCGCGATGTCGTGATCGTCTCCACCTCGGGCGCCGAGGTGGTGGAGCCGATCGGCGAGATGCTCGGCGCCGACCGGGTCGTCGCGACCCGGATGGTCGTCGGCGACGACGGCTGCTTCACCGGAGAGGTGGAGTACTACGCCTATGGGCCCACCAAGGCGGAGGCGGTCCGGGAGCTCGCGGAGTCGGAGGGCTACGACCTCTCGCGCTGTTACGCGTACAGCGACTCGGCGACCGACGTGCCGATGCTGGAGGCCGTGGGCCACCCCTACGCGGTCAATCCCGACCGGACGCTCCGCCGCGAGGCCACCGCACGGGACTGGCCGATCCTGGTCTTCGAGAAGCCGGTGCGGCTCAAGCAGCGGCTGCCGGAGTTCCGGATGCCGCCGCGCCCCGCTCTCGTGGCCGCGGCCGCGGTGGGCGCGGCAGCGGCGACCGCCGGACTCGTCTGGTACGCCAACCGTCGGCGTCGCACCGCTCTCGCCGATCGCTTTGCCCGGATTTGATGCGAAAGCAAAGAAGCGGAACCAGGACTTTCGCATCCCATCCGACAGGAGTAGAAAGGAATCAGGCCCGCGAGACCTAGGACATCCGAGAGGATCACCTGTTGAGCAAGAAGGCCCCACGGACCATGCACAGAAACTGAGCACCCACGCGACGTCGACCCGTCGATTACGGGCCAGCCGCACCAGGCGACGGGCAAAGAATCCCCGCCTGATGGGCACATATCGAGGACGCTTGGTAACTCGGCGGACGTGCCAGCGGCGGTACCAATCGGTACCGCCGCAACCCTTTGCGCAGGGGATCGATCAAGCGGCGCCGCGCTGGAGCGCCTCGCAGACCGCCGTCGACTCCCGGACGCCCAGCACGACCGCCCGCCCGCAGTGGGCGATCCAGGCGGCCATGCCCTCCGGGGTCCCCGACAGATATGCCTCGAACGCCGCGACGTACGCGGCACGCCCCTGCTCCGCATGGCCGACCTCGGCCGGGCAGATCGACTTGGGGTCGAGGCCGCTGCCGATCAGCACGATCCGCTCGGCAGCCCGCGCGATCAGCCCGTTGTACGAGGTGAAGGGGCGCAGCGCGAGGAGTTCGCCGTGCACCACGGCGGCCGTCACGAGCGCCGGAGCCGTACCACCCGCGATGATCAGCTCCGAGAGCCCGTCGAGCCGCCCCGCGACCTCCGCCGGGTCCGGCAGCGGCGCCTCGATCAGCGGCTCGTCGACCGCCTCGCCGGCCTGGCGCGGCCTGCCGACCGAGTCGCCGAAGTCGGCCGAGTCACCCGCGGCCACCAGATGGAGCCGGGCGAGCACCCGCAGGGGCGACTGGCGCCAGATGGAGAGCAGCTGGCCGGCCTCGGCGCCCAGCCTCAGGGCCGCGCCCACCGTGCGTGCCTCGGCGTCCCCGCCGAAGTCGGTGCGGCGGCGGACCTCCTCAAGGGCCCAGTCGGCGCCGGAGAGCGCGGCCGAGGCACGCGCTCCGCGCAGGGCGGCCTCGGAGGTGATCTCGTTGCTGCGGCGCCGCATCACGCGGTGCCCGTAGACCCGGTCGACGGCCTTGCGTACGGAGTCCACCGATTCGGCGACGCCCGGCAGGGAGCCGAGGGCGGCCAGGGGGTCAGAGGCGTGCGTACTCATAAGTAGGGAGGCTACGCGCCCCGGGCCAGGACCCCACCTTGGAGTGGTCTTCTTCACGCACCTTGACCACGGGCAGCGCATGTGCCACTACCCTACGTGAACATGAAGATCGCTTTCGTAGGGAAGGGCGGCAGCGGGAAGACGACGCTGTCCTCCCTCTTCATCCGCCATCTCGCCGCCAACGAGGCCTCTGTCATCGCGGTGGACGCCGACATCAACCAGCATCTCGGGGCCGCGCTCGGCCTGGACGAGACCGAGGCGGCGGCGCTGCCCGCGATGGGCGCGCATCTGCCGCTGATCAAGGAGTACCTGCGGGGCTCCAATCCGAGGATCGCCTCGGCCGACACGATGATCAAGACGACCCCGCCCGGGGAGGGTTCGCGGCTTCTGCGGGTCCGCGAGGACAACCCGGTGTACGAGGCGTGCGCGCGGACCGTGCGCCTCGACGACGGCGACATCCGGCTGATGGCGACGGGTCCGTTCACCGAGTCGGATCTGGGGGTGGCCTGCTATCACTCCAAGGTCGGGGCGGTGGAGCTGTGCCTGAACCACCTGGTCGACGGGGAGGACGAGTACGTCGTCGTCGACATGACGGCGGGCTCGGACTCCTTCGCCTCCGGGATGTTCACCCGCTTCGACATGACCTTCCTGGTCGCCGAGCCGACCCGCAAGGGCGTCTCGGTCTACCGCCAGTACAAGGAGTACGCGCGGGACTTCGGCGTCGCGCTCAAGGTCGTCGGCAACAAGGTGCAGGGCCGGGACGACATGGACTTCCTGCGCGCCGAGATCGGGGACGACCTGCTGGTGACGGTGGGCCACTCGGACTGGGTCCGCGCGATGGAGAAGGGCCGCCCGGCCCGCTTCGAGCTCCTGGAGGCGGACAACCGGATGGCGCTGCAGGCCCTGCAGGACGCGGCGGACGACTCGTACGCCCACCGCGACTGGGAGCGGTACACGCGCCAGATGGTCCACTTCCACCTGCGGAACGCGGAGAGCTGGGGCAACGCCAAAACCGGGGCGGACCTGGCTGCGCAGGTCGACCCCGGCTTCGTGCTCGGCGAGGCGCTCGCCGTCCCCCAGCCCAGCTGACGGCGCCCACGACCGACGGCCGAAGGCCGGCGCAGCACACCGAAGCCCGCAAGGCGCCCCCGGCGCCGCGCGGTGCGAGGGGCGCAGAAGGAAGAGGGGCCCGGGGCGGACCTGGCTGCGCAGGTCGACCCCGGCTTCGTGCTCGGCGAGGCGCTCGCCGTCCCCCAGCCCAGCTGACGGCGCCCACGACCGACGGCCGAAGGCCGGCGCAGCACACCGAAGCCCGCAAGGCGCCGAGGGTGCGAGGGCGGTGCGAGGGGCTCAGGGGCGCTCGGCCTGTGTGACGTCGGGTTGCGCGGGGGCCGCCGCCGGCTGGGGGGCCAGGAAGGCCGCCCAGCCGTCCTGCGGGGCCTCGCCGACCTTCAGGGTCCGCATCTTCTCGATCACCGCCGGGTCCTGGGCGTCCAGCCAGTCCGCGAGCTGCCGGAAGGACACGCACTTCACGTCCTTCTGGACGCAGACCGTGGCGATGGTCTCCTCGATGGCGCGCATGTACGTGCCGCCGTTCCAGGACTCGAAATGGTTGCCGATGATCAGCGGCGCCCGGTTGCCGTGGTACGAGCGGTTGAAGGCCTGCACCAGGCCGTCACGCATCTGGTTGCCCCAGAACTCGTGCATGGACGGGTCGCCCTTGGTCGTACCGGACTGGTTGACCAGGAAGTTGTAGTCCATGGAGAGCGTCTGGAACGCGCGGCCCGGGACCGGGACGAGCTGCATCGACAGGTCCCACAGGCCGTGGTCCTTCTTGGGCCAGATCTGGTCGTTGACGCCACTGGTGTCGTAGCGGAAGCCCATCTGGGACGCCGCCTTGACGAAGTTCTTGCGTCCCTCCAGGCACGGGGTGCGGGCGCCGATCAACTCCTTGTCGTAGTCGAACGGAAGCGGCTGCTCCGCGGTGAGGCCGGAGTTCGTCTTCCAGTTCTTCACGAAGGACTTGGCCTGGCTGATCTCGCTCTTCCACTCCTCGACCGACCAGGTGCCGACGCCGCCGTCCTTGCCGCAGAAGTGCCCGTTGAAGTGCGTGCCGACCTCGTTGCCCTCCTGCCAGGCGCCGCGCAGCTCGCGGACGGTGTCGCGGATGCCCTGGACGTCGTTGAAGCCGATGTCCGAGCGGCCTGGGGCGTGTTGCGGCGGGTTGTAGAGCTTCCGCTTGTCCTCGGGCAGCAGGTACACGCCGCTGAGGAAGTACGTCATCGTCGCGCCGTACGTCTTGCCCACCTTGCGGAAGTGGGAGAAGAGCTTCTGGCTGTCCTCGCCGGCGCCGTCCCAGGAGAACACCACGAACTGCGGGGGCTGCTCACCCGGCTTCAGGCGCTGCCAGACGGGCTGGTGGGGCTGGGCGCCCGTGAAGGCGGTGGAGCCGTCGCCGATGAGGCGTACCGCGCTCTGCGGAGCCGCGGCCGGGCCCTTCTTCGCCGCCGGGGCACCCGGCGCCGGGGCCGCCCCTTCGGAGCCCGAGCAGCCGGCGAGGCCGGTGGCCAGGGCGACGGCGAGGGCGCCGGCGGCAAGTGTCCTCCTGCGGACGGTGTTCCTTCTCCCGGCGGCAGTCATCCGCCCACCTCTCCTCGGTTCCGTACGGCGTGCGAGCGGCGCCAACGTCGCACCACGGCCACCGGGGAGATGAAACGACAAGCGGCGCTGCACCCACTTATCACCGGAACCGGTGAACCATTGCCCTGTTTGCCCCGAAAATATTGCCGCAGACTTTACTCTCCATTACGATCCGTTTACTGAGCGTTGATACTCGCCCTGAGGATCCGCGCTCGGAATCCCGCCACTGCACGCCGTGCCCCACGGCCGCGACCCCCCTGTTCGTCCCGCACGAGCCGCGACCGCGCCGCCCCGGAGGAGACGGGAACATGACTGTCTGCACACCCACCCGACGCACCACCAGCCGCTCACGCTTCCAGCGCCCCCACAGCCCGCCGGGCGGCGGGCGCCGCATCCGTATCGCGGGCGCCGACCTGTCCGCATCGATCTCCGTCTTCCTGATCGCGCTGCCGCTCTCCCTCGGCATCGCCCTCGCCACCGGAGCCCCGCTCCAGGCCGGTCTGGTCGCCGCCGCCGTCGGCGGCATCGTCGCCGGCCGGCTGGGCGGTGCGCCGCTCCAGGTGAGCGGACCCGCCGCGGGACTCACCGTGGTCACCGCCGAACTGATCCAGCGCTACGGCTGGCGCACCACCTGCGCCATCACCGTCCTCGCCGGACTCGCCCAACTCGGCCTGGCCGCCCTGCGGGTGGCCCGCTCCGCCCTCGCCGTCTCCCCCGCGATCGTGCACGGCATGCTCGCCGGCATCGGCGTGACCATCGCCCTCGCCCAACTCCATATCGTGCTCGGCGGCACCCCGCAGAGCTCCGCCGTGGACAACGTCCTCGGCCTGCCCGCCCAGTTGGCCGACCTCCACCCGGCGGCGCTGACCATCAGCGCCCTCACGGTCGCCGTCCTGCTGCTCTGGCCCCGTCTGCCCGGACGCGCCGGACGGATGCTGCGGACGATCCCGGCCGCGCTCGCCGCGGTGGCCGCCGCCACCGCCGTCGCGGCGCTCGCGGGAATCGGCCTGCCCAGGGTCGACCTGCCCTCCTGGCGCGGTCACGCCCTGCCCGAGCTGCCCGAGGGGCCGGTCCTCGGCCTGCTCGCCGCCGTTCTGACCATCACCCTCGTCGGCAGCGTCGAGTCGCTGCTGTCCGCCGTCGCCGTCGACAAGCTGGTGGCGGCCCGCACGGCACACGCCACCAGCCCCAGTCCCCCCGTTCCCCGGGCGCGCCTCGACCGCGAACTGGCGGGCCAGGGCGCGGCGAACGCGCTCTCCGGAGCGCTCGGCGGGCTGCCCGTCACCGGCGTCGCGGTGCGCAGCGCCGCCAACGTCTCGGCGGGCGCGGTCAGTCGCAACGCGGCGATCCTGCACGGCGTGTGGGTGGTGCTCGCCGCCCTCTTCCTGGTCCCGGTGCTCGACCTGATCCCGCTTGCCTCCCTCGCCGCACTGGTCACCGTGGTCGGCGTCCAGATGGTCAACATCACGCACCTGCGCAGCGTCCACCGCAACCGCGAGATGCTCGTGTACGCGGCGACCCTGACCGCCGTCGTCCTCACCGGCGTCCTCGAAGGGGTGGTGATCGGCATCGCGGTCGCCGTGGCGGTGGCGCTGCACCGGCTGACCAGGACCCGGATCACCGTCGAGGAGACCGAGTACGGCCACCGGGTGCGGGCCCGCGGCCAGTTGACCTTCCTCGCCGTGCCCCGCCTGAGCCGGGTACTGCACCAGGTGCCGCACGACTCCCCTTGCGTGGTGGAACTGGACGGCTCGTTCATGGACCACGCGGCGTACGAGGCGCTGCACGACTGGCAGGCCTCGCACGGCGGGGAGGTGGAGATGACCGGGCCGTCCGGCGCCCGGATCACCGAGCCCCCCTCCGAGTCCCACGCCTGCTGCCGCCCCTGGACGCCCTGGCGCAACCACCACTGCGGCGAGCACCCGTCCGACGAGACCCGGCGGACGACCGGGCATCAACTGGCGAGCGGCATCGGCAAGTTCCAGCGCAACACGGCCCCGCTGGTGCGCGACGAGCTCGCGCGCCTCGCCCGCGAGGGCCAGCGCCCCTCGCAGCTCTTCCTCACCTGCGCCGACTCCCGCCTGGTCACCAGCATGATCACCTCCAGCGGGCCCGGTGACCTGTTCACCGTACGGAACGTGGGCAATCTCGTTCCGCTGCCGGGCGAGGAGAGCGGGGACGACTCGGTGGCGGCGGCGATCGAGTACGCGGTGGAGGTCCTGCGGGTGCAGTCGATCACCGTCTGCGGCCACTCCGGCTGCGGGGCGATGCAGGCCCTGCTCGGCAGCGGCGCGGAAGGCCCGCCGTCCCCGTCGACCCCGCTGTGGCGCTGGCTGCGCCACGGGCTGCCCAGCCTGGAGCGGATGTCGAGCCGCAGACACGCCTGGGCCCGGATCTCCGGGAGACTGCCGGCCGACGCGGTCGAGCAGCTCTGTCTGACCAACGTGGTCCAGCAGCTGGAGCATCTGCGGGCCTACGAGCCGGTGGCGCGGCGGCTGGCCGAGGGCACACTGACCCTGCACGGGATGTACTTCCACGTCGGCGAGGCCCAGGCGTACCTGCTCGCGGACACGGACGCGCCGAACCGCTACGAGGACGTCTTCGACCGGGTCCCGCCGATGGCCCTGGGCGGCACGCTGCACAGCATGCCGGGCGGAGCCCTGGCCGAGGCGCGCGCATCCTGAACCTTCCGGCCCGGGCGTCCGTGAGACTGTGTGGCCCCTTCTTCCCACCGCCCGGGAGGGAGGGGCCACCGCACCCCGTCACCTCATAGGTCTAAACCAATTTCCTGGAGACTCTTGTCACCCGGGCATCTGACTGATGAGCTATGACGCGGGACACATAGGCACATGGGACGCCCTGAGAAAGGGAGATGTCGTGAGCAACGAAAGCCTGGCCAACCTGCTCAAGGAAGAGCGGCGGTTCGCGCCGCCTGCCGAGCTGGCCGCGCACGCCAACGTGACGGCGGAGGCGTACGAGCAGGCCGCGGCGGACAGGCTTGGCTTCTGGGCCGAGCAGGCGAGGCGGCTCACCTGGGCCACCGAACCGACCGAGACCCTCGACTGGTCGAACCCGCCGTTCGCCAAGTGGTTCGCCGACGGCGAGCTCAACGTGGCGTACAACTGCGTCGACCGCCACGTCGAGGCCGGAAACGGCGACCGGGTCGCCATCCACTTCGAGGGAGAGCCGGGCGACAGCCGCGCCCTCACCTACGCCGAGCTCAAGGACGAGGTCTCCAAGGCCGCCAACGCCCTGACCGAGCTGGGTGTCACCAAGGGCGACCGGGTCGCGATCTACCTCCCGATGATCCCCGAGGCCGTCGTCTCGATGCTGGCCTGCGCCCGTATCGGCGCCGCGCACTCCGTGGTCTTCGGCGGCTTCTCCGCCGACGCCATCGCCACGCGCATCGAGGACGCCGACGCCAAGCTCGTCATCACCGCCGACGGCGGCTACCGCCGCGGCAAGCCGAGCGCCCTCAAGCCCGCCGTCGACGAGGCCATCAACCGGGTCGACCGGGTCCAGCACGTGCTGGTCGTGCGCCGCACCGGCCAGGACGTGGCCTGGACCGAGGGCCGGGACGTGTGGTGGGACGACATCGTCGCCCGCCAGTCCGCCGAGCACACCCCCGAGGCGTTCGAGGCCGAGCACCCGCTCTTCATCCTCTACACCTCCGGTACGACGGGTAAGCCCAAGGGCATCCTGCACACCTCCGGCGGCTACCTCACCCAGGCCGCGTACACCCACCACGCCGTCTTCGACCTCAAGCCGGAGACCGACGTCTACTGGTGCACCGCCGACATCGGCTGGGTGACGGGCCACTCGTACATCACGTACGGACCGCTGGCCAACGGCGCGACGCAGGTCATGTACGAGGGCACCCCGGACACCCCGCACCAGGGCCGGTTCTGGGAGATCGTCCAGAAGTACGGCGTCACGATCCTCTACACGGCGCCGACCGCGATCCGTACGTTCATGAAGTGGGGCGACGACATCCCCGCGAAGTTCGACCTGTCGAGCCTGCGCGTGCTGGGCTCGGTCGGCGAGCCGATCAACCCCGAGGCGTGGATCTGGTACCGCGAGCACATCGGCGCGAACAAGACCCCGATCGTGGACACCTGGTGGCAGACGGAGACCGGCGCGATGATGATCTCGCCGCTGCCGGGCGTCACGGAGACCAAGCCGGGCTCCGCCCAGCGCCCGCTCCCGGGCATCTCCGCCACCGTCGTCGACGACGAGGCGAACGAGGTCCCGAACGGGGGCGGCGGCTACCTGGTCCTCACCGAGCCGTGGCCGTCGATGCTGCGCACCATCTGGGGCGACGACCAGCGGTTCATCGACACGTACTGGTCGCGCTTCGAGGGCAAGTACTTCGCCGGCGACGGCGCGAAGAAGGACGAGGACGGCGACATCTGGCTGCTCGGCCGGGTCGACGACGTCATGCTCGTCTCCGGGCACAACATCTCCACCACCGAGGTCGAGTCGGCGCTCGTCTCACACCCGTCCGTCGCCGAGGCGGCGGTGGTCGGCGCGGCCGACGAGACGACCGGGCAGGCGATCGTCGCCTTCGTCATCCTGCGGGGTACGGCGAACGAGGACGACGGCCTGGTCACCGAGCTGCGCAACCACGTCGGCGCGACGCTCGGCCCGATCGCGAAGCCGAAGCGGGTCCTGCCGGTGGCGGAGCTGCCGAAGACGCGCTCCGGGAAGATCATGCGGCGACTGCTGCGGGACGTCGCGGAGAACCGTGAGCTCGGTGACGTCACGACGCTGACGGACTCCTCCGTCATGGCCCTCATCCAGACGAAGCTGCCGACGGCCTCCAGCGAGGACTGAGCCCTCAGCCCTGAGGGCTGACGATTCCCGTGCGCCCGCCCCGGATCCCGGGGCGGGCGCACGCGCGCTCCGGCCGGCCCACGAAGCACTCCGGCGGCCCACGCACGCATGCCCGATGCCCGTTATGCACTTAAAGTACGGATTGCCGGGCACGATCCGCGCTCGTTAGGTAGGGTAAAGATCGCGTCAGCGACGCGACAAGAAAACCTAGGTGCGCCGGGAAGTCTGGTCGGCATGCGCTTTGCCCTGCCCGACCGACCGGAGGTTGCCCACCGTGCCCGCGCCCGCGCCCACCCGTACCGACCGTAAGTTCCTCGGCCGACTGTCGCTGCCCGAGCGGCAGTTCGTCGCCGACGCGCTGCGCGCCGAGACCGTCGGTGGCGTGCTCCTGCTCGTGGCCGCCATCACCGCACTCGTCTGGGCCAACACGGGCCTCAGTGAGAGTTACGAGTCGGTACGGGACTTCCACATAGGCCCCAGCGCCCTCGGACTCGACCTCTCCATCCAGCACTGGGCCGCCGACGGCCTCCTCGCGATCTTCTTCTTCGTCGCCGGCATCGAGCTCAAGCGTGAGCTCGTCGCGGGCGAGCTGCGCGACCCCAAGGCCGCCGCGCTCCCCGTGATCGCCGCCCTCTGCGGCATGATCGCGCCCGCCCTCGTCTACATCCTGACCAACGTCGTCGGCGACGGCTCCCTGGACGGCTGGGCCGTGCCCACCGCGACGGACATCGCCTTCGCGCTCGCGGTCCTCGCCGTCATCGGCACCTCGCTGCCGTCCGCGCTCCGCGCGTTCCTGCTCACGCTCGCCGTCGTCGACGACCTCTTCGCGATCCTGATCATCGCGGTCTTCTTCACGAGCGACCTGAACTTCGCCGCACTCGGCGGCGCCGTCGCCGGCCTCGTCGTCTTCGGGCTGCTGCTGCACAAGGGCGTCCGCGGCTGGTACATCTACGTCCCGCTCGCCCTGGTCATCTGGGGTCTGATGTACAACAGCGGCATCCACGCCACCATCGCCGGCGTCGCGATGGGCCTGATGCTGCGCTGCCACCACGAGGGCGACGAGGAGCACTCCCCCGGCGAGCACATCGAGCACCTGGTACGCCCGTTCTCCGCCGGCCTGGCCGTGCCGCTGTTCGCCCTCCTCTCGGCCGGTGTCACCATCTCCGGGAAGTCGATGGGCGAGGTGTTCACCCAGCCCGTCACCCTCGGTGTCGTGCTCGGCCTCGTGGTCGGCAAGGCGGTCGGCATCTTCGGCGGCACCTGGCTGGCCGCCCGCTTCACCAAGGCGGAGCTCAACGAGGACCTCGCCTGGCCGGACGTCTTCGCCGTCGCCACCCTCGCCGGCATCGGCTTCACCGTCTCGCTCCTCATCGGCGAACTGGCCTTCGCGGACGACCCGGCCCTCATGGACGAGGTCAAGGCGGCCGTCCTGGTCGGCTCGCTGATCGCGGCCGTACTCGCCTCCATCCTGCTCAAGCTGCGGGTGCGCAAGTACCAGGCGCTGTGCGCCGAGGAGGACCGCGACGAGGACCACGACGGCATCCCGGACGTGTACGAGCAGGACAACCCGGCGTACCACCTGCGGATGGCCGAGATCTACGAGAAGAAGGCCGCCGAACATCGCGAGCTGGCCCAACTGGCGGGGGCATCGCGCGGTAACGGCGACGGTCCGGCATGATCTGAGGTCGGACCGTAGAAGAGAAGAGGGAGCAGCGATGAGCGACCCGGTCAACGGAGCCGAGCGCAGCCTCGGTCAGCTGGTCGCCTCGGCGACCGCCGAGATGTCCGCGCTGGTGCACGACGAGATCGCCCTGGCGAAGGCCGAGATCCGGGAGGACGTCAAGCGCGGGGCCATGGGCAGCGCGGCCGGTGTGGCCGCCGCCACGGTGCTCCTCTTCTCGCTGCCGATGCTGAGCTTCGCGCTCGCGTACGGCATCCAGGCCTGGAGCCACTGGCACATCTCCGTCTGCTTCCTGCTCTCCTTCGCGGCGAACGTGCTGCTCGCGGGGCTGCTCGGGCTGATGGCGTACGCCAAGTTCAAGAAGGTCAAGCCGCCGGAGAAGTCCATCGCCTCGGCCAAGCAGACCGCCGCGGTCATCTCCACCGTCAAGCCCCATCCGCGCCCGGTTCAGGACAAGGCCGCCGCTGTGGGACGCTCGTCTGCATGACGGTCCCTGAGAGCAGCAACGCCGGCGGCGGTCCCGTACGGATCGACGGCCCCTGGACCCATCGCGACGTGGCGGCCAACGGTGCGCGCTTCCACATCGCCGAGATGGGTGACGGGCCGCTCGTGCTGCTGCTGCACGGCTTCCCGCAGTTCTGGTGGACCTGGCGCCACCAGCTGCCCGCTCTCGCCGACGCCGGGTTCCGGGCCGTGGCGATGGACCTGCGGGGCGTGGGCGGCAGCGACCGTACGCCCCGGGGTTACGACCCCGCCAACCTGGCGCTCGACATCACCGGCGTCATCCGCTCCCTCGGGGAGCCGGACGCGGCGCTCGTCGGACACGACCTGGGCGGCTATCTCGCCTGGACGGCGGCGGTCATGCGGCCGAAGCTGGTGCGTCGGCTCGCGGTCTCCTCGATGCCGCATCCGCGCCGCTGGCGCTCGGCGATGCTCTCCGACTTCTCGCAGTCGCGCGCCGGTTCGTACGTCTGGGGCTTCCAGCGCCCGTGGCTGCCGGAGCGTCAGCTCGTCGCCGACGAGGCGGCGCTGGTGGGGCGGCTGATCGAGGACTGGTCGGGCCCGGGGCTGCCGGACGAGGCGGCGATCGCGGTGTACCGGCGGGCGATGTGCATCCCGTCCACGGCGCACTGCTCGATCGAGCCGTACCGGTGGATGGTGCGGTCCATGGCCCGCCCGGACGGAATCCAGTTCAACCGGCGCATGAAGCGCCCGGTGCGGGTGCCGACGCTGCATCTGCACGGCTCGATGGACCCGGCGATGCGTACGCGCAGCGCGGCGGGCTCGGGCGAGTACGTGGAGGCGCCGTACCGCTGGCGGCTCTTCGACGGCCTCGGCCACTTCCCGCACGAGGAGGACCCGGTGGCCTTCTCGACGGAGCTCATCAACTGGCTCAAGGACCCCGAGCCCGACCGCTGAGCGGACTGCCGTTCTACGAACGGCCATGTGCCCGGCGCATACTCCAATTGGCGGGCCCCCGGGCGGTTACCGACCATGGGGCACGGGCAGACGTCGGGGTATGGGCTGGACGCACGACTACGGTGACACAGCACGCAACCGCCGCTCGACCGCTGGGCCGGGCTCGCACGAGAGGGGTGGTCCGCAGGAGCAGGGCCGCTCGCATCCCGTGCAGGGGATCGGGATCCCGCGCATCCTGCGCCGCCGGGCCCGCTGGGTCTCGGCCAGGCTCAGGCACACCCGGGACTGACCCCGGGACCCGCCGCACTCGCCGCACGCGCCGCCCGTTCGGCTACAGCGCACACCCCTGGCTGTCGACCTGCTGGTTGGCCGCGCGTCCCTGGGCGATGTCGTCCCGGATCTCGTCGGCCGTCAGCGCGTAGCCGGTGTTCACGTCGTCGAGCGAGCGGGCGAAGATCACGCCGTACACCTTGCCGTCCGCGGTGAGGAGCGGGCCGCCGGAGTTGCCCTGACGGACCGTCGCGTACAGGGAGTAGACGTCCCTGCGCACCTCGCCGCGGTGGTAGATGTCCGGGCCGTTGGCGTTGATACGGCCCCGGACACGCGCCGAACGGACGTCGTACGAGCCGTTCTCGGGGAAGCCCGCGACGATCGCGCTGTCGCCGCTGCGGGCGTCCGCGTCCGTGAACTCCAGGGGCTGGGCGTCGAGGTCCGGCACGTCCAGTACGGCGATGTCGCGCTTCCAGTCGTAGAGGACGACCTTCGCGTCGTACAGCTTGCCCTCGCCGCCGATCTGGACGGTCGGCTCGTCGACGCCCCCGACGACATGGGCGTTGGTCATGACCCGGCGGTCGTCGAACACGAAGCCGGTGCCTTCGAGGACCTTGCCGCAGCTCGGCGCCGTACCGACGACCTTGACGATGGAGCGCTGGGCGCGGGCGGCGACGGGGCTGCCGGCGAGCGCCGGGTCCGGCGGCCGGACCTCGGTGATGGGCTCGTTGTCGAACGGGCTGAAGACCTGCGGGAAGCCGTTCTGGGCGAGGGTCGAGGTGAAGTTCGAGAACCAGGTGGACGCCTGATCGGGCATCACCCGCTCCACCCCGAGCAGCACCTTGGAGCTGCGCACCTCCTTGCCCAGGGTGGGCAGCGAGGTGCCGGCGAGGGCGGAGCCGATCAGCCAGGCGACCAGGAGCATCGCCACCACGTTCACCAGCGCGCCACCGGTCGCGTCGAGGGCGCGCGCGGGTGACCAGGTGATGTGCCGGCGCAGCTTGTTGCCGAGATGGGTGGTGAACGCCTGGCCGACCGAGGCGCAGACGATCACCACGATCACGAAGACGACCGTCGCCGTCGTCGAGACCTGCGAGTTGTTCGTCAGCCAGTCCCAGGCGATCGGCAGCAGGAAGACGGCGACGAGGCCGCCGCCGAGAAAGCCGATGACCGACAGGATGCCGACCACGAATCCCTGGCGATAACCGATGATCGCGAACCACACGGCGGCGAGCAGCAACAGGATGTCCAGCACGTTCACCGTCAATAGCCTCGCAGATTCGTCTTCGGTCGCCGAGGTCAGCCTGTCATGAGCGCCAGTCCAGCGGGACCTGCTTGGCCCGGTCCCATGGTCTCTCCCAGCCCGCGAAGTGGAGCAGCCGGTCGATCACACCGGCCGTAAAACCCCAGACCAGAGCAGATGCGACAAGGAAAGCAGGTCCGCGGTGGCCGCTGGGATGGACGGTCGTCGCGCGATTGGCGGGGTCCGTGAGATCCGCCACGGGGACGGTGAAGACGCGGGCGGTCTCGGCGGGATCGACCACGCCGACCGGGGTGGGGGTGCGCCACCAGCCGAGGACGGGCGTGACGACGAAGCCGCTGACCGGGATGTAGAGCTGGGGGAGCACACCGAACAGCTGGACGCCGGAGGGGTCGAGCCCGGTCTCCTCCTCGGCCTCGCGCAGCGCCGCCCGCAGCAGACCGCCGTCGGCCGGGGCGCCGTCCTCGGGGTCCAGGGCGCCGCCGGGGAAGGAGGGCTGTCCGGCGTGCGAGCGCAGAGAACCGGAGCGCTCCATGAGCAGCAGTTCGGGGCCGCGCTCGCCCTCACCGAAGAGGATGAGCACCGCGGACTGGCGTCCGGCGCCGTTCGCGGGCGGCAGGAAGCGGCTGAGCTGCTCGGGCTCGACGGTGCGGGCCGCCCGGTCGACGGGGCCCAGCCAGTCGGGCAGCCCGGCGCGCCGGAGCAGTCCGCCGGTCCCGACTCCGTACGCGGCCTCGTCGGTCTCTTCAGTGCGCGTCATAGGCACCCCCGTGTTTCACAACGCGATCGCCGAACGGATTCGTTCCCTCATGCTGCGCCTCCCTCGACTCCCTCGGCTCCCTCGGCTCCGGGGGCCACGCCGGGGGCGGGGGCGGCCGGGCGGCCCGGATAGTCCGGCGGCGGGTTCAGGCGCTGGCCCGGAAAGCCGCCCTTCTCGTACTTCAGGAGCTTCCTGGCCTTCTCGGGGTCCGTCTCGCCCTCCCCGTACGCCGGGCAGAGCGGCGCGATCGGGCAGGCGCCGCAGGCGGGCTTGCGGGCGTGGCAGATCCGGCGGCCGTGGAAGATCACCCGGTGCGAGAGCATCGTCCACTCGCTCTTGGGGAAGATCTCGGCGACCTCGGCCTCGATCTTGACCGGGTCGTCGCTCTCGGTCCACTTCCAGCGGCGGGCCAGCCGCATGAAGTGCGTGTCGACGGTGATGCCGGGCACCCCGTAGGCGTTGCCGAGGACGACGAAGGCGGTCTTGCGGCCCACTCCTGGGAGTTTCACCAGGTCGTCGAGGCGGGCGGGCACCTCGCCCCCGAAGTCGTCCCGCAGGGCCGCCGCCAGGCCCATGATCGACTTGGTCTTGGCGCGGAAGAAGCCGGTGGGCCGGATCAGCTCCTCGACCTCCTCGGGGACGGCGGCGGCGAGGTCCTCGGGCGTCGGGTACTTCGCGAAGAGCGCGGGGGTGGTCTGGTTGACCCGCAGGTCGGTGGTCTGGGCGGAGAGGACCGTGGCGACGAGCAGCTCGAAGGGATTCCGGAAGTCCAGTTCGGGATGGGCGTACGGGTAGACCTCGGCCAGCTCCCGGTTGATCTTCCGGGCCCGGCGGACCATGGCGAGCCGGGATTCCGGTTTCGCGGACTTCGGGGTCGCCTTGGCCGTCTTCGCGGTCGCCCTGGCCGTCCTCGCCGCAGCCTTCGCCGTCTTCGCCGCAGGCTTCGAGGTGCCCTTCGACACGGCCTTCCCAGCGGCTTCCCCAGCGACCTTCACAGGAGCCTTCGCTGGTCGTTTTGCCGCATTTGTTCGCTTCGGCGCACCCTGTTCGCCCACAGCGGAATTACCCTTGGCCGACACTCTTCCAGCCCCCTTGGCCTGCGCTCTCACCGGCGAGTTGGACACCCGGCCAGCCTAAGCGCCCCCACCGACATCCGCCCCGGGCACGGCCTATCACGACCCAATCGGGCCCCTGACGTACGGACGGGCGGTTCGGTACGTCAAACTTGTTGTGATTGATCGCACTGTTTTGTGCGTCCGGCATCATGGGATCAAGGTCCCCTGAGCAGGTCGACATAGGAGAGAACTCGTGGACGACGTTCTGCGGCGCGCCCCGCTCTTCGCGGCGCTCGATGACGAGCAGGCCGCGGAGCTGCGCGCCTCGATGAGTGAAGCGACGCTCGCCCGTGGCGACGCGCTCTTCCACGAGGGAGACCCGGGCGACCGCCTGTACGTGGTCACCGAGGGCAAGGTGAAGCTCCACCGCACCTCCCCCGACGGCCGCGAGAACATGCTGGCCGTCCTCGGCCCCGGCGAGCTCATCGGCGAGCTGTCCCTCTTCGACCCGGGCCCGCGCACCGCGACCGCGACCGCGCTGACCGAGGTCAAGCTGCTCGGCCTGGGCCACGGCGACCTCCAGCCCTGGCTGAACGCCCGCCCCGAGGTGGCCACCGCCCTGCTGCGCGCGGTCGCCCGCCGGCTGCGCAAGACCAACGACCAGATGTCCGACCTGGTCTTCTCCGACGTGCCGGGCCGTGTCGCCCGCGCGCTCCTCGACCTGTCGCGCCGCTTCGGTGTGCAGTCGGAGGAGGGCATCCACGTCGTCCACGACCTCACCCAGGAGGAGCTCGCCCAGCTGGTCGGCGCCTCCCGCGAGACGGTCAACAAGGCTCTGGCGGACTTCGCCCAGCGCGGCTGGCTGCGCCTGGAGGCCCGCGCCGTGATCCTGCTCGACGTGGAGCGCCTCGCGAAGCGCTCGCGGTAGGCACCGGCGTACCGCTGACGTACGTACGAGAAGGCCGCCCCGGTCCATGACCGGGGCGGCCTTCCTCGTTGCCCGCGCGACGCCGACTAGCGCTTCGTACCGTCCACGATCAGCGGGTTCCCGCTGCCGCTGCCGCACGGAACCGCGTACACCGGGTTCTTCGCCGCGGCCTCCTTGTACGCGTCGATGCACTGGTTCATCAGGACCTTGTCGGTCAGCGAGTCGTTGAGGATCTTGTTGGCGCGGGCGATGCCCTCGGCCTCGATACGGCGCCGGTCGGCCTCGGCCTTGGCGGTACGGGAGGCCTCGGTGGCGCGCTCGGTCGCCTGCTGCTGCTGGATCTTGCGGTCGATCTGGTCCTGGAGCGCCGCGGACGGCTTCACATTGCGCAGGTTGACGGTGGTCACGTCGATACCGCGCGGGGCCAGCCGCTCCTTGATCAGCGCGCCGATCTCGGCGTTGATCTTCTCGCGGGCGGAGCTGTAGCCCTCCTCGCTGGTGTGGCGGGCGAAGACGTTACGGATGATCTCCCGGCTGTCGGGGAAGACCAGCCGCTGCTGGATGGCGGCCTCGCTGCCGGCGAGCCGGTACAGCTCCACGGCCTTGGTCGGCGCGACGGCCCACTTCACCGTCACCTCGACCTCCATCACGCCGCCCTGCGAGGAGCGGACCTCGACCACGTCCTTGTCGGAGAGGTTCAGGTCCACCGGGCGGGTGGAGAAGGAGGTGACCGTGGTGAACGGCGAGATCACCGTCACGCCGGGCGTCATGGGCGAGCCCACCTTGCCGAAGGTCACCGGCACGCCGACCTCGTACGCGCCGACCACGTGGACACAGCTGGCGATGCCGGCGAAGAGGCCGGCGATCAGCGCGCCCGCCGCGCCGAGGCGGAAGGAGGCGCGGCCCATGGACCGCCCGACGAAGAAGAGCGCCACCGCTGCTATGAGCAGGAGCACAGCCAGAACGAACACGAAGATCCCCCCGATGGAGCGACTGCAGTTGTAAAGGGACCGTAAAGCATCGCGGTTCCTCAGGACCATGCCGGGTACCAGCAATTCCGCCCCGGAGCTCGCTGCCGGACCCGCTCCCCCCTCCTCCCCCCCAGGGGTTCGTCACGGTCCCGCGAGCGGTCAGATCAGCCCGTGCTCCCGCAGATAGTCCAGCTGCGCCCGCACGGACAGCTCGGCGGCGGGCCACAGCGAGCGGTCCACGTCCGCGTACACATGGGCGACGACCTCGGGGGCGGTCAGGTGGCCGCTCTCGACGGCCGTCTCGACCTGGGCGAGACGGTGGGCGCGGTGCGCGAGATAGAACTCCACGGCGCCCTGCGCGTCCTCCAGGACCGGACCGTGGCCCGGCAGCACCGTGTGGACGCCGTCGTCGACCGTGAGCGAGCGCAGCCGGCGCAGCGAGTCCAGATAGTCGCCGAGCCGCCCGTCGGGGTGGGCGACCATCGTCGTGCCGCGCCCGAGGATCGTGTCGCCCGTCAGGACGGCCCGGTCGGCGGGCAGATGGAAGCAGAGCGAGTCCGAGGTGTGGCCGGGCGTCGGCACCACCCGCAGCTCCAGACCACCGTGCGCGATCACGTCCCCAGCGGCCAGCCCCTCGTCGCCGAGCCGCAGCGCCGGGTCCAGGGCCCGCACATGAGTGCCCGTCAGCTCGGCGAACCGACCCGCGCCCTCGGCGTGGTCGGGATGGCCGTGCGTGAGCAGGGTGAGCGCGACCCGCTTGCCGAGCTTCTCGGCGGTGTCGACGACATGCCGGAGGTGGCCGTCGTCGAGCGGACCCGGGTCGATGACGACCGCGAGCTCGGAGTCCGGCTCGGAGACGATCCAGGTGTTGGTGCCGTCGAGGGTCATCGCGGACGGATTCGGCGCGAGGACGTTGACGGCACGGGCGGTCGCGGGCCCGGAGACCACGCTCCCGCGCGGCTGCCCGGGCAGTGCGGCGGCGTCGGTCATCCCGCACCTCCGGTGGGAATGTGCTTGGTGAACTCGTCGTGCCCCGGCCAGCTCAGGATCAGCTCGTCGCCGTCCAGGCGCGCCTGCGCGAGTACGGGAGTCAGGTCCTGGTCCCTGGCCGCGGCGAGCGCCTCGGCGGCCGTGCCGAAGCGCGTGAGGCCCCGCAGGGTCGAGATCGTCGGCGGCATCATGGTCAGCTCGCCCCTGTCGTAGCCGGCCGCGGCGTCCTCAGGGCGGATCCACACCGTACGGTCGGCCTCCGTGGAGGCGTTACGGGTGCGCTGGCCGGCCGGGAGCGCGGCCACGAAGAACCAGGTGTCGTACCGCCGGGGCTCGAACTCCGGCGTGATCCAGCGCGCCCACGCGCCGAGCAGGTCGGAGCGCAGCACGAGCCCGCGCCGGTCGAGGAAGTCGGCGAAGGACAGCTCGCGGGCGACCAGCGCCTCCCGGTCCTTCTCCCAGTCCTCGCCGGTCGTGTCGCCCACCACCGAGTGCGCGGTCTCCCCGGCGAGCAGCACGCCCGCCTCCTCGTACGTCTCGCGCACGGCCGCGCAGACGATCGCCTGGGCCTGTGCCGTACCCGCGACACCGAGCCGCTCGGCCCAGGACTCCAGGGAGGGCCCGGCCCAGCGCACGGGGTGCTCGTCGCGCGGATCGACCCCGCCGCCGGGATACGCGTACGCACCGCCCGCGAAGGCCATGGAGGCGCGCCGCCGCAGCATGTGCACGCTGGGGCCCTGCGCGCCGTCCCTCAGGAGCAGGACGGTGGCGGCCCGCTTGGGGGTGGCCGGGACGAGCTCTCCGGCCGCGAGGGCACGGATGCGGTCGGGCCATTCCGGTGGGTACCACTGACCATTCGCCATGGCCGGATGCTATGCGCAACGGTCCGGATGTTCGAGAGCCGACCGCGCGAGAGCCGGTGGCGCGAGGCCCGGTCGCGCGCGAGGGGGTCGCGCGCGAGCTGATGGCGCGAGGCCGACCGCACGAGCCCGGTCACGCGAGAGGCGGCCGCGCGCGAGCTGATGGCGCGAGGCCGACCGCACGAGCCCGGTCACGCGAGAGGCGGCCGCGCGAGAGCTGATGGCGCGAGGCCGACCGCACGAGCCCGGTCACGCGAGAGGCGGCCGCGCGAGAGCCGGTCACGCGAGAGGCGGCCGCGCAAGGCCGGCCGCACGAGAGGCGGTCGCACGAGCCCGGTCGCAAGAGGCCCGACCGCACGAGCCCGGTCGCAAGAGGCCCGAACCGCACGAGCCCGGTCGCACGAGAGGCGGTCGCGCAAGGCCGGCCGCACGAGAGGCGGTCGCACGAGCCCGGTCGGCCTCGCTCGGTCGCACGAGAGCCGGCTCCCCCGTCCCGGGGGAACCGGCTCTTCGTCACAGCACCGACGACCGTCAGGCCTCGACGAGCTCCACCTGGACCTCGACCTCGACCGGGGCGTCCAGCGGCAGCACCGCCACGCCCACGGCGCTGCGGGCGTGCACGCCCTTGTCGCCGAGGACCGCGCCGAGCAGCTCGCTGGCGCCGTTGATGACGCCCGGCTGCCCGGTGAAGTCGGAGGCCGACGCGACGAAGCCGACGACCTTCACGACCCGCTTGATCCGGTCCAGGTCACCGGCGACCGACTTCACGGCCGCCAGCGCGTTCAGCGCACAGGTCGCCGCGAGCTGCTTGGCCTCCTCGGCCGTCACCTCGCCGCCGACCTTGCCGGTCAACGGAAGCTTGCCCTCCACCATCGGGAGCTGGCCCGAGGTGTAGACGTACACGCCCGACTGCACGGCCGGCTGGTAGGCGGCCAGCGGCGGCACGACCTCCGGCAGGGTCAGGCCGAGTTCGGCGAGCTTCGCCTCGACGGCCCCGCTCACGAGGTCTTCTCCCGCTTCAGGTAGGCCACGAGCTGCTCGGGGTTGTTCGGGCCGGGAACGACCTGGACGAGCTCCCACCCGTCCTCGCCCCAGGTGTCCAGAATCTGCTTCGTCGCGTGCACGAGAAGGGGCACGGTCGCGTATTCCCACTTGGTCATGGAGCCGACTGTATCCGCTGCCACAGGCAGCCTCCTGCTTAGGCCGGTGCGCCAGTGGTTAGGCTCGAAGACGTGAGCAGGCTCCAGGTCGTCAGCGGCAAGGGCGGTACCGGTAAGACGACGGTCGCCGCCGCCCTCGCGCTCGCCCTCGCGACGGAGGGCAAGCGGACCCTCCTCGTCGAGGTCGAAGGCAGACAGGGCATCGCACAGCTCTTCGAGACGGAGGCCCTTCCGTACGAGGAGCGCAAGATCGCCGTCGCCCCTGGCGGCGGCGAGGTCTTCGCGCTGGCCATCGACGCCGAGCGCGCACTCCTCGACTACCTCCAGATGTTCTACAAGCTCGGCAGCGCGGGCCGGGCCCTGAAGAAGCTCGGCGCGATCGACTTCGCGACGACGATCGCGCCCGGCGTACGGGACGTGCTGCTGACCGGCAAGGCGTGCGAGGCGGTCCGCCGGCGCGAGAAGCACGGCGGCTACACCTACGACCACGTGGTCATGGACGCGCCCCCGACCGGCCGGATCACCCGCTTCCTCAACGTCAACGACGAGGTGGCGGGCCTGGCCCGGATCGGCCCGATACACAATCAGGCGCAGGCGGTCATGCGGGTCCTCAAGTCCCCGGAGACGGCGGTGCACCTGGTGACGCTGCTCGAGGAGATGCCGGTCCAGGAGACCGCGGACGGCATCGCGGAGCTGCGCGACGCCGAACTGCCCGTGGGCAACGTCATCGTGAACATGGTCCGCCCGCACGTCCTCGACGAGGCGGCGGTACGGGCGGCCTCCGGCGACCACCGGGACGCGGTCGCGAAGACCCTGGCGGCCGCGGGGGTCACGGGCGGTACGAAGCTGGTCGAGCCGCTCCTGGAGCAGGCCGCGGAGCACGCGCAGCGCGTGGAGCTGGAGCGCGAGCAGCGGGCGGTCCTCGCCGGCCTCGGCGTACCGGCGTACGAACTCCCCTTCCTGGGGGACGGGGCGGACATCGCGGGCCTGTACCGGCTGGCGAAGGAACTGCGGAAGCTTGGGGTGGGCGCGTGACGGAGAAGGCAGCCGCCGTGAACGGTCTCGACTCCGTACCCACGCTCGAACTCGACCCGCTGATCGACGACCCGGGCACCCGGATCATCGTCTGCTGCGGCGCGGGCGGGGTCGGCAAGACGACGACCGCGGCGGCCCTCGGCGTACGGGCGGCGGAGCGCGGCCGGCGCGTGGTCGTCCTCACCATCGACCCGGCACGCCGGCTGGCGCAGTCGATGGGGATCGACTCGCTCGACAACGTTCCGCGGAAAGTCGAGGGCATCAAGGGCTCCGACGGCGGAGAACTGCACGCCATGATGCTCGACATGAAGCGGACCTTCGACGAGATCGTCGAGGCGCACGCGGACGGCGAGCGGGCCCGGGCGATTCTGGAGAACCCCTTCTACCAGTCCCTGTCGGCCGGTTTCGCCGGTACGCAGGAGTACATGGCGATGGAGAAGCTCGGGCAGCTGCGGGCCCGCGACGAGTGGGACCTGATCGTCGTCGACACTCCCCCGTCCCGCTCCGCGCTCGACTTCCTGGACGCGCCGAAGCGGCTCGGGTCCTTCCTGGACGGGAAGTTCATCAAGCTGCTCATGGCCCCGGCGAAGATGGGCGGCCGGGCGGGGATGAAGTTCCTCAACGTCGGCATGTCGATGATGACGGGGACGCTGGGGAAGCTGCTGGGGGGTCAGTTCCTGAAGGACGTACAGACCTTCGTGGCCGCGATGGACACGATGTTCGGCGGCTTCCGGACCCGGGCGGACGCGACGTACAAGCTGCTCCAGGCCCCGGGCACGGCGTTTCTCGTGGTCGCCACCCCGGAGCGGGACGCGCTGCGCGAGGCGGCGTACTTCGTGGAGCGGCTGGCCGACGAGGAGATGCCGCTGGCCGGCCTCGTCCTCAACCGCGTCCACGGCAGCGGCGCCGCCCGGCTGTCGGCCGAGCGGGCGCGGGCCGCCGCGGAAAATCTTGAGGAGGGGCGCATTGTGGATCAGGGGGGCGGGAAGACTGGTGTTCGTGGCTCCCACGCCACATCCTCCGAGCCGTCAGACCCCGCCACCGCCGCCACCGCACCCCTTGCACACGAGGCTGCCCCCACAGCCGGCAACGACAGCAGTGACATCCAGCAGCTGACCGCGGGCCTGCTCCGTCTCCATGCCGAGCGGATGCAGGTGCTCGCGCGCGAGCAGCACACGCGCGACCGCTTCACGGCGCTCCACCCGGAGGTGGCGGTCGCCGAAGTGGCCGCTCTGCCCGGCGACGTACACGATCTCGCGGGGCTGCGGGCCATCGGTGATCGGCTCACGGCCGGACGCATGCCATCGGCCTGAGCGCCACGCGGGGCATGGCCCACGTGTGATGCGTACGCGCGTGATGCGTACGCGCGTGAGGCTTACGCGCGTGAGGCTTACGCGCGTGATGCGTACGCGCGTGATGCGTTACGCGTGTCTCGCGCGGGCCGGTGAGGAGTTACCCCACCGCCGCGTACGCCTCGTACGTCGCGTCGTCCTCCATCGCCACGGGCAGCAGGCCCGCACCCCGCTCGTACTCCGTGCGCGCGGTCTCGAGCAGGCGCCGCCACGACGTGACGGTCGGCCGCCGGCGCAGCAGTGCGCGGCGCTCGCGCTCTGTCATGCCGCCCCACACACCGAACTCCACACGGTTGTCCAGGGCGTCGGCCAGGCACTCGGTCCGCACCGGGCATCCGGTGCACACCGCCTTCGCCCTGTTCTGCGCCGCTCCCTGCACGAAAAGTTCATCCGGATCGGTAGTGCGGCAGGCCGCCTGCGCACTCCAGTCAGCTACCCAGCCCATACCGGCGCCGTCCTCTCCCGAATCGAGGCTCCCCCACGGCGGTAGCGGCATATTCACCGCTGCCAGTTGGTGACGTTACGGAAGGTGGGCACAGCGCAACACCCCCTTCGGGCCCAATCTTGAATGGCCCGAACGGACTATGCGTACGCGGCAGATCACCCAGGGGAGTGACCGGAGGACATGCGTGTCATACCCGGCGAACCGGTACAGTTCGCCCTGATGTGACGGAGTCACTTGGGGCGTCGAGTGACGCATGGGGCGGAATCGGGCATGGCTTCCCAGGCTTCGGGATCAAGGGATTTCATGCCGATGTCACGCCCGGGTCTTGATGCAGAACCACACTGCTGTGACAGTTGAGAGCAGCTTAGGCCAAGGCATATACGTGTGTCCGGCGAATGAGAACGTAGGCTGCCCCCATGGCAAACAAGCGCTCGGGCGGAGGTCTGACCGGGACCCAGCAGGCCGCCAAGTTCCTCGGTGTCAGCGTGCTCTCCGGAGCCGTGCTGGCAGGCATCGCCCTGCCCGCGGCAGGAGCGCTCGGACTGGCCGCCAAGGGCACGGTCGAGGGATTCGACGAAATCCCGTCCAATCTGAAGACGCCGCCGCTGAGTCAGCGCACCACCATCCTCGACTCGCAGGGCGGCCACATCGCCACCGTGTACTCGCGCGACCGGACGGTCGTGCCGCTGGAGAAGATCTCCCCGTACATGCAGAAGGCGATCGTCGCGATCGAGGACTCCCGCTTCTACGAGCACGGGGCGATCGACCTCAAGGGCGTGCTGCGCGCGATCAACCGCAACGCCCAGTCGGGCGGCGTGGCCCAGGGCGCGTCCACGCTCACCCAGCAGTACGTGAAGAACGTCTTCGTCGAGGAGGCCGGTGACGACCCCGAGAAGGTCGCCCAGGCCACCCAGCAGACCATCGGCCGCAAGGTGCGCGAACTGAAGTACGCGATCCAGGTCGAGGAGGAGCTGGGGAAGAACAAGATCCTCGAGAACTACCTCAACATCACCTTCTTCGGTCAGCAGGCGTACGGCATCGAGGCGGCGTCCCAGCGCTACTTCTCCAAGTCCGCCGCCGACCTGAAGCTGGAGGAGGCCGCGATGATGGCCGGCCTCGTCCAGTCGCCGAGCCGCTACGACCCGGTCAACGACCTCCAGGAGGCCACCAAGCGGCGCAACGTGGTGCTGCAGCGCATGGCCGATGTGAAGGACATCAGCCAGGCGGAGGCCGACCGGGCGAAGGCCAAGCCGGTCAAGCTGAAGGTGAAGGCCCCGAAGAACGGCTGCATCACCGCCGTCGACGGCGCCGGCTTCTTCTGCGACTACGTGCGCAAGACGATCCTCTCCGACCCGGTCTTCGGCAAGACGGTCGAGGAGCGGCAGAAGCTGTGGAACCTGGGCGGCCTGACCGTCCGGACGACGCTCGACCCGCGCGCTCAGGCGGCGGCCGACGAGGCCGCCGTCGCCAAGGTCAACAAGGACGACAAGGTCGCCGCGTCGGTGGTCCAGGTCCAGCCGGGCAGCGGCAAGATCCTCTCGATGGGCCAGTCCCGCCCGTACGGCCTGGACATGAAGAAGCACGAGACCACGCTCAACCTCGCCGTCGGCGGCAAGATGGGCGGCACGACGTACGGCTTCCAGGTCGGTTCGACGTTCAAGCCGATCACGGCCGCGGCGGCGCTGGAGAAGGGCATCAGCCCGGCCCAGTCGTTCTCCACGCCGTGGAAGATCAACCTTCCGGAGAGCTCGTACACGCGCTGCGACGGCAAGCAGGCGGGCTACGCCAACTGGGAGATCGGCAACGAGCTGAAGTCCGAGGCCGGCACCTGGGACATGACCAGTGCCCTCGGCAAGTCCATCAACACGTACTTCGCACAGCTGGAGCAGATGGCCGGCCTCTGCGAGACGGTCACGATGGCCCAGAAGGTCGGGTACGAGCGCGAGCTCGGCAAGAAGCTTCAGGAGCTCCCGTCCATCACCCTCGGCAGCCAGGAGTCGACCCCGCTCGACATGGCGTCGGTGTACGCCACGTTCGCCAACCGCGGCACGTACTGCACCCCGATCGCCATCGAGTCGATCAAGACGGCCGGCGGCGAGAGGCTGAAGGTGCCGCAGACCGAGTGCTCGCGGGCGATGAGCGAGCGGACGGCCGACACCATCAACCAGATGCTGAAGGGCGTCGTCGAGGACGGTACGGGTACGCGCGCGGGTCTGAGCGACCGTGACAACGCCGGTAAGACCGGTACGACGAACGATCGCAAGGACGCCTGGTTCGTGGGCTACACCCCGAACCTGTCGACGGCGGTCTGGGTCGGCGACGACGTCGGCGAGAAGACGCCGATGTACGACATGACCATCGGCGGCGAGTACTACGACAAGGTCTGCGGTGGCTGCCTGCCCGGACCGATCTGGAAGATCGCGATGACCGGGGCGCTGAACGCCTCCGAGACGCCGAGCTTCGCCCCCATCTCCGTACCGCGCGGCGAGAAGCCGGAGGACAAGGAGAAGGACCGGGACAAGAACCGTCCGGGCGACAACAAGCCGGGCGACGGGGACGCGGACGGCACCAACCCGTTCCCGGGGATCACGATCCCGCCGGACCTGATCGGCGGGAACACCCGCGGCCAGGGCAACGGCGGCGCGGACGGCCGCTAGCCGGGACCTGGGCAGGACATGAGTGAGGGCGCCCCCCGATGTGGGGGGCGCCCTCACTCATGTCGGGTCAGCCCGCGAGGAGCTTCTTCACGACGGCGGCGACACGGCCGCCCTCGGCCTGGCCGGCGACCTTCGGGTTCACGATCTTCATGACGGCACCCATGGCCCGCGGGCCCTCGGCGCCCGCGCCCTTGGCCTCGGCGACGGCCGCCGCGACGATCTGTTCCAGCTCGTCGTCGCTCAACTGCTTCGGCAGGTACGCGTCGAGGATGACGCCCTCGGCCTTCTCCCGCTCGGCCGACTCGGCGCGACCACCCTGGGCGAAGGCGTCCGCGGCCTCGCGGCGCTTCTTCGCCTCCTTGGCGATCACCTTCTGCACCTCGTCGTCGGAGAGTTCGCGCTTGGTCTTGCCCGCGACCTCCTCCTTGGTGATCGCGGCGAGGGTGAGCCGCAGCGTGGAGGAGCGGAGCTCGTCGCGCTCCTTGATGGCGGCGTTGAGGTCGTCCTGAAGCTTGGCCTTGAGCGTGGTCATGTCCCCAAGTGTGTCAGGTGCCGGGCCCGACCCGCCCGCGCATTTCCGCTCATCGGGTCTGCGACGATGGGGGGATGCGCGCACGGTACGGGATCCCCCTGAAGATCACGGCAGGTCTCACGGCGACGGCCGCGGCCGGACTCGTCTACGCGGCGGGCTTCGAGGCCCGCTCGTTCCGCCTGCGCCGGGTGACGATCCCGGTGCTCCCGCGCGGGATGCGGGATCTGCGGGTCCTTCAGGTCTCCGACGTCCACATGGTGTGCGGCCAGCGCAAGAAGCGGGCGTGGCTGCAGTCGCTGGCGGGGCTGCGTCCGGACTTCGTCGTCAACACGGGTGACAACCTGTCGGACACGGACGCCGTCCCGGAGCTCCTGGACGCGCTCGGCCCGCTGATGGACTTCCCCGGCGTGTACGTCTTCGGCTCCAACGACTACTACGGGCCGCGGCTGCGCAACCCCGCCCGCTACCTGATGGAGAAGGCCCAGGGCCGCCACGGCCTGAACGGCAACGCGCCGGTGGTCGGCGCCGTGCACAACCCGTGGGAGGGGATGCGGGACGCCTTCGACGAGGCGGGCTGGGTGAACCTGACCAACACCCGCGGCCGGCTGAAGCTGCCCGGCCTGGAGCTGGCCTTCACGGGGCTGGACGACCCGCACATCAAGCGGGACCGGTACGAGAAGGTGGCGGGCGGCCCGGACCAGTCGGCGGACTTCTCGATGGGCGTGGTCCACGCCCCGTATCTGCGGACGCTCGACGCGTTCACGGCGGACGGCTACGGGCTGATCCTGGCGGGCCACACCCACGGCGGCCAGCTGTGCGTCCCCTTCTACGGGGCCCTGGTGACCAACTGCGACCTGGACACGGACCGGGTCAAGGGCCTGTCCACGCACACCGCCGACGGCCGGACCTCATTCCTGCACGTCTCGGCGGGCTGCGGCACGAACCGCTTCACCCCGGTCCGCTTCGCCTGCCCGCCGGAGGCGACGCTCCTGACGCTGACCGCGCGCCGCTGAGCGCCACGATGCTGACGGCTCGGCTCTGACGGCTCGGCTCTGAACGCGCGACGCTGAGCGGCTCCCCCTCTACGGTGGGAGTCATGCTCACGCCCAACGCCGCGACCACGCCCGCCGCCCCCGGCTCCGCCTCCGCCTCCGCAGTCGTGGCCCCCGTCCGCCGGCCGTTCGCGGCGGCCTTTCGCGGGCTGATCGCGCTGGCGGCGGCGACGGGCGTGGTGATCGAGTGCGTGTACGGGAGCGTGCCGGTCGTCCTCAGCTTCTTCACGATCTGGTCGAACATCCTGGTCGCGATCGTCTTCGCACTCTCGGCCCACCGGGCCTGGACGCGACGGCCACCGCTGCCGGCGCTGTGGACGGGCGGTGTCCTGCTGTGCATCTCGGTGGTCGGCCTCGTCTTCCACTTCGTGCTGGCGAACGGATCGAGCGAGTTCAACCAGGCCGCGGAGATCGCCGCCCTCACGGGCCCGAAGGCGGTCGCCAACCAGCTCCTGCACACCGTGACCCCCATCGGCACGGTCCTGGACTGGCTCCTCCTCACCGCCCCCGGCGCCCTGCGCCCACGCCACGCGGCCCAGTGGCTCGCCGCCCCGGCCACGTACCTCACCTTCGCCCTGATCCGCGGCGCCCTCCTCTCCCCGGACGTCCCGACCCGGTACACGTACCCCTTCATCGACGTCACCGCGTACGGCTACGGGGGCGTCGCCGTGAACGCTCTGGTCCTGGGGATCGCCTTCTCCGCGCTGGGCCTGGTGATCGTCGGCCTGGACCGCGTCCGACCTGCGGTGAGGGGCCGCGAAAACCGGATTTCGTCTCCGGGCGCCGGTGGGCTAAAGTAATCGATGTCGCCGCGACGTGAAGAACTGAGCAGTGACATCGGGGTGTAGCGCAGCTTGGCAGCGCGCTTCGTTCGGGACGAAGAGGTCGTGGGTTCAAATCCCGCCACCCCGACAGAGTAAGACCAGGTCAGGGGCCTGATTCGAGAGATCGAATCAGGCCCCTGACTGGCTTTGTAGATCGTTTGGGAGAAATCTGGGAGACGATCTTGGTCGGGGTCTCCCAGGAGGGTGCACTGTGAGGAGTGGGTGGCAAAGCCGTGACCTTCGATCCTCCTGTGCGTTCGTGAATCGCCACCTCTCACCGACCGGAAACGTGCTTCGCCTCCAGGACGGCAAGACGACATGGATCGCACCCCGTTAGGATCACCGCCCATGGCCGCTCGACTCTCCGCGAACAGCTCCGACCACGCCTCCCGGGCCCGAGCGCTCGCACGGCGGATCCGGTCCTTGCGCGAAGAGCGCGGATGGTCGGTGGAGCGTCTCGCCAAAGAGTCCGGTGTCGGCATGAGTACCCTCCGGCGGCTGGAGAGCGAGGGAGCGATCCAGCCGAGTTTCTTCACGGTGGGCGACATCGCGGAAGCGCTGAACGTGCCGCTGGAGGAGCTCTTCCGGCAGGCGCGGCCAGCACCCGGGCTCTGGTCCGCGGGGTACGAGGGGCGCGACATCGATTCGTTCGTCTCCTCCCTGCTGAACTGCGACATCCAGGTGGTGGCCGATGTCCGGCTCACCCCGATCAGCCGTAAGCCGGGCTTCAGCAAGACCCGCCTGGGGCAGGCGCTCGCCGAGGCCGGCATCGCGTACACCCACCTGCGTGCGCTGGGAAACCCCAAGGAGAACCGGGCTCCGTTCTGGGACGGTCGCGTCAGCGTGGGCCGGGCCCGGTTCCGCAGCGTGCTGCGGTCGGACCAGGCGCAGACGGATCTCGATCGCCTGGCCGAGCACGCCGCGCAGTCCCGTGTCGCTGTGCTGTGCTTCGAGAAGGACGAGGAGCGCTGCCACCGCAAGGTCGTCCTGGACACGGTCCGCAAGCGGGCCGCGGTGGACGTGCGGCCGCTGGCCTGATCCGGGCGATCCTTCATGTCGTCGGTCTTGACCGCCGACGGTCCCTCCCTTCCCATCTGAACCGGGGCGATTCAGCGGAGGGGGACAGGATGGCCGACGACCGGCAGCGCGCCAGGATCATGATCACGGTCAAGACGTATCCGGAGCTGTCATCGAAGTACCGCGAGACGAGCTGTGTCGCCGGGATCCGGCTCGACCAGGGGCGTCCGCAGCACGTACGGCTCTTTCCGGTCCCGTTCCGGCTGCTGGAGCAGGGCGCGCAGTTCGCGAAGTACTCGATCGTCGAGGTGGACGTCCGCCCTCACCACAGAGACAGGCGTCCCGAGAGCCTGCGGCCCGACCTCGACACGCTGGAGGTCATCGAGCAGGTCCCGACTTCTGACGGCTGGAAGCAGCGGTACTCGTACGTCGAGCCGCTCGTCGCTCGATCGCTCTGCGCCATCAAGCGGGACCAGGAGACCCACGGGACCTCGCTCGGCATCTTCCGGCCGGCGGAGATCACCGACTTCCGGCTGACGAAGGCGGAGCCGTGGCCGGCTGGGAAGGCCGCCCTCGCGGACCAGTTGGACCTGTTCGACCAGGACCTGCGGCGGCTGGAGTGGGTGCCGTTCGAATTCCGGTACCGGTTCCGCTGCGCGGACGACGCGTGCACGGGGCACGACATGGGGCTGAAGGACTGGGAGGCCGGTGAGTCCTACCGGAAGTTCCGGCGCACCTACGGCGAGCAGGCCGTCCTGGACAAGCTGCGCGAGCGGTGGTTCGAGCGCATGATCACCCCGGATCGGGCGGTCCACTGCTTCGTCGGCAACATCGCGGCGCATCCACGGACGTTCATGCTGCTGGGGCTCTTCTATCCCCAGCGGAAGGTCGTCGACTTCGTCCAGGACGACCTGTTCTCCGTATAGACGGTGCGGTGTCAGGCGGATGCGAGGAGGCGGTCCAGCACGCGTACCGGCGAGCGAGGACACATCGCGCGGCGGGCGACCAGGGCCATCTCCCACTGCTCAGTGAGACCGAGCATGAGGCGCTTGCGCATGCCCGGGGTCACGTGGGCGTAGCGGGCCGAGATCGAGCCGTCGAGGTGGCCCATGCGCTCGTCCATGAGGACCTTCTCCGTGCCGAGGTCCTCCATGAGGGTGCGGTGGGTGTGGCGCAGGCCGTGCGGGGTGAGGCCCTTGGCGATCGGGAGCCAGCAGGCGTCGGCCCGGTGGCTCGCGCCACGGCCACGGGCGGGGACGCCGGGCCAGGGGTCGCCGAGGAGCGGGACGGGGCGTGGCTCCTGAGGCGCCTTCTTCGGGTACCAGCCGGTGGCGGCAGGCTGGAAGAGCCAGGTGGCGAAGCCGTTGCGGCGCCAGTGGGCGGCCTCGTGGGACGGGGCCGCGTTGCGTACGAAGCCGAGTTCGGCGACGGCGAGTTCGACGCGGGCGCGTGTCTCCTCCCGTACGCGCTCAGGGTGGTTGAGCACGTTGGAGACCGTGCCGGTGGACACGCCTGCACGGCGGGCGACGTCGACGAGCTTCGCGCCGCCGTGTCCGCTGGTGCGGGCGGCACCCTGGCCTCGGAAGACGTAGGTCTTGCCGTGGCAGGGGCAGGGGGTCGGCTTCGTACGGGCGATGTGGTCGGCGACCAGGGCGGAGAGCCAGTCCGTGGCGTCGATGGTGCGGTAGCTGTCGTCCTTCGGCGGCACGCGCACCAGCTCGCCGGAGTCGAGCTCGTACAGCTGCCATTCGACGCGGACGGTGCCGGGGCGCGCGTACTCGGTCTCCAGGCCGACGATCTCGCCCCACCGCATGCCGGTGTACGTCTTGAGGGTGACGGCCACGAACTCGTCGTCCCGTCCGGAGAGCAGGGCCGCACGCTCGGCTATCAGCAGGGCGCCGAGCGGGTCGGTGATGACCTTCTCGGGGCGGCGGTCGCGGGAGCGACCGGCACGCTTGCCGCGTCCGCGCCGTCGGGCGGCCGGGTTGGAGGTGATCAGGCCCTCGTCGATCGCGTCCTCGAGGATGAGGTGCAGGGTCGAGCGCCAGGTCTTCACGCTGGAGGCCGCGTACACGGCCTTCTCCGCCTTCTCCCAACGCTCCACGTCCGAGCGGAGGATCCCGGCGAGGGCCTTGTCCGCGAAGGTGGGGAGGAGGTGCTCCTCGATGTGGCGGCGGTAGTTCTGCATGGTGGACGCGGCGAGGTCCTGGACGGCGTACCAGCGGCTGGCGTACTCGCCGAAGGTCTCCTGGCCGGCGGACGGGTCCCGCCACTCGCCACGGCGGACGGCGACCTCTTCGGCGTCGGCCGCCTGTTTGGCGTCCCGCTTGGTGGCGAACTTGACCACGGCACCCGTCGGGTCGGAGACGGTGCCGTACTTGCCGTCGGCGAGCTTGTACCGGGCTCGCCAGTAGGTGGCGCGCTTCTCCGCGTACCCCAAGTGTTCCCTCCCTTCTGTTGCTGAGGCTGTCTAGGCGGTGATGTCGTACTGAGACTGAACCTGGGGCTGGGCCTTGAGCAGGCGGCGCGGGGGGCGAGCGGTGAGCGCGGGCCCGGGCGGGACGGCGCGGGACTCTCGGTGGGACGGCGCGGGGGCGGGAGGTGCAGGTCGCTGCGGCGCCCGCGCGGGGAATTCCTCGTGAAGCCGCACGATTTCCGCCACGTGTTCCGCGGTGAAGCGATAGGCCCCGCCCACGTAAGCGAAGGGAACGAGACGGCGCCGGGCACGCTCTTTGACCCACCAGACAGAGCAGCCGAGGGCCTCGGCGACTTCTCGGGCGGTGTGGAGGCGGGGAAGCTCGGAGGATATTCGAGGAGCGGGCAACGGGGGATTTCCAATCCGGGGCCTCGACAGAGAGGCCCCATGCAGGCAGACAGGTTCGGTGGCGGGATAATTCTCCGCAGAATTCCCGGTTTGGCTAACCGGCGATCGTCGGCTATGTTTCGCCCGCCCCGGCCACCCTTGGGGGTGTGAGGGCGCCGGCGAGAAGGGCCTGCGGGGCGATTCCGAGGGCCGTGGCGATGGCGACGAGGTCGTCGATGTCGCAGCGCCTGACCGTGCGTTCGATGCGGGAGAGCGCGGTGAACGTCATGGGCCGGCCGAGGGCGGTGACGCGGACGGCGAGCTGGCGCTGGGAGTAACCGCGGGCGGTGCGGGTGCGTTCGATGGCGTGGGCGGCGGCTCGTCCGGCGGGTCCGATTTCGAGGGGGCGTGGCGGCATGGGTGGTGTTGTAGCTTGCGCACTGGCCCTTCCGGAAGGGCATTCCTGTCTGCCGTGAGCGATGCGGATCACACGGCGATTTCCGGCGGTGATTTCGCCAACCGGGTTTTCTGGTCTACGGTCACCGGGCCACGGGCGAGACGACTTGTGAGTGGGTCTAGAACCAAGTCTGGACTTTCACGCATCGGGTGTGGCTGTGTTGTCCACGCACCCGGCGCCGCCGGATTCCCTGCCCCCGATTTCGAATGGTGGTCGATCGACATCGCCCGTATCCGCACCATCAAGCCCGAGGCGTTCGCGTCGGAGTCCCTCGCGTCCGTGTCGCTGTCCGCCGAGCGGACCTTCTTCGGCCTGCTCACCCAGGCCGACGACCAAGGCCGCCTCCGCGACCAGGCTGCCGTCATCGCCGGCCAGTTGTGGTCACTGCGCCGCGAGCACGGCCCGGTGGAGGTCGAGGACGATCTCACCCAGCTCGATGGGGCCGGGCTGATCTGCCGTTACGAGGGAGGCGACGGCAAGCGGTACCTGCACATCGTCACCTTCGCCAAGCACCAGAAGATCAACCGCCCGAGTGGGGTCCGCAATCCGCCGTGCCCGCACCACGACCTCGGCGTTCCGCGTGAGTCCTCACCGCAGGTGCCCGGAGCGGTCACGGAGTCCTCCGTGACTCGGCCGGGAGGACTCACGGAGATGTCCGTGAACGTCGAATCCGCAGGTCAGGGCGGATTCCGTGAGCCCTCACCGCAGACGCAGGGAGGGCTCACGGGGCCTGCTGTGAGCCCTCACGGTCCGGATCTAGGATCTAGGAACAGGGATCTAGGAACTACCCCGTTGGGGGGCGCGAGCGCCCCCGCGCCGCAGACGGTCTCGACGAAGGACCTCATCGGCGAGTACGCCGCCGCGTGCACGCACCGACCGCCCCGAGACGTCCTCAGCCATCTCGGCGGGCAGGTGCGCAAGCTCCTCGACGAGGGCATCGACCCCGTCCACGTACGAGCGGGTCTCGCACGCCACCGCACCAAGGGCCTGCACCCGAGCACCCTGCCCAGCCTCGTCCACGAGGCCATGAACGCCTCCACGCCCACGCCCGCCACCCACCGGCCGTGGACCAACCCCGCCGACGTCGCCGCCGCCTACGGAGGTGACCTGTGACCACCACCCTCACCCGGGACCCGCACCAGGTCGGCCGGATCGCCGACCGCCTCGGCGCCATCCTGACCCAGCGGGGCATCGGCCCCACCGCCACCACGCACGAGCCGCCGGCGGAGCCCGTCACCGCGCTCGAGCTGGCCGACGCCCGCATCCCCGCCCGCTACCGGCGCGCCCTGACCGACCACCCCCACGTCACCGCCTGGGTGGACGAGATCGCCCGCGCCGGCCGCCCCGGACCGGCAGGCGCACCAGGAATCTCAGAGGGCGCCTCCCTGCTGATCGCCGGCCCCACCGGCACCGGCAAGACCCACCAGGCGTACGCCGCCATCCGCGCACTCCTCGCCGCCGGGGTCCGCCTGCGCTGGGAAGCCGTCACCGCCGCCGACCTGTACGCCCGCCTGCGTCCACGCTCCGGCTTCGACAGCGAACGCGAGCTGCAAGCCCTGGCCAAGTGCCCGCTGCTGCTCCTGGACGACCTCGGAGCGGCCAAGACCAGCGAGTGGACCGAGGAGCTCACCTACCGGCTGATCAACCACCGGTACGAGCACCTTCGCCCCACCCTGATCACCACCAACCTCCCCACCGCCGAACTACGAACCGCCCTCGGAGACCGCGTCGCCTCCCGCCTCGCCGAGATGACCGAACGCGTCATCCTCAACGGCCCCGACCGCAGACGCCACCCCGCACCCTGACCTCCCTCCCGGGGCACCGGAACACCGCGCTGGTCCCCGGTCCCCGACCTGCGGGGATCCCGACAGGGCCAGCGGAGACCGTACGCGGGGACCGTCCCCTGCCTCGGGGACCGTCCCCCTGACGACCCGTCGGTCCCCGGTCCCACCGGATACACGGGACCGGTCCCCAACGCTCGCGGTCCCCGGTCCCGGTCCCCAGCCAGAGGCCGCGGCAGAAGCGGGATCGGGGACCGTGAGGACCTGCGCCAGGGGACCGACGAGGCCGGCGGGAACGGGGCGTAACCCGCCGCCACAGGCACGAAGCCGCTGCTCAGGGTGCCACGACGCCGGTCCCCGCACCTGTCCCCTGCGGCATGCGGAGCCGGTCGGGGGACCTCGCATGCCGGGACCGTCCCCGCTCGGTCCCCGACAGAGCGAGGTGTCACCGAGACAGGGACCGGCCGAGGCGGAGACGGTCCCCAATACGGGACCGACCGCCAAGGACCGAAGCCTCACGGGACCGGTCCCCAGGGGACCGGGGACCGGGGTGGAGACCGGGCCAAGGGGCCAGGAACGGGGACCGAGCACGGCGGCCCGCACACCGCCGACCACGGAGCTCGCAGCCGTCCAGCCCGTCCGCACCCGTCACCGCAGCACGCCCTCACCAGCCGTCCGCACAACGACGAGGAACACGGAGACCAGACCGTGCACGACCCGCACCACGAACTTCCCACCACCCAGCACTCGACCACCACCCCAGCCCCGGGCGGAGCAAGGTATGGCGCTGGACCGTCCAAGGGCCGGTCCCACGCGGAAGCCTCCGCCCGGGGGTGGCGGAGGCAGCACCCCGGCGCGAGGGCGCACCGGAGACAGGGGGTGCGCGTGCCGCCGACGAGGCCGCGCTGCGCCGAGTCGCCCGCCGTCGCGCCCGCCAGGACGTGCAGCGCAAGGAGCGTGTCGACGTCCGCTACAGCGTCGACGAGAAGCAGGCGATCCTCGCCGAGGCCCGCCGCCACAACCTGGCCGGCGCGCATCTTGTCGGCGCCATCGTCATGGCCCACCTGAACGGCGACCTCGCCCTGCCCGAGCAGCGCACCGCCACCGATGACCTGATCGACGAGTACGCGGCCCTGCGCGAGCAGGTCGCCATTATCGGCCGGAACGTGAACCAGATCGCCAAGCGCCTCAACTCCGGTGACGTGGCACACCCGGTGGACATCGCCATGCTCGCCGAGGCCGGACGGCTCTTGTCCCTGGTCCAGGAGACGGTCACGGCGGTCGACGCCGCCGCCATCGTGGCCGCCACGAACCGTTGGGCGGCCTGATTGATCGCGAACATCGTCAAGCCCGGCCACAAGACCCGGGGCGTCCTGAACTACCTCTACGGGCCCGGCCGCGCCAACGAGCACACCGACCCTCACCTCGTCGCCGCGTGGGACGACTTCGTGCCCGACCCCGGCCGCAACCCCGACGCCAGCCTTGCCCAGCTCGCCGACGTCCTTGACCTGCGGGTCAAGCAGGCCGGCCACAAGGCGCCGAAGAACCACGTCTGGCACTGCTCGATCCGCGCCGCGCCCGAAGACCGCCACCTGTCCGACGACGAGTGGGCCACCATCGCCCGCCGCGTGCTGAACGCCACCGGCATCGCCCCGGCCAGCGACCCCGATGCCTGCCGCTGGGTCGCCGTCCGCCACGCCGACGACCACATCCACATCGTCGCCACCAAGGTTCGAGGCGACCTCCGCCCACCCCGGAACTGGAACGACTTCCTGCGCGCCGACAAAAAACTCGTCGCCATCGAGAAGGAATACGGGCTCCGCCAGGTCCCACGCGGCGACCGCACCGCCGCCAAGCGCCCCACCCGAGCCGAACAGGAGAAGGCCCGCCGCACGGGGAAAGCCCGGACCTCCCGCGAGCACCTCCGCACCATCACCCGGACCGCCGTCTCGGCCGCCACAACCACCGAGGAGTTCTTCCGGCTCATCGAGGGAGCCGGCGCGCTCGTCGATGTCCAGTACTTCCCTTCGGGGGACGTCCGCGGCTACAGGGTCGCCCTCGCCGGCGACACCAACGCCCAGGGCGGGCCTGTCTGGTTCTCCGGCTCCACCCTCGCCCCCGACCTCTCCTACCCCAAGATCACCGAACGCCTCGCGACCACGGAAGCACACCCTGCCAACCAGACCGAAACACCGGCCTGGCGACGACTCTCCATCGCCATCGACCGGACGCCCGACCACCTCGCCCACAGCGAGGACGAGGCCGGACAGGCCCACATCGCCGTCCTCGCCGAAGCCCTCGACGCACTCCCCCTGGTCGCACCCGTCAGCCTCCAGGCCCAGCTGATGCAGGCAGCCACAGCGTTCGAGCGCGCCGGACGCTCCGGCATACGAGCCCATCACCAGCAGGCCCAGGCCACACGACGGGCGGTGAAGGCCGTCCTGCGCGTGCCCCCACCCAGGGACGGAGCCCTCCTCACGATCGTCCTCGACGCCCTCCTGCTTGCGGTCATCGCCGCCCAGCACTGGCACCGCGCCCACGACCACACCCAGCAGGCCCAAGCCGCCCGACAAGCAGCCGAGCACCTCCGTGTCGCCTACCGTGCCGCAGCCGCCGAGCCTCTGGCCGTCATCCACCACCAGGGTCGGCACCTCGCCCGGCCGCTCTTGGAGCGGCAGGCCGCCGTGGTGCGCCATGCGCTCCCCGACCTGGCCGAGCAGATCCTCGCCGAACCCGCCTGGCCCACCCTCGCCACCGCTCTCAACGACGCCACGGCAGCCGGTCACGGCGACCCCGCCGCGCTCCTCGCCCAAGCCGCGCGCCACCGCGAACTCGACACTGCCGCCGACCTCGCCGAAGTCCTCACGTGGCGCCTGAAGCGCCTTCCGAATGTGGCAGTCGGGGAGCCTTCACATGACAGGACGGCGGGCAGAGTTCAGCCTGGTCCTGCCACACCCACGCCAAGGGCGACGCGGCCAGGCTCCCTTCCCAGGAACCGTTGACGCAGACCCCGCCACGAGCGGCATATCCACACGTTCACTGAGTGAACGGCCGGGGCGTTCACCCAGTGAACACCCGCGATGTTCACTGGGTGAACAGGCCGCGGCTCGCAGCGATGCCGTTCCGCCCCGGAACACCAACATCATTCCGGCGCGGAACGCACCCCTTGTTCCGCCCCGGAGCACCGGCGGACCGCTGTTCAGTTACTGAACGGCGGTGGCGTTCAGAAACTGAACGGCCGTCCTGTTCAGTTACTGAACAAGGTGGCCACTCCTCGTTCCACAGCACGTTCCCCAGTACTGGCGTACGGAGGCGGGGCCCGTTCCTTCAGGGAACACCGAACGCGTTCCCTGAAGGAACGGGCCCCGTGTTCCCCGAGGGAACAGCGCTCGCGTTCCGATTCGGAACACCCGCGCCGTTCCGTTTCGGAACAACGAACCTGTTCCGATTCGGAACACGCCCACCACGATGCTTAGTGGGTAGGCCGGATCGAGATCAGTCGATCTTGCCCTCCAGCAGCTCCAACGCCTCCTCCCACCGGAAGCGGTCCGCTCCCCCGCCCGCCTTCGGCCGGTGCGGCTCGTACGTCCCGATCAGCACTCCCATCTCCCGCAGCTGGTCCAGGCTCCGGCCGTACGCCGGATGCGCGGCCATGGCCGCGTTCACGTAAGGCAGGACGACCGTCGGAATACCCATCCCGTACGCCTCGCAGAGGATGCCCAGCGCGAGGGTGTCAGCGATGCCGGCAGGCCACTTGTTGATCGTGTTGAAGGTGGCCGGCGCGACGGCGATGGCGTCGGCAGGCGGGAGGGGGCGCGGGTCGCCGGGGCTGCGCCACGCCGAGCGGATCGGATAGCCGGTCTGAGCCTCGATCGCCTCGGTGTCGAGGAAGCCGAGGCCCTGTGGCGTGGCTATGACCCCGACTCCCCAGCCCTGCTCCTGCGCGGCGGTGATCAACTTGTGGGCGTCGCCCGCGATGCCGGCGGCGCAGACGACGACGTACAGGAACGGCTGTGCGGTCACGCGGGGTCTCCCAGTCTGGCTCGGATCAGGGTCGGTGGCCGTTCTCCTCCCCCGGCAGGAGCTGGGCTTGCTCGCGCCGCAAGGGCCTGCTTCTGCCTCGATGGCGGCCCGTCCTACGACCGGCCGGCGGCGGCGTGGCATCCGGAACGTCGGGCGGCGCTTGCCGAGCCGACCCATCGTCGAGGAGGACGGACTGCCAGACCCGCTGCTGGAGTTCTTGGATGCAGGGGCCGCAGGCGTACATGGGCGCTTGGGTGCCCGCCACGCTCGCCGGTCCGATCCACAGGACGCGGGTCCTCTGCTGGCCGCAGTACAGCCAGCAGATCCCGTCGACCCAGTGGTTCCCGTCGTCCGTGGTCGGCGGGTCGGGTAGGCCGCCTCGTGCGAATTCGGCGATGCCGGGGATCACCAGGTGGTGCTGTAAGTCCGCCTCGGTGGTCACCGGCTCACGTCCCCTGGCTGTCGGCTGTGCCCTGCACGCCCGGCGCCGGACCGCCGTCCAGGCCGTCGATCGGCGTCCACTCGTGCTCCAGGATCGAGTACGTGATCGAGTCCCGCCATGCCCCGCGGACGAAGACGTGGTCGCGGATCCGGCCGTCCTCGGTCATGCCGGCCCGAAGCAGGGTTCGCGCGGACGCTTCGTTGAGAGGTGAGCGGGCCGCCCAGATGCGGTGGAGGCCGACCGTCTGGAAGCCTAGGGCGCACAGCAGTTGGACCGTCTCCGTGCCCAGTCCCTTGCCCCACTCGGCCGGGTGCAGGGCGAAGCCGATGGTGGCCGCCTGCTGCGGTTCGGTCGCCAGACGGGCGTAGCCGATCAGCTGGTGCTCGCCGAGCCGGGTGATGGCGAGGCAGTACTCGGTCCTCGGGCTGTCCGCAGCGGAGGCGATGGACCGGTCGACGATCGCCTGGACCTGCTCGGGCGTACGGGGCTCGAAGCTGAGGTGTCGGGTGGCCTCGGGGTCGCCGTAGATGGCCAGGAGGGCGTCGGTGTCCTCGGGTTCGACTTCGCGCAGGGCAAGGCGGGGACCGAACAGGTGGACTGGAGTCATGGGCGCGGAGCCTACCTGCCGGTTCATCGGACGAGGACGGACGTCGGGGTGGCGGTGAAGGCTTCGATCTCCTCCCGCAGGCCCGCCGCCGCGCCGCCGTTTCGGCGCCCGTCGGCGTGCAGCGCGGCGTGGACGCGCTGGGCGCTGCTCGTGATGCCGAAGTTCCGCTGCTCGATGGGGAGGTCGAGCACGGGGCGTACGGCCTCGATGGCGCCCTCGATCTCGCCACGGGCAATGCGGGCGAGGGCGAGGTCGGTCTGCGCGCCGGCCTCGTCGCCGAAGGCCCACTCGTCCTCTACGGCGTCTCGATACGCGGTGACAGCGGCCTCCGACCGGCTCTCGCCGAGCGCCGGGTCGTCGCCGAGGTGCACGGTGGCCTCGGCGACGTAGTACAGCTGCCGGGGTACAGGGAAGGTCATGATGCCGCCGAAGGCGTCGAGGTCGTCGGGTTCGACGGCCGCGCGGGCGTCCTCGGCCTGCTGGATGGCGGTGCGGGTGGCGTCGGCGTCGCCGATCAGGGCGTGTGCGCGGGCGGAGAGACAGGCGAGCCAGACGCCGGTCGTGCCACGGACGTTGCCAGCAACGCCCTGGCCGAGGGTGGCGTAGTCGGCGGCCTCGGCGGGGCGGCCGGCCCAGTACGAGATGAGCGACTGCAGGGAGCGGACCCAAGCGCGCATGGCGTGGTGGTCGGCGTTGTCGGCGCACACGAAGGCGGTACGGGCCTGCATCATCGCGGCGCTCGGGTTGCCCAGGTCGTGGCTGGCCTTGGCGAGCATGCCGGAGGTGATCCCGGCGAGCAGATACAGCTCCCGGGCCTGCAGGGGCTTGACCCGGCCGTGCTCCAGGAGCCGGAAGGTGAGGTCCTGCACCTCGACCAGGTCGCCGAGCAGCGTCGGCAGCGCCAGCCTCGGGTACGCGGCGGTGAGCCGCCGCACTTCGTCATGGATCTGGCCCAGGGTCTCCGGGCCGATGCTGCTGCCCTCCGCCATCGCGGTGAACCGAAGCGCACGACGAGCCGCCATCGCGACCTGCCTTTCCAATTCCGTTGTGCCCGCGTCGAAGTGGGGCTCGCTGCTGAACGGGCCGCCGACAGGCAGTGCCGCTGCCTGCTCGGTGGGGAGGAGGACAGGGGCCGGCCGTGGCGGCGGGACGACGAGCGGGGGATCGGCTGCGGGCGCGGTCGGTGAAGCGGCCGGCGGTGCGGGAGCGAGAAGGAGATCGACGCCAACATCGAACATCGCTTCCAGTACCCGGCACTGGTCGGGGTAGGGGCGGGTCTTCACCGCGCCGCCGTACCAGCGCTCGAACTGCCGCTTCGAGACCGACAGGCCCTGGAGCCGCGGATCGTTCTCGCTCTCGGCGATCGAGCTCGCCGTCGCTTCGAACCGGAGGCGGAAGGTCTCGTAGACCTGCCAGTGCCGCCGGAGCGTCAAGACCCGTAAGAGCGTGGGAGTTTCTGCCACAGCGGATCCTCTCCGTCCCCGTTCGTCTCCACCCGACGATAGCCGCGTCGGATCGGCGGGAAACCCGTTCAGCGGCTCCCTGACCGAGATGACGGCGGCCATGACGGTGGTCATGACGTACGGGCCGTCACCGACCGACATCGACCGGGTCGACGGCCGTCCCGGGAGGGCGGTTCCATGACGGCGGCGACGTCGTATCCATGTCTCACCGCCCACCTCCATGCTGAACGCCACTTCGCCGTACGTGTACTTCCGACGGCGGAGGGTGAGATCGGGAGCCGCCTCGGCAGCTCCGGCCGATCACCCCATCCAGCACCACGTGCCCGTCGGCCCGTTCATGGACGGGCCGGCGACGGGAGGGAACCGATGGATACCCTGACCGCCCTTGCGGGGCAGATCGCCCAGCTCGACGCCGTCGACTCCGCTCAGCTGGAGCGGATGCGCCACGAGGCCCTGACGGCCCAGACCCCCTGGAAGGCGGAGTATGGCGCCTACCAGTCCGGGGGCTGGTGGACGACCTCGCTCATGAACGCGTCCGGCGACCCCGCCGACGTGACGATCGGCGACTGCGCCGCCCGGCCGACGGACCTGCTGGCGCAGATGCCGGCCACCGCTGCTCTGCTGACCGAACTCGGCCTGAACTACATGTGGGTGCGGCTCGCCCGGCTGGAGGCCAACGCCTTCCTGTGGGAGCACCGCGACTACGACGAGCTCGACCAGGTCGAGCGGCACCGGCTGCACATCCCGCTGCACACCAACACGTCGGCGTTCCTGGTCACCGGCGGGGCCAAGGTGCACATGACCGGCGGGCGGATCTGGCGGCTGACGCCGACGTACGCCCACGGGGTCTGCAACCTGCTCGGACCGGACCGGATCCACCTGATCGCCGACGTGTACGCCGACGACGCCTACCGGCGCCTCGCCCGCCGGCCCACGCTGCACCCCGGCTCCGCCGAGCCGCTGCCCTCGGCCGACGCAGCGGTGCTCGCCGAGCGGCTCCAGGCCGCCCGCGGCATGGCCGGCCTCGGCTACACCGACGCGGCCGAGCGGATGCTCCTGCGGCTCTTCTACACCTACGCCCTGCCCGAGGGCGCGGTCTACGACCTGATCGCCGAGCTGCACACCTCGCTCGGCGACGAGGAGGCCGCCACGCGCTGGACGTCGGCCAAGCGCCGCCTCCTCGCCCTCACGGCCTGACCGCCACGGCCCACACGCCGAAATCCGATCGGAGGACGCACGTGCCCACCCTGCACCTGGCCGAACTCACCTTCGCCAACCGCCCGTCCCAGCTCCCGCTGCTGTCCCGGCTCGCCGACGTCCTGGCCACGTCGCCAGCGGTCACGCACCTGATGGTGCGTGGGTCGCTGGCCCACGGCACCGCCGACCGCCTCTCGGACGTCGACTTCGTCGTCGGCGTCCAGGACGCCGATCTGCCCTCGTTCGTCGAAGCCCTGGACGACCTGATGTCCGTCGAGGCCGGCGCCCTGCTGCCCGGCTGGCGCGACACGATCGTCGCCGACCTCGGCGGGGTGGGCATGGTCTTCCTCGTCCCGGACGACGGACGCCTGCACCAGATCGACATGTACCTCGTGCCCGCGTCGCGCGTCCCGAGCCTCCGGGCGACCGTCTCCACGGCCTTACTCCTCGACCGGGAGCCACCGCCCGCCACTCCTGAGGAGAGCGGAGTGGCCGCACGCTTCGCGGCCGAGTTCCTCGCCCGCCCCCGTACCTGCACCGAGCTGCTCATCGAGCACCTGGTGCTGGCCGTGCTGCTGCACAAGCGCATCAAGCGCGGCCAGCGGTTCGTCGCGTACTCCGAGTGGCACCGCCTCCACACCGCGACGAAGGACCTGATCAAGACGGCTCTGGCCCCCACCTCGCGGTTCTGGGGCTGGTACCAGCTGCGCGAGGAGATCGCCGTCACCCCGATCGGCCGGACCTGCCTCGGCGACCTGGAGGCGGCGATCGGCGGACCGGCCGTCCCCTGCGCCGCCGACGTGGACGCGGCCGTCGAGCGGACGCTCGCCCTGGTCGAGCGGGCCTGCCCCGAGGCGCTGATCGGGCTGGAGAGCCCGATCGCCGCGTACCGCACCTACCTGGAGCTGATGTGAACGCGCTCCACCTCGCGGGCCCGGCCTCCGACCGGGCCCGCGAGGGTCTGACCGCCGTCTTCTTCGGTGGGGTCCGTCCCGCCTCCGGCGAGGAGGAGAAGCTGGCCGAGGAGATCGGCCGGACCCTGGCCCAGGCCGGATACCAGCTCCTGCACGGCGGCTACAACGGCCTGATGGAAGCCGCCGCCCGCGGGGCCTCGTCCAAAGGAGCCCTGGTCACCGCAGTGACCCTGATCAGCAAGCACGACGAGTGGGGCGCGTTCAACCCGCACGCCACCACGTCCGTCCACCTGCCCGACCTCGGCACCCGGCTCAACCACTACCTAAACCACGCCGACCTGGTCGTCGCGATGGGCGGAGGCATCGGCACCCTGCACGAGCTGACTGCCGCCGTCTACTACGCGACGACCATCCGGCGTGTACCGATTTTCCTCGCCGGGCCGACCGCCCTGCGCCTGCTCGCCTTCCTGCGCGAGGAGAAGTGGCTGTACGAAACCCCGACCCGACCTCTCGGATTCCTCAGCACCGCCGAGTCCGCCGACGTCTTCCGCGACCGCCTCGCCGCTCTCGACACGGCACAGATCGGAGGAGCATGACCACCAGCACCCGGCTGCCCGACCTCACCGTCCGGCTCGCCGAAACCGCCCTCGTCACGGCCCCCTTCCACCTCGCCGACGGCGCGAGGCTCGACAGCTACTTCGACGAGTACCGTCTGGCCGCCGACCCCGAGCTCCTGCGCGACACCGTCTCCGCCATGGCCGCCCTCGTCCCCGCCGATGCCCAGCTCCTCGCCGGCATCGAACTCGGCGGCGTCCCCCTCGTCGTCGCCCTGTCCGCCGCCACCGGCCTGCCCGCCGTGTTCCTGCGCCGCCGACCGAAGGGATACGGCTCCCGCCGGCAGATCGAAGGCGCGCCCTTCACCGGCCGACGGACCGTTCTCGTCGACGACGTGGTCCGCTCCGGCGGACAACTGCTCGCCATGGCTCGCATCCTGCGGATCGCCGGCGCACCGGTCAGCGACGCACTGTGCGTCCTTGAGCGACCGCTCGGCGGCAGAACGCTGCTGACCGAGCACAACATCACCCTCCACTCCCTGCTCACCGAGGCCGACCTGCCGGAATCGCCGCGGAGGGGTGATCCCGCGTGAAGCGGGCCGTGCTGTTCGACCTCGACGGCGTCCTCGTCGACACCCGCCACGCCCAACTCGCCACCCTGGCGGGCTTCGCGACCTCCGCCCTCGGCCGACGCGTCACCGTCGCCGACCTTCCGGCCGGGGCCGCGACCACCCCGCGCGAGCACATCCTCGCCGAACTCGGCTACACAGGAGCGATCAACCAGGACAGCTGGGACGCGGCGACGGCCACCGCGACCCTCAGCGCCGAGGTGTTCCCGTTCGTGGCCGACACTCTCGCCGCGCTCCGCGCCGCCGACGTCGCCACCGGCATCGTGACCCTGCGAAGCCGCCAGCGGGTCGACTGGTTACTGCCACCCGGCATCCTCGGCCTGATCGACGTCGTCATCTGCTACGAGGACGCGGCGCCGAAGCCCGCGCCGGACGGCCTCCTGCTCGCCCTCGACAAGCTCGGCGTGTCACCCGGCGACGCCGTGTTCGTCGGCGACATGGAGTCCGACATGCACGCGGCCCGCGCGGCCGGCGTGACACCGGTCGGCTCCGGTTGGGGCTTCTCCGACCCGGCGGCGCTCACCCGGGCCGGCGCCGCCGTCGTACTCCCCCACGCCGACGACCTCGCCGGCACGCTCCTGTCCCTGACAGGCACCAGACGGCGGGGCGCATAAATCGAAGCGATCTCGGCTCCGAACCCGCTACGCTGGGTGGCGCAGCCACAGCGGACCGTTGCGTCCGGTGTCGACTGCGCCACCTCAAGCGACGGATCTGGAGTCATGGTCTACACCGTGGGGGCGCGAGCTATCTGCGTCGAGCTGGAGAACTGAGAACCCCTCAGTCCCTGTTCTCGGCCCGGCTCGGCGTGTGATCGACCCCCATCTCTCCACGACTCTTCCGTGAGGGCCACACCACCATGCGCTCGACCCAGATCCGCTCCACCTTCCTGGACTTCTTCACCTCGCGCGGCCACCGCCAGGTCCCGTCCAGCCCGCTGATCCCCTCCGATCCGACCCTTCTTCTCGCCAACGCCGGCATGAACCAGTTCAAGCCCTACTTCCTGGGCGAGGTCACCCCGGAGTTCCCCCGCGCCACCACCATCCAGAAGTGCGCCCGTACCTCCGACATCGACAACGTCGGCCGGACGAACCGGCACGCCACGTTCTTCGAGATGATGGGCAACTTCTCCTTCGGCGACTACTTCAAGGCCGACGCCATCGCCTACGCCTGGGAACTCCTCACCCAGGTCTACAACCTGGAGAAGGACCGCCTCTGGATCACCGTCTACCAGGACGACGACGAGGCCGAGCAGCTCTGGCGCAAGATCGGCGTCCCCGCCGAACGCATCCAGCGCCTGGGCATGGACGACAACTTCTGGTCCATGGGCGTCCCCGGCCCCTGCGGTCCCTGCTCGGAGGTCAACTACGACCGGGGTCCCGGCTTCGGCCGCGAGGGCGGACCGGCCGTCGACAGCGAGCGCTACGTGGAGATCTGGAACCTCGTCTTCATGCAGTACCAGCGCGGCCAGGGCGACAAGAAGGGCGACTTCCCGATCCTCGGCGACCTCGCCCAGCAGAGCATCGACACCGGCCTCGGCCTCGACCGCCTCGCCGCGATCCTCCAGGACGTCGAGAACGTCTGCGGCACCGACCTCCTACAGCCCACCCTCACCACCGTCCAGGAACTCGCCGGCCGCGAGCACCCCGGCAACGGCGAGGAGAAGGTCTCCTTCCAGGTCGTCACCGAGCACGCCCGCTCCATCGCCTACCTGATCGCCGACGGCGTCCTGCCTGCCAAGGACGGCCGCGGCTACGTCCTGCGCCGCCTGATGCGCCGCGCGGTCCGCCACGCCCGCCTCCTCGGCATCGACCAGCCCGTCCTCGCCCCGGCCACCGCCAGCGTCATCGCCAACCTCGGCGGCGTCTGGCCCGAGCTGACCGCCCAGGCCGCCCTCATCGAGCAGGTCGTCACCGCCGAAGAGGAGTCCTTCACCCGCACCCTCGCCCAGGGCACACGGCTCCTGAACGCCGCCATCACCCGCAGCCGCGAGAACCGGTCCACGACCCTGACCGGCGAGACCGCCTTCGAGCTGCACGACACCTTCGGCTTCCCCATCGAGCTGACCATCGAAGCCGCCCGCGACGCCGGCCTGACCGTCGACGAGAACCGCTTCGCCGACCTGCTCGCCGAGCAGCAGCGGCGCGCCAAGGCCGGCGGCAAGGCCAAGACCGCCGAGGCGCTGCGCCGCCAGGACGCCTACCGCGAACTGTCCGCCCGCCACGGCCGTACCGACTTCGTCGGCTACGACCGCCTCGACGCCGAAGCCACCATCCTCGGCCTCATCTCCGACGGCACCGTCGTACCCGGTGCCGACGAGGGCAGCACCCTCGAACTGGTCCTGGACCGCAGCCCGTTCTACGCCGAATCCGGCGGCCAGGTCGGCGACACCGGCACCATCCGCACCTCCGGCGGCACCCTCCTTGAGGTCCTGGACACCAAGCCCGGCCTGGAGGGCTTCCACGTCCACACCGTCCGCGTCACCGAAGGCGAGATCCGCACCGGAGAGCAGGCCGAAGCCCTCGTGGACGGCGCCCGCCGCGAGGCCGTCGCCCGCTCCCACTCCGCCACCCACGTCCTGCACGCCATGCTCCGCCGCACGCTCGGCGACCACGCCCGCCAGCACGGCTCCCTCGTCGACGCCGGCCGCCTCCGCTTCGACTTCGCCCACTTCTCCGCCGTCGACCGCCCCCAGCTCGCCGCCATCGAGACCCTCGTCAACGACCACCTCCTCGCCGACCCCGAGGTACGCGTCTGGCACGCCTCGCGCGCCGAAGCCGAGGCCGCCGGCGCGACCGCCCTGTTCGGAGAGAAGTACGGCGACCGCGTCCGCATCGTCGACATCGGCGACTTCTCCCGCGAGCTCTGCGGCGGCACCCACATCGGCCACGGCTCCAACGCCGGCCCCGTCCGCATCGTCGGCGAAGCCTCCATCGGCTCCAACCTCCGCCGCATCGAAGCCCTCACCGGCCGCGACGCCCTCGACTACTACGACACCGAGCGCCGCCTCCTCGAAGAACTCTCCGCCCTCCTCGGCACCCGCCCCCAGGACGCCCCCAACGCCCTCCGCAAGCGTCTCGACGCCCTCGCCTCCGCCGAACGGGAACTCGGCCGCCTCCGCGAAACCGAGCTACGAGACCGCGCCCAGCAGCTCGCCGCCTCCGCCCGCGCCGTCGCCGGCGGCCGGATCGTCACCGAGAAGGTGACCGGTCTCGGCCCGGACGAGCTCCGCACCCTGGCTCACCACACCGCCGGCCTCCTCGACGCCGGCCACGCCGTCGTCGTCCTCGGCACCGAGCACCAGGGCAAGGCCCTCCTGGCCGCCGCGGTCACCCGCAGCCTCCACGACACCGGCACCGACGCCAGCCGCATCCTCATCCCGGCCGCCCGCACCGTCGGCGGCGGAGCCGGCGGCAAGGGTCCCGTCGCCAGCGCCGGCGGCCGCCGCACCGAAGCCCTCGACGAGGCACTCACGATCGCCGCCCAGGACGCCTCCCGCGCCCTCGACCAGTAGTGCCCGGGTTGCCGGTGCCGCTTGCGGCGGCACCGGCAACCCGTGTCACAGACCTTGTCCGCCCGGCACCAGCTCTTTCAGGAGCACCACGCTCTCGTAGTTCGTCACACCCCACTGCCAGGACCCGACCGGCACGTAGCCGCACCTGCGATACCAGCCGACCAAGTCAACCGCCTCGGCCGACGTATCGATCACCACCTGCGCAGACCCGAGCGCGGCAACACGTTCCTCCGCCAAAGTCAGCAGCCGCTGCCCGAGACCCGTTCCCCGGTGCGAAGGGTCCACAGCCAACTGCCAGAACGACCCTGACCCCGCTGGAGCCGGATACCCCTCCGGCACCTCATACGGAGCCGCCACCGTCACGGTGCCCACCAGCTCCCCCGCCTGCAGAGCCAGCCAGCACTCGCCCCTGCCCAGCCTGTAGGCCGTGTCCTGCACCGACTGATACGAGGCGAAGAAGACCCGGCCTTCGGCAGCATGATCGAAATACGCGCGGTGAAGCAGACGCGTCAGCTCCGCAGCGGAGTCGCCCTCGGCGAACGACCGCACCACAACCGGCTCACGATTGCCGAGCCGTGTCGACCTGCCGACTGGTGGTCTGTCCATGCGAACAAGTATCGGCCGGAGAGTGACACGCCGCCTGCTGAGCTGCACAGATCGGCATTCTGTGCCAGCGGTCGGAGGATGGTCGTCGCCCCCCAGTGAGGCACGAACACTTGGCTCGGCGACTCGTCCGTCGGAGGAGGATCGATCACCGTGCGGTCGGCTTTGCCGCCGTTCGCAGCCGACGGCTGATGTCTGACCCCGCACACGTCCGTAACAACCTGTGGATCGCGCCGAATGCCGAACCGCGACTTCAAGAGCTCGCAGGCTCTGGCCTTCTGCCATGTCTGATCACGTCAACGTGGGCGTCACCGGAATGAACGGCTCCTTCCACCCCGGCGTGAATTGTGTCCGGTCCTCGTTCCCTCGGACCTGAGGGATCGTTTCCCCGGCGGTTCATCACATGATGTGGAGGTACACCGTTGTCCTTTGATTCGCGCTTCAGCGCAGAGGAGCGAGCCGCGTTCGCAGAGCTCGTGATCACCGGCCAGCAGACCACCAGGGAGATCGCCGACAAGCACGAGGTCTCGCGCAGCACCGTTCAGAGCTGGGTCGATCGATACCGCAAGGAGCGGGGCGTACCGACACCACCCCGAGGCGGCGGCGTGGACATGTCCGCCAAGGCAGTTGCCAAGTACGAGAAGCTGGAGAAGGCGAAGGCGGAGTCGGATCGCCGAGCGGAAGTGGCCGAGTCGCGCCTGGCGCAGGTGGAGGCACTGGCGGCGCGACAGAGCTCCGCCATCGAGGCACTCAAGGGAGCGCTTCGGCTGTTCATGAATCCGGATGAGTTCGGCGACGGCGCGTTGGCCTGAGCCCGATGAACGGACGACTACTGAAGCTGAACGTCCTCCGCGCGGTTCTCTCTCCGGTCACCAGCCTGCGCGCGGTCGCGCTCCGACTCGGGCACGGCGGACCGCTGACACATGACGAGGCGTGGCGCCAAGCAAGGCTTCGCACACATCCGGACGAGCTCCCCTACTGGCCACACGCTGGCGATATGGGACCGCAAGGGTGACCCTGGGTCGCCTCTCGAGGCGCACCCGCAGAGCACCGCTGGCGGGTGCGCCTCTCGCTGGTTCCTGCCCGCGGTCGACCCAGTAGCGGGGGTCACTGATCGGCGGAGTCCAGCAGGTACGACACGGTGGTGGGGAGTTTCGGCGAACGCCAAGCGCGTTGTCGGCCGGGGCCCTCCGCGCGCAACAACTCCGCGGCGACGCCGCCCCACGCCCACTCGCCAAGCCATGCCGCTGGTGCCGGTCGAAACCCGTCATGACGGCCCGTAGTGCGCGGGTACGACAACCGCCGTTCGCCCAGCGATCGCCTGATCATCCGTCCGGCATGTGGATCTCCCCACGAAGGATCAGTGGGCGGTACTGCTGACCAACAAGCTCTACTACACCCGCGGCCGCCAACCGCTGACCGACGTCCGCAACGCGTTCCGCGAGGTGGCGTTCGCCTAAGGCACCCGAGCGCCCTTCGCAGCCTGCGGATGATATATACCGAACGGGGGGCGCCGAGCTGGCCGCAGTCCGGCATGGCCACTGCGGCTATCGCCCTGGCATGTTCCCTGAGGGAACGCCGAATCCGTTCCGTTTCGGAACAGAAGGAACAGCCGGCCTCGCCCCAGCTCGTGATCTCCGTCGCCCACTTCAGGAAGCAGTCGGCGATGCCACCGTGCGTGTCGAGCGCTCGTGCGCATCAGACCCCAGTAGACCTCGCCTTCTCTCGCGGGGTGGCTCTCGTCGCCAGGAGGGCTGCCGTGAGGGAGCTTCCGCTCAGGGCGAGGAAGAGGGCGCCGTACCCGCCGAGCACACCGGCGAGAGCGGCTCCGGCCCAAGGGGCGAGGGCGGCGGCGATGGTGGCCGGGGCTGCGAGGAGGGCGGAGAGTCGGCCGTAGTGGGTGGTTCCCCAGCGGTCGGTGACGGCGGTGGCCTGGAGGAGGGTGAGGTTGCCGCGTACGACTCCGGCGAGGACGGAGAGCAGGACGAGGAGCGGGATCGGGCCCGGGACCAGCGCGAGGGCCGCGGTGGTGGCGCCGCCGAGGGCGATCAGGGCGGCGGTTCGGGTGGTTACGGTCGTGCGGGTAGCGAGGGCGGCGTAGAGGGTGCGGCCGAGGGTCTGGCCGGCGCCGCCGAGGCCGAGTGCCCACGCGGCGGTGGTCGGGCTCGCGCCGCGTTCTTCGAGGAGCGGTACGAGTCCGATGACGACGGCGTACATGGCGAAGCCGGAGAGGGTGAACGCGGTGGCGAGCAGGATGAAGGGCCTGCTGCGTGCGGTCCGGTCGCCTCCGGTCGGCTGGTCGGGGTGCTGGGTCTGCGGGGCAGGCGGCCAGGGGGCTCGGAGGGCGAGGGCGTGGGCGGGGAGGGTGATCGCGGCGAGGATGCCTGCGAGCACGAGGTAGGTGGCGCGCCAGTCAAGGTGTTCGGCGAGGGTGGCGGTGAGCGGGGCGAAGACGGTGGAGGCGAGGCCGCCCGCGAGGGTGACGATCGTGAGGGCCCGTACGCGGTCGGGACCCCACCATCGGGTGAGGGCGGCGAAGGCGGGCTGGTAGAAGGTGGCGGCCATCGCGATGCCGGTCAGGGCCCAGGCGGCGTAGAAGGCGGGGAGGTTGGGGGCCGTTGCCACGGCCAGTACGCCGATGACCGCAAGGGCGGATCCTCCGGTCATGACCAGGTGCGGGCCGCGCCGGTCCAGGATGCGGCCGATCGGTACGCCTGCGGCTGCCGAAACGAGGAGGGCCAGGGAGAACGCGCCCGTCGTGGCATCTGACGACCAGCCGGTGTCGGCCGTGATGCGGGAGATCAGGACAGGGAAGGCGTAGTAGACGATCCCCCAGCCGGTGATCTGTGTCAGGCAGAGGGCAGGTAGCGCGGCGCGGGGCCGCGACCGGACCCCCGTCCCGGTCGCGGCCCCGTCCGTGCGGGTGTCGAGGTCGGTCACGAGCCGCAGGAGGGCGCGGGGCTGGTGCTGCCGAGCTGGATCAGCGCGGGAGCGGGAGCACAGCAGCCGCCGCCGTCGGCGGCCGTGTCGGTGTCGGGCTGGTCGAAGAGGCCGGCGCCGCCGCAGACTCCGGTCTCGGGAAGGACGAGTTCGACGCGCTCGGCGGACTCGTGGTCGCCGGCGATCGCGGCGACGACGGAGCGGACCTGCTCGTAGCCGGTGAGGGCGAGGAACGTGGGCGCGCGGCCGTAGGACTTCATGCCGACCAGGTACACGCCCTGCTCCGGGTGCGAGAGCTCCTTCACGCCGTGCGGGTAGACGGTGCCGCAGGAGTGCTGGTTGGGGTCGATCAGTGGCGCCAGCTCGACCGGGGCCTGGAGGCGCTCGTCGAGGCCCAGGCGCAGCTCGTCGAGGAAGGACAGGTCGGGGCGGAAGCCAGTAAGGACGATGACCTCGTCGACCGGGTCGAGGCGGCGGCCGTCCTCCGCCACGAGGACGAGCTGGTCGCCGTCGCGCTCGATCGCCTCCGTACGGAAGCCGGTGACGGCGTCGGCGTGGCCCTCGTCGACGGCGGTCTTGGCGGCGAGGCCGAGGGCGCCGCGGGCGGGGAGCTGGTCGGCGGTGCCGCCGCCGAAGGTGGAGCCGGAGATGCCTCGGCGCAGGATCCATACCGCCTTGGCCCCCTCACCGTCCTCGGACTTGGCCAGGTCGGCGAGCGAGGCGAGCGCCGTGAAGGCGGAGGCGCCGGAGCCGATCACGGCGGTGCGCCTGCCCGCGTAACGGGCGCGGGCGGCCGGGTCCTTGAGGTCCGGGACGCGGTAGGTGACGCGGTCGGCAGCGGCCTTCTCGCCCAGGGCCGGCAGGCCGGAGGCGCCGGCCGGGCTCGGGGTGGTCCAGGTGCCGGAGGCGTCGATCACCGCGCGGGCGAACAGCCGCTCCTCGCGCCCGTCGGCGTACGTGACGTGGACGGCGAAGGGCTGGGTCTCGCGGTCGGCGTCGACGATCCGGTCGCGGCCGGCGCGGGAGACGCCGGCGACCCGGGCTCCGAGGCGGACCTTGTCGCCGAGGACGTCGGCGAGTGGCTGGAGGTACTTCTCCGCCCAGTCACCGCCGGTCGGATACGTCTTCGCGTCGGGCTTCACCCACCCGGTCGGCGCGAGGAGCTTCTCGGCGGCCGGGTCGGTGACTTCGCCCCAGGTGGAGAACAGCCGCACGTGCGCCCACTCACGCACCGCCGCACCCGCCTGCGCGCCGGCCTCCAGGACCAGCGGCTCCAGGCCCCGCTCGACGAGGTGGGAGGCGGCGGCCAGACCGGCCGGGCCGGCTCCGATGACCACGACGGGCAGCTGCTCGGTGGCGGTGGCGTTCATGACGAGTCCCCTTGTGTTTCGACGTCCGTCGATCTCTTGCGCCCTCAGCATGGCACCAGATATCGATAGACGTCAACATAGACATTCATCGAAACGGAGTGATGGTTCGTGGAGTACATCGATGTCGCCGTCATCGGGGGTGGGCAGTCGGGCCTCGCCACGGCGCACAGCCTTCTGCGCGTGGGGCTTCGACCTGTGATCCTGGAGGCATCCGAGCAGGCCGCCGGTTCGTGGCCGCGGTACTACGACAGCCTCACCCTGTTCTCGCCCGCCCGGTACAGCGCGCTGCCGGGGTTGCCGTTCGGTGGCGACCCGGACCGCTACCCGCACCGGGATGAGGTGGTGGCCTACCTGGTGCGGTACGCCGAGCGCCTGGATGCCGACATCCGCACCCGTAGCAGGGTCACGGCTGCACGTGCGGCCGGGGACGGCTTCGCGCTGGACCTCGAAGGCGGGCAGCGGCTGGGGGCTCGAGCGGTGGTGACGGCTAGCGGGGGCTTCGGTCGGCCGAACCGGCCCACCCTGCCCGGGCTCGACACCTTCGCCGGCGCGCTGCTGCACGTCTCGGAGTACCGAACCCCCGAGCCGCACGAGGGGCAGCGGGTCGTGGTCGTCGGCGCGGGGAACTCGGCCGTGCAGGTCGCCGCCGAGCTGGCACAGGTGGCGCGGGTGAGTCTGGCGAGCCGAGCGCCGGTGCGCTGGTTCCCGCAGCGGCCGCTCGGGCGGGACCTGCACTACTGGCTGACGGTCACCGGCCTGGATGCGGCACCGCTCGGCCGCTTCCAGCGGCGTCCGGCCACGATGGCAGTCATCGACGACGGCCGTTACCGCGCCTCCCTCGCCGCCGGCCGGCCGGACCGGCGCCCGATGTTCACGCGGGTCGACGGCCCGACGGTGACCTGGGACGACGGGACGAAGGAGGAGGTGGACGCCATCATCCTGGCCACCGGCTACCGGCCCGACCTCGGCTACCTCACCCCGCTCGGCATCCTCGACGGCTCAGGGCGTCCCCGACACCGGAACGGCGCCTCGCTCACCCACCCACACCTCGTCCACGTGGGGCTGGAGTGGCAGCGCAGCCTGTCGTCGGCGTCCTTGCGGGGCGTCGGCCGCGATGCCGAACGGGCCGCCCGCAGGATCGCCCGTCAGCTGCGCCGCTCATAGCCTCCCTGCCCTCCTGACTCCTGGTTCGACATGTGTCAACATAGACGCATGTCGAATGTCAAGGTGTTGCCGCTGCTCCAGCCGGAGGTCGAGCCGTGCTGCCCGCCGCTGACGGAGCGCCCGCTGACGGCGGACGAGGCCGAGCGGACAGCGAAGATGTTCAAGGCGCTCGGGGACCCGGTGCGCCTGCGGCTGTTCTCGGCGGTCGCCTCTCACGAAGGCGGCGAGGCGTGCGTGTGCGACATCTCCGATGTCGGCGTCTCGCAGCCCACGGTGTCCCATCACCTGAAGAAGCTGAAGGAGGCCGGGCTGCTCTCCTCCGAGCGGCGCGGCACCTGGGTGTACTACCGCGTCGAGCCCGCCGTGCTGGCGGCCATGGGGCAGCTGCTGACCAAGGCGGCTGCCGCGTGACCGCCTCCGCCCTGGTGGTGCCGCTCACCGCCGCGCACGCCGACGAAGTGATCGCGATCTACCAGGTCGGCATCGACGAGGGCAACGCCACCTTCGAGACCACAGCCCCCACCTGGGAGCAGTTCGACGCGGCAAAGCTGCCCGAACACCGGTTTGCCGCCGCCGACGAGACCGGACGGGTCCTCGGCTGGGTCGCCACCACCAAGGTCTCCGACCGGTGCGCGTACGAGGGCGTCGTTGAGCACTCCGTCTACGTCCACCCCGACGCCCGGGGCCAGGGTGTGGCCTCCGCCCTGCTGAAGGCGCTCATCGACTCCACCGAGGCGGCCGGGATCTGGACCATCCAGTCCGGCATTTTCCCGGAGAACGCCGCGAGCCTCGCTGTTCACGAGCGGGCAGGCTTCCGGGTGATCGGCACCCGCGAGCGCATCGGCCGCCACCACGGCGTGTGGCGGGACGTCGTGCTCGTCGAGCGGCGCAGTCCTGCCATCTCCTGATCCCCATGCCATGCGGGTTTCAGTGTCGGTGGGTGTGTGGATGATGGCGTGATGACTCTCGACATCGACTGGGCGCGCGGAGAGCTCGCCCACTTCCTTGAACTGACCGAGCTGTACCGGCCGCCCGACCCGCCAGGCGTGATGGTCCTCAGCAGCAGCCTCTCCAACAGGGGATCGCGCAGGGACATCGTTGCAAGCGCCCATGTTGTGGAGCAGATCCTCGACCGGGTGCTGCCGCGGTGGAAGACCGAGGTCCCGTCCGACCGCAACAAAACGGTCAACCGTTGGTGCCAGCACCGGGAGGCAGCACAGCGCGCCGACGCGGCACTCGAGCGGGATGCGGAGATTCGTGAGCGTCTGGGGGACGACGCTCCCCAGCTCAGTGCCGCGACGATGCATCCGTGGATCTGGCAGGGGGCACGGGCACTGTGGCAGAGCGGTCACTTCCGCGAAGCGGTCACCGCTGCGGCGAGGAAGGTCAACGCCGAGACACGGAACAAGGTGGGACGGCGGGACCTGAGCGAGACGAAGCTCTTCCAGAACGCCTTCTCCCTGACCGCCCCGAAGGACGGCGAGCACCGCCTTCGGCTGATGGAGGATGACGGCGGGGACACCTTCCGCAGCATCCATCGCGGTGCCATGGCCTTCGCCGAGGGCTGCTACGCCGGCATCCGCAATCCCAACAGCCACGAGGACGGCCTCCCAGAGCTGCCCGAGCATGAGGCCCTGGAGCAGCTGGCCGCGTTCAGCGTCCTGGCCCGATGGGTGGATACGGCCACGGTCGCGCAGGCCGAATAGCCCAGGTCTGCAACCTCAGCGCAGAAGCCCGGCAATCTGCCGGGCGGCGTCGCGGGCGGGACGGCCGACGCCGATGAGGGTGGCCGAAGCGGGGCCGGTCCAGTCGCCGTAGCCGAGGAGGTGGAGTCGGGGCTCGCCGGTCGCCCGGGTGCCGGTCGTGGGGATGTGGCCGCGAAGGCCGCGCAGGCCGAGTGGCGCGAGGTGGGAGAGGGCGGGGCGGAAGCCCGTGCACCAGATGATCGCGTCGGCCTCCGCCGTCAAACCGTCGGACCAGGCGACCCCGGTCGGAGTGAGCCGGTCGAACATCGGCTGGGCCTTGAGCAGGCCCGCATCGCGTGCTGCGCGGACGGGCGGAACGGCGACGATGTCGCCCAGCGAGGCGACGCCGCCAGTGTCGGTGCGGCCATCGTCGAGGGCGCGGCGGCGGGCGGTGGCGTGGTCGAAGAGGGCGCGGCCGTCGATGTCGTCGGCGAGGTAGCGGGGTTCGCGCAGGGTGACCCAGGTCAGGTCGGAGCCGTACGCGAGGTCGGCGGCGATCTGGGCTCCGGAATTGCCGCCCCCGACCACGATCACCTTCCGCCCGGTGAAGTCGGAGGGACTGCGGTACTCGACCGTGTCGAGCTGGGCGCCCCAGAACTCCGTACGACCCGGCACTGCGGGGACGAAGGGGCGTGACCAGGTGCCGGTCGCACTCACCACCGCCTGGGTACGCCACGTACCGGAGTCGGTCTCGACGCGCAGGAGTTCGCCGTCGCGGTGGACGCCGGTCACGCGGACGGGTCGGTGGACCGGGAGGTCGTACCGCTGCTCGTAATCGCTCAGGTACGAGACGACGTGGGCGGCGTCCGGGTAGGTCTCGCCGGGCTGCGGGGGCATGAGGCGGCCGGGCAGGGAGGAGTACGCGGCCGGGGAGAACAGGTGCAGGGAGTCCCAAGTGTGCCGCCAGGCACCGCCCGGTGTGAGCTGCGCGTCGAGGATGACGAAGTCCAGGCCCAGGCGGCGCAGGTGATAGCCGGCGGCGAGCCCGGACTGGCCGCCGCCGATCACCACCACATCCACAGCCTGGGTCACTCCGTGTCCGTCCTGCCGCGCATGAAGATCACGGCGACCAGGGCCAGGCCCACGACGGCGCCGATCAGCTGCATGGCGATGAAGCCGGGGACGGAGGCCGGGGCGATGCCCGCGAAGGTGTCGGTGAAGGCGCGGCCGATCGTCACCGCCGGGTTGGCGAAGGAGGTGGAGGAGGTGAACCAGTAGGCGGCGCCGATGTACGAGGCGACGGCGACTGGCGCGAAGCGGAGCCGGTCGGTGCGGGCCAGGCCGAAGATCAGCAGGATCAGGCCGGCGGTCGCCACCACCTCGCCGAGGAGCAGGTTGCCCGCCGAGCGGTCGTGCGTCGACCACTTCACCAGCGGCTCGCCGAACATCGCGTCCGCGAGCACCGCGCCGAGGATCCCGCCGACGATCTGCGACGGGACGTAGACGGCGAGCTCGCGGGCGTTCACGCCGGCACCGCCCCGGCGGGCGGTCCACCACTCCGCCAGGCTGACCACCGGGTTGAAGTGCGCGCCGGACACCGGGCCGAGGAGGGCTATCAGCACGCCGAGGCCGAAGACGGTGGCCGTGGAGTTGGCGAGGAGCTGCAGAGCGACGTCGTCGGTGAGCTGGGTCGCCTGGATGCCGGAGCCGACGACGATCGCCACCAGCGCCGCGGTACCCACGAGCTCGGCAGCGGCTCGGGCGGCGAGCGGGGTACGGGGCGGGGTCGCGCCGGGGGCGGGCTGCGGCGACAGGTCGGTGGCTATGGCGTCGCTCGCGGCGGGCTCGGTGGCGGTCACGGGCGGGTACTCCTCGGCAGGTGAGGCACGGGGGCAGGGGCTACTACGGGCAGGAACGCTTGAAGTTCGCCTCGGCGGTCAGGCGCGCGGTCTGGGCGAGAGCGGTGAACTGGCCGGCGAGCTGCTCGATGACATCCGGCTTGAGGCGGTAGTAGGTGAACCGGCCGCAGGGCTCCGTCTCGACGACCCCGGCTTCGCGCAGGACTCTCAGGTGGTTGGAGAGGTTGGTCTGCTTGGCACCGGTCTCCTCCACGAGGTGGGTGGTGCACAGCGTCTCGCGGGCGAGCAGGGTCACGATCTGGAGGCGCAGGGGATCGCCCAGCACCCGGATCAGATCAGCATCGACTGACGTCATCATGTGCTGATACTCTCACATCACCCGGAGCTGATACCAGCCTGGGCTGACCTCTTTGAACCCAGGGGGTTCTCACCATGGCCGCGTCCTCGTACCCGGTCCTTCCCGACGAACGTCTCGCGGCCGGTGTCGCCCGCCTTGCCGTACGCCACCGCGGCCGGTTCTCCCCGGAGACGGTGCAGCGGTTGATCGCGGACTCCTACCAGCGGCTCGCCGCGAACGCGCACGTCCGCACCCACCTCGTGGTGCTCGCGGAGCGGTTCGCCGCTGAGCGCCTGGACGCACTCGCGCACGTCGAGAACCCGGCCGCGGGCGACGGTCGGCCGCGGGTGCTGTTCGTGTGCAGCCACAACGCCGGCCGCTCCCAGATGGCCGCGGCCCTGCTCGCCCACCGGGCCGGGGACGGCGTGATCGCCTCCTCCGCGGGCACCCACCCGGCCGGCGCCGTCGAGCCGCACGTCGTCCAAGCGCTCACCGAGGCCGGCGTCGCACTCGACGAGGTCTACCCCAAGCCGCTGACCGACGAGGTCGTCCGGGCCGCCGACATCGTGATCACCATGGGCTGCGGCGACGCCTGCCCCGTCTTCCCCGGCCACCGCTACCTGGACTGGCCGGTCCCCGACCCCGACGGCGCCCCGATCACCGTCGTGCGCGAGATCCGCGATGCCCTCGACGCCCGGATCACCGACCTGCTGGACACCCTGCCGTCCGGCTCCTGAACCTTTCCGTCCCCCGCACCACTGCTGCTCCCGAGGAAGAACCGATGACTGCTCCGCTCGCCTCCGTGCTGTTCGTCTGCGTCCACAACGCCGGCCGCTCCCAGATGGCCGCCGGTTTCCTGCGCCACCTGGCCGGCGACCGTGTCGAGGTCCGCTCCGCGGGCTCTCTCCCCGGCGACCAGGTCAACCCCTCCGCCGTGGCCGCCATGGCCGAGCTGGGCATCGACATCTCCGACCAGAAGCCGAAGGTCCTCACCCCCGAGGCCGCCCAGGCGTCCGACTACATCATCACCATGGGCTGCGGCGACGCCTGCCCCGTCTTCCCCGGCAAGACCTACCTCGACTGGCAGCTGGAGGACCCCGCCGGACAGGGCGTCGAGGCCGTCCGCCCCATCCGCGACGAGATCAGGACCCTCATCGAGGGCCTCATCGCCGACATCGACGCCAAGAAGGCGTGACCGGCGTGAGCGACATCGACCAGACCGACGGCATACGCGACGTCGTCATCATCGGCTCCGGCCCCGCCGGGTACACCGCCGCCCTCTACACCGCCCGTGCTCAGCTCAAGCCCCTGCTGTTCGGCAGCTCGATCTTCATCGGCGGCTCGCTCACCACGACCACCGAGGTCGAGAACTTCCCCGGCTTCCCGCAGGGCATCGACGGCCCGGACCTGATGGAGAACATGCGGGCCCAGGCCGTGAGGTTCGGCGCCGAGATGATCGACGACGACGTCGTCGAGGTCGACCTTACTGGCGACGTCAAGCTGCTGACCGACTCCGCCGGCACCATCCACCGCGCCAAGGCCGTGATCATCGCCACCGGCTCCGGCTACCGCAAGCTCGGCCTCCCCAAGGAGCAGGAGCTGTCCGGGCGCGGCGTGTCCTGGTGCGCCACCTGCGACGGCTTCTTCTTCCGCGACCGCGACATCGTCGTGGTCGGCGGCGGCGACACCGCCATGGAAGAAGCCACCTTCCTCACCCGCTTCGCCCGCTCGGTCACCGTCGTCCACCGCCGCTCCACCTTGCGCGCCTCCAAGGCCATGCAGAACCGGGCCTTCGCCGACGACAAGATCTCCTTCGCCTTCGACAGCGAGATCGCGGAGATCAAGTCCGAGAGCGGCATGCTCGCCGGTGTCGTCCTCCGCGACGTCATCACCGGCAAGACCCGCGACCTCGACGCCACCGGCCTGTTCATCGCCATCGGCCACGACCCGCGCACCGAACTCTTCACCGGCCAGATCGACCTCGACGACGAGGGCTACATCAAGGTCGAGTCCCCCTCGACGCGCACGAACCTCCCCGGCGTCTTCGCCGCCGGCGACGTCGTCGACCACACCTACCGCCAGGCCATCACCGCCGCCGCCAGCGGCTGCCAGGCAGCCCTCGACACCGAACGCCATCTGGCAGCACTGGCGCACAAGACTGCCGCGTCGGTCACCGTCTGAAGCGCTGCGAGCAGCCGTGCCCCATCCGTCCCCTTCATGGCGGCGAGCAGTGGTCGACGCGGATATCTTCTGCGAAGCCCCAGGTCAGAGACCTGGGGCTTCGTCATCGTCCAGACCTGTCCGGGCCTGCCGCGCGCGGGCACGTGGCCGTGGGGTGCCGCGAATGCTCCCGTCGTCCATGTTCGTCGCCTGGGTAAAGTAACCGTCAAACCGCCACCCGTACGTGGGCTTCTCGCGTGCCCTCGTCGACACCGCAGGGAGTTCCGTCGTGCCCACTCGGAGGATGAGCAGTACGCCGCTGCCCGGGATAGGGGTCCGCTACGACCTCACCACGCGTGAACAGCGGCGGCTCTCGGTGGTCGCGCGTCGTGACGGGGGGCGGGTGCTCAACGCGTACCACCGGGACGATCCGGACGAGTGCGCGCTGTCGGTGAAGCTGACCTCCGGTGAGGCGGAGGCGCTGATCGACGCGCTGATGCCCTCGCACCACAGCCCGAACCTGCTGTCGACCACGGATCTCGGTCTGGTGGCGGAGCGCGTCGAGCTGTCCTCGACCTCGTACTGGAACGGGCGGCTGCTCGGCGAGACCCGGATGCGGACGGAGACCGGGGTGTCGATCGTCGCGGTGCTGCGCCGGTCCGGCGCGGTGCCCTCTCCGGGGCCGGAGTTCCGGCTGGCCGGCGGTGACGTCCTCATCGTGATCGGCACCCGTGAGGGTGCGGAGGCGGCTGCCTCGATCCTGGGCCGGGAGTGAGCGCGTGCACTCCTCCGCCCTCTTCCTGATCGAGTTCGGTGCGATCATCCTCGGCCTGGGGCTCCTCGGCCGTTTCGCCGGACGGTTCCGGTTCTCCCCGATACCCCTCTACCTGCTGGCCGGGCTCGCCTTCGGCGAGGGCGGTCTGCTGCCCCTGGGCGCGAGCGAGGAGTTCGTCGCCATCGGCGCCGAGATCGGCGTCATCCTGCTGCTGCTGATGCTGGGTCTGGAGTACACGGCCAGCGACCTGGTCACCAACCTCAAGACCCAGTACCCGGCCGGCCTGGTCGACTTCGCCCTCAACGCCCTGCCCGGCGCGGCGATGGCCCTGCTCCTCGGCTGGGGTCCGGTCGCCGCCGTGGTCCTGGCGGGCGTCACCTGGATCTCGTCCTCCGGCGTCATCGCCAAGGTGATGGGTGACCTCGGCCGTCTCGGCAACCGCGAGACCCCGGTCGTCCTGAGCATCCTGGTCCTCGAAGACCTCGCCATGGCCGTGTACCTGCCGATCATCACCGCCCTGCTCGCCGGGGTGAGCCTGGCCGCCGGAAGCATCACCCTCGCCATCGCCCTCGGCGTCGCGGGCTTGGTGCTGTTCCTCGCCGTCCGGTTCGGGCGGGTCATCTCCCGGTTCGTCTCCAGCGACGACCCCGAGAAGCTTCTCCTGGTCGTCCTCGGGCTCACCCTCCTCGTGGCGGGCATCGCCCAGCAGCTCCAGGTCTCCGCCGCCGTCGGCGCGTTCCTCGTCGGCATCGCCCTCTCCGGGGAGGTCGCCGAGGGAGCGCACAACCTGCTGAGCCCGCTGCGGGACCTGTTCGCCGCCGTCTTCTTCGTCTTCTTCGGGCTGCACACCGACCCCGCCAGCATCCCGCCGGTGATCCTGCCCGCCCTCGCGCTGGCCGTGGTCACCGCCGGAACGAAGATCGCCACCGGCTACTGGGCCGCGCGACGTGCCGGGATCTCCGTCAAGGGCCGCTGGCGGGCGGGAGGCACGCTGGTCGCCCGTGGCGAGTTCTCCATCGTGATCGCGGGTCTCGCCGTCACCGCGGGCATCGAACCGGCCCTCGGGCCGCTGGCCACCGCGTACGTGCTCGTCCTGGTGATCGTGGGCCCGCTCACCGCCCGCTACACCGAACCGATCGCCATGCGGCTGACCGCACGCCGCCGGAACAAGGGCCCCGCCCCCGCCCCGGCGGCCGGGACTCTGCCGGAGAGCCTGGAGCCGGTCGACGACGGCACGGTCACCAGGGGGTGACCGACGACGGCCGGGCGGCGATCACCAGCTTCGACACGCTCGTAAGGCTCGCCGTCCTGGCCGTCTACCTCAGCGGAGTCGTCGGCATCGCCGGGAACCTGCCCCAGGGGCTACTCCGGAACACCGACTGGCGGCGGGAACACCGAACAAGACCCCCGGCGCCGCCGAGGCGGCCTCTGAAGCTCACGTGCACGCGGGTCACGGCGGAGGAGGCGCGCCCTCTCGTGCCTCGGTCACCGGCCCCGGCCGGACGGGCAGGACTCCGGCGAAGCGGGTGAGGAGGGGGCCGGCGATGGCGAGGAGGAAGACGTACGCCGTCACCAGCGGGCCCAGCGTGCTGTGCGTGGTCCCGACAAGGCCGACGATGACGAGGGAGAACTCGCCGCGGGCGATCAGCGCGGTGCCGGCGCGCCACTGCCCGCGCCGGCCCACCCCGTCACGGAAGGCCGCGTACCGGCCGACGATCACCTTCGTGACGAGGGTGACGGCCGCGAGCGCGAGCGCGGCGGGCAGCACGGGCAGCAGGTCGGCGGGGTCGACGGACAGGCCGATCGCCAGGAAAAACACGGCGGCGAACAGGTCCCGCAGGGGGCTGAGCACAGCCCGGGTACGGGTCGCGGTCTCCCCCGTCAGGGCCAGCCCGACGAGGAAGGCGCCGACGGCCGCCGAGGCGTGGACGAACTCGGCCAGCGCAGCGACGATCAGGGTGAGGCCGAGGACGCGCAGCAGCAGCTGCTCGGCGTCGGGGTGTGCGACAAGGCGACCGAGGTGATGCCCCCACCGGTAAGAGACGGTGAAGGCGACCAGGACCGCGCCGACCGCGACAAGAACACCCAGGACCGCCTGCCACCACACGCCCCCGGAGGCCAGGACCGCGAGCACGGGCAGGTAGAAGGCCATGGCAAGGTCTTCGAGGACCAGCACCGACAGGACCGCCGGCGTCTCCCGGTTGCCCAGCCGGTGCAGATCGGACAGCAGACGGGCCACGATGCCCGACGAGGAGATGTACGTGGCACCCGCCAGGGCGAGCACTCCGACGCCATCCAGGCCGAGCAGCCACCCGGCCACCGCCCCCGGAGCGGCGTTCAGCACCACATCCACCACGGCCGAGGACACGTGCCGCCGCAGCCCGACCGCGAACTCCTGCAGCGAGAACTCCAGCCCCAGCACCAGGAGCAGCAGAATGACCCCGATGGCGGCGCCGGCCCCGACGAACTCGCCCGCGGCCGGGACCGGGGCGATACCGCCCTCCCCCACGGCCAGGCCCGTGAGCAGATAAAGAGGGATCGGCGAAAGGGTGAAGCGCCGCGCCAGCGCCCCCAGCACGCTCAGGGCGGCCAGGATGACGCCCAGCTCCAGCAGCAGGGCGACCGGCGTCTCCACGGCCCTCAGCCCCGGATGATCTGTTCCACGCCCGCGATGCCCTCGTGCGTACCGATCACCACCAGGACGTCACCTCCCCGCAGGACCGTCCTCGGCGTGGGCGACGCGATCACCTCCTCGCCCCGCACCACCGCCACGACCGACGCCCCGGTCAGCGTCCGCGCCCGCGTATCCCCCAGCGGCCTGCCGTCGAACGCGCTGCCCGCCCGCACCTCGACCTGCCCCGACGCCAGGCCCGGCACCTCCTTGGTCAGGTCCGCGAACCGCTCCGCGATCCGCGGGGCGCCCAGGATCTCCGCGACCGCGTCGGCCTCCTCGTCGTTGAGCTCGAACACCGACCGGCCCTCGTCCGGATCGTCCGTCCCGTAGACGACCACCTCGAAGTCCCCCGTGCGCCGGGCCACCACACCGATCCGGTCGCCCCGGTGGTTGGTGAACTCGTAACGCAGGCCCACGCCGGGCAGCAGCACCTCGGTGACATCCATCCACCCATCGTCCGGTGACCCTCCAGGCACGGCACGGTGGAGGGGCCGTGCGGGTACACCCGCAACCGACGGCCAGTACGAGCATCCCTGGCGTCGGCGATGCGTCTGCAAACGGTCGGCCACAGTGAGCGTGGCTGCTCGTACTCAAGCCCTTGGGAGAGATCTGGGAGACGATCTTCTCCCAGCCTCCTCGTCAGACCGACGCAGCCTCGCCCGTACCAATCCTCTGACCTGCACTGTTGCCAAAATAGCCAGGCCACGAGCCCTGCCGGACCTCATTCGGGACGAAGAGGTCGTGGGTTCAAATCCCGCCACCCCGACAGCTGAAAGACCAGGTCAGGGGCCTGATCCGCGAAAGCGGGTCAGGCCCCTGAATGGTTTCCGGGGGCTTTGCGGCCGGCTCCGCGCGCCCCCCGCGCGCGGGGAGGGGCTGAGCAACCGCGCCCTGGGGTCCGCGTGTTCGCCCTGTGGGCGCGCGGGGCGCCGGCCTAAGGGCTGGGGGGTTCCGGGGGGCGGGCTTCCAGGACGGCGAGTGTGGCGGTGCGCAGGCATGTCGCCGCCTCTTGGACCGTCAGCCGGCCCGCGGCGGCCTCGTCGCCCGCGGCGTGGGACAGGGCGGTGACCGCGGCCACCAGCCAGGTGGCGGGCGGGGTGGGGGCGAACTCGCCTGTCGACTGGCCGTTTTCGATCAGGCGTGTCAGGCGGGCGATGACCGGCTCGTGCCGGGTGCGGTCGGCTTCGGCGCTGCCGAGCTGGAGCAGTACCGGGTGGCGCTCGAACAGGCGCCAGCCGATGTCCTGGAGCCGTAGCAACGAGCCCAGAGCGGACTCCTCGGCCGCTTCCGCCTCGTCCATCGCGGCCATGGCGTCGTCCGTGATCCGGTCGGCCACGGCCTCCAGCAGAGCGTCCCGGGTGCCGAAGTGCGCGTAGACGGTCTGGCGGGTGACGCCGGCCGCGGTGGCGATCGCGGCCATGCCGGCGTCGGGCCGCTCGGCGAGCAGGCGGACCGCGGCGTCCAGTACGGCGGCCCTGCTCCGTTCGGCGTCGGCCCGGCGGCGAGGGCGAACGCGGGACGGGCCGCCCGGGCTCTCGGAAGCAGACAACTCTTACACCCTTGTCAAGGTTGACTGGGCCTGTATATCTTACAGGCATGTAAGCGATCGTATCTCGTCCGGCTGGAGCGTCATGAAGCCTCTCGAAGCGAAGCCGCCCGAGCGGTTCGTCACCGACTTCTTCACCACCTTCACCGAGGCCGTCGTCCGCGGCGAGGAGGACCCCGCCGAGCTGATGGCCAGGTACTACACCCGTGACGTCGTCCAGATCGCCGACGGCGTCCGGCTCGACTGGGACCGGCTCGTCGCCCATCTCCGTCCCGTACGCAGGAACCTGATCGCCTTCCGCTTCGAGGTGCATGAGGCGCTCGCCGCCGGCCACCGGATCGCGGCCCGGTTCACGATCCACGCCCGGATGCGCAAGGGCGGGCCGGTCACCACGCGGGTCCACATGTTCGCGGAGTTCACCCCCGACGGCCTGCTGCGACGAGCCGAACAGCTCACCCGTGCCGTCGGCGCGCCCTGAGACGACCGACAGGGCACACACCCTGAACCGGGCATAGCCTGAAAATGTCCCGAGTCCTCCGATCGATGGGAGACGTCATGACATTCGTGCAGGTCATCGACTGCAAGACGAGCAGGGCCGATGAGTTGAACCACTTGATGGACGCCTGGGTCGAGGCGACTCAGGGCAAGCGGACGGCCACCCACTCGATCGTGGGGCGGGACCGCGCCGACTCCACGCACGTGGTGGAGATCGTGGAGTTCCCCTCGTACGAGGAGGCGATGAAGAACTCGCACCTGCCGGAGACCGACCGGATCTTCCGGGAGATGGTGGCCCTGTGCGACGGGGAGCCGTCGTTCACGGACCTCGACGTCATGCGGGACGAGCAGCTCAACAAGATCGTGGTCCGGAGCTTCTTCGAGGACGTGGTCAACGCGAGGAACATCGACGCCGTGGACGCGATGTGTACCGACGACTACCGGGAGCACGACCCGTCCCTGTCGTCGTACGACATGGGGCTCGCGCAGGCCAAGATCGAGAACCGGGAGATCCTGGAGGCGTTCGAGCCGATGGCGACCATCGAGGGCATGGTGGCCGAGGGCGACATGGTGTGCGCGCGGCTGTCCTTCAAGGGGCGTCACGTCGGTGCGTACCAGGGCATGGAGGCCACCGGCCGGGAGGTCTCGGGAACCGGGCACGCGACCTTCCGCTGCAAGGGCGGCAAGCTCGCGGAGAGCTGGTGGAACTTCGACGACCTCGGTCTGATGCAACAGCTCGGCGCGATAGAGGCCTGATCGACCGTCAGGCGCCTCGATGGCCGGAGGTCGTGGCCGGGGAGTGGATCCAGCGGCTCTACTCTTGAACGGCATCGGATGCCGGACGGCGGAGTACGGCGACGCGTGCTTCTCCTCGGGTTGACCGATCGTCGAAAGGCTGGGTCTCAGGTGCTGGTCGCGGACCGATATCGGCTCCACATATGTGTCGGCCGTGGCGGCATGGGCGAGGTGTGGCAGGCCACCGACGAGGTGCTCGGGCGTGCCGTGGCCGTGAAGTTGATGCTGGGTCACGGCACCGACCCCTCGGCGGCCGAGCGGTTCCGGCTGGAGGCGCAGACCGCGGCGCGGCTGAGTCATCCGCATGTCGTGGGCGTCTTCGACTTCGGGACGTGGGACGGAAAGCTGTTCCTCGTCATGGAGTTGGTCGACGGGGCCAGCCTCGCCGGTGACCCGGGGTCGCCGCCGGTGCTTCCCCCGGACCAGGTCGCCGTGGTGGCCGCCCATGCCGCCGCGGGGCTCGCCGCCGCGCACCGGGAGGGTGTGGTGCACCGGGACATCAAGCCCGGGAACCTGCTGCGCGACGCGGACGGGACGGTGAAGCTCGCGGACTTCGGGATCGCCCGGTTCGTCGACGATCCCTCGGCCGGGCTCACCACGACCGGGCAGATCGTCGGCACGGGCCTCTACCTCGCCCCCGAGCGGGCTCTCGGCCGGCCCGCGTCGCCGGCCTCCGACGTGTACTCGCTCGGCTGCGTGCTGTACCAACTGCTGACGGGGCGGCCTCCGTTCCAGGGCGACACCGCCACATCGCTGCTCTACCAGCACATCGACACCCCGCCCGCTCCGCCCCGGCAGCTCGGGGTGGGGCTGCCCGCCGCGTTCGAGGCGTACCTCCTCATGCTGCTGGCGAAGGAGCCGGAGCAGCGGCCTCCCGCGCAGGCGATCGCGGACTGGTTCGCCTCCGGTGCCTGGCGCGGCCACCCGCAGCCGAAGCCGCAGCCGCAGGCCCAGCCCCAGCCGCAGCCGCACGCCCGGCCTCACCGCCAGCCGCGTCCCCAGGCAGCCCAGCCGCGTCCGCAATCCCGGCCGTCGCGCGCGCCCCAGTCCCCGCCCCCGCCCCCGCCCCGGCGTCAGGCGCGCCGGAGCGAGAGCGGGCTCGCGGCCCTCTCCCGGCGCCGCCCCAGGAAGACGGCCGCCGTCGCCGGCGGCATCGCCTTCGTGGTATTCCTGCTCATCGGCATGGCCTGGCTGTCCTAGGCATCGAGGGCCTGAGCATGCGCAGGCCTCGTCGTGCTCGCGGCCGACCGGGTGGGGAGCGAGCTCGCGCTCCACGACCCCGCCGAGGTCGGCCGGCGCGCCGCCGCACGCGCGCTGGTGCACGACACGTAGGCGCTGGGCATGCGCCACCCCTGGCTCGTCCCGGCCATCAGCTCGTACTTCGTCCACGGCCCCGGCATGGCCCGCTTCCAGGGCCGGGAGCTCGACTGGGCCGTGAACTCCGCCTTCACGTCCGTGACCGGCACCCTGCTCGTCGACGCGACCGAGGCCACGGTCCCGCCACCGCCCAGGTCCCCCCGGGGCAAGGGCCCCGCCTGGCCGGCGAGAAGTCCGAGTTCGGGGTCGAGGCCATCCGCGACGGCCTCGAAGCGCGGCTCGGCGCTCCCGACCGCCGTCACTGAGGCCGGCCGGCCCACCGATCGGGGCGGGTGCCTGACCCGATCGGGGTCCGCCGGGTGGCCCGCCGGACCGCGGTCCGTTCCCCTGGGGACATGCACCCCCTCCAGACAGCCGCCGTCGAGGCGGCGACCGCCGTCCCCGCCGAAGTCGTCGCCGACTCCGGCCCGTCCGCCCTCGCCCTGGGCCTCGGCGCCGCCGCGCTCGCGGGCGCCATCGGCACCGCCGTCGTCCGCAGCCGCCTCTCGAAGACGGTCGACGGATCACCCACGCAGGCACGCCGAGCAGGATCGGCGTCCGACAGACCCCGGGGTTGACCGCCATCGCGTGCGACTCGGGCAGCTTCTCGCCCGGGCCACGCGCGCGGTGAGCGACGCGTACACCTCCCGCCCCCGCCCGCTCGCGAACAGCAGCAGCAGGGTCGCGCCTAACCCGCCTGCTGCTCGGCCTCGTGCGCCAGCGCGTACAGCCCGCGCCGCGCCCCCTCCTCGTACGCCCGGCGCAGCTCCGGGTCCATCAGCGCGCCGCGCAGCGCCCGGTCGCCGCGCTCCCGGGCCGGGGCGCAGAACGGCGCCGGCGCCGGCCCTGCGCATCCACAAGCTGGGCGCGCAGGTCCTGGGCCCCGACGGCCGCCGCGTCCACCACGTCCGCCCGGACATCTGGCCCGCGGGGCGGTAGCGCCCCCGGTACCCCGTCCCAAAGGAGCGCGCGCCCGGGAAGTTATCCACAGGCTGCGGACGACGGGAACGGATTGTCGGCGGACCGGAGCATCATGGGGGCCATGACCGATGACAACAAGATCACCGACATTCCCGCCTGGGAGCAGCGGTTCCGGGCCGCCCGTGTGTCCCTGCCCGAGTGGGCCGAGGAGGCGCCCGACCGTTCGCTGTTCGTGTCCAACGCGACGGGGACGTACGAGCTGTACGCCTGGGACCGGGCGAGCGGCGGACAGCGGCAGGTCACGGACCGGCCGAACGGGACGACGGACGGCACGCTGTCCCCGGACGGCCGGTGGATCTGGTGGTTCTCGGACAAGGACGGGGACGAGTTCGGGGTGTGGATGCGCCAGCCGTTCGACGGCGGCGCGGACGAGCCCGCGGTGCCCGGGCTCGCGCCCTCGTACCCGGCGGGGCTCGCGATCGGGCGGGACGGCACGCTGGTCGTCGGCTGCTCGACGGACGAGGAGGGCTCGACGATCCATCTCGTACGGGACGGGGCGGCCCCGGTCGAGATCTACCGGCACCGGGAGTCCGCCGGGGTCGGCGACCTCTCGCACGACTCCACGCTGATCGCGATCGAACACACCGAGCACGGCGACGCCATGCACTCGGCCCTGCGGGTGCTGCGGGCGGCGGACGCCTCGGTGGTGGCCGAGCTGGACGACTCCAAGGGCGGCACGGAGGAGCTGGGCCTGGCGGTGCTGGGCTTCGCCCCCGTGGACGGTGACACCCGGCTGCTCGTCGGCCACCAGCGGAGGGGCCGCTGGGAGCCGCTGCTGTGGGACGTGGCGACGGGCGAGGAGACCGATCTGCGCCTCGAGCTGCCGGGCGACGTGTCGGCGGAGTGGTACGCGGACGGCACGGGCCTGCTGATCGTGCACAGCTTCGAGGCGCGCAGCGAGCTGTGGCGGTACGACATCGCGACGGGCGCGCTGGTGCGGGTGGAGACCCCGGCCGGGTCGGTGTCCGACGCCACGGCCCGCCCGGACGGCAGCGTGGAGTACCTGTGGTCCTCGGCCGCCCAGCCGCCGGTGGTGCGTTCGACGGCGGGCGGGGTCGTCCTCGACCCGCCGGGCCTGCGGGCGCCCGGTTCGGTGCCGGTGGAGGACGTGTGGGTGGAGGGGCCCGGCGGCCGTATCCACGCCCTCGTGCAGCGGCCCGCGGAGGGCGAGGGGCCGTTCCCCACGATCTTCGAGGTGCACGGCGGACCGGCCTGGCACGACAGCGACGCGTTCGCCTCGGGCCCGGCGGCCTGGCTCGACCACGGCTACGCGGTGGTCCGGGTCAACTACCGCGGTTCTACCGGCTACGGCCGGGAGTGGACGGACGCGCTCAAGCACCGGGTCGGCCTGATCGAGCTGGAGGACGTGGCCGCGGTGCGTGAGTGGGCCGTGGCCTCCGGTCTCGCCGACCCGGCGAAGCTGGTCCTGTCGGGCGGCTCGTGGGGCGGCTATCTGACGCTGCTCGGGCTCGGCACGCAGCCCGACGCCTGGTCGGTGGGGCTGGCCGCCGTCCCGGTCGCGGACTACGTGACGGCGTACGAGGACGAGATGGAGGCCCTGAAGGCGCTGGACCGGACGCTCTTCGGCGGCTCGCCGGAGGAGGTGCCGGACCGGTTCGAGGTCTCGTCGCCGCTGACGTACGTCGACAAGGTCACGGCGCCGGTCTACATCTCGGCGGGCGTCAACGACCCGCGCTGCCCGATCCGCCAGATCGACAACTATGTGGACCGGCTCGCCGCCCGGGGCGCGGTCCACGAGGTGTACCGGTACGACGCGGGGCACGGCTCCCTGGTGGTGGAGGAGCGGATCAAGCAGGTCCGCCTGGAGCTGGCCTTCGCCGCGCGTCACCTGGGGACCCGGCCGGTCGGGGGGTGAGGCGGCTGCGTACCGTGGAGGGGTGTACCGGTTCCTGAAAACGCCCCGCTGGTGGGGGATCAACGTCTTCGTCCTGCTGGCGATCCCGTTCTGCCTGTTCATGGGGACGTGGCAGATGGGCAAGTTCGAGGACCGCGTCGACTCCCACCGGGAGGCGGAGCGGGCCCCGGACCCGGGCACGCTGAGGACCGAGCCGCTGGATGAGCTCCTGCCGGTGGACAAGGAGACCTCGGGCCGGCACGCGCAGGCGAGCGGCCGGTACGGAGAGCAGTTCCTGGTGCCGGACCGCGAGCTGGACGGCCGCCGCGGCAGCTACGTCCTGACGATGCTGAAGACGGACGGCGGCAAGTCCCTGCCGGTGGTACGGGGCTGGCTGCCGGCCGGGGCGAAGGCACCGGCCCCGCCGGCCGGCGAGGTCACCGTGGTCGGCGCCCTCCAGGCCTCCGAGAACGCGGGGACCAAGGGCGTCCACGCGGCGGGCGGCCTCCCGGAGGGGCAGCTCGGCATGATCAGCGCGGGGTCCCTGGTGAACGTGGTCCCCGACGAGGTCTACGACGCCTGGGTCACGGTCACGGACTCCCCCGCCGGACTGACCCCGGTCCCGGCGACCGCCGCGGCGGGCACGTCCCTGGATCTGAAGGCGTTCCAGAACCTCGGCTACACGGCGGAGTGGTTCGTCTTCGCGGGCTTCGTGCTCTTCATGTGGTTCCGCCTCCTGCGCCGCGAGGTGGAGGCCCAGCGGGACGAGGCCCTGGGCCTCTGACACGCGGGCCCGCCCTCTCACGGGCGGGCCGTGGTGCCCAGGACGCCGTGGGGACGCCCTGGGACGCCGTGTGACGCCTTGTGACGCCTCAGGACGCGTCCAGGACCCCGGTGCGGTAGATGGTGCCCGCGCAGGCGTTGGGGATCGTGGTGGTCGCCTGGGGGGCGCCCGCCTCGGCCGTGTGGCTGACCGCGACGCTGCCGTCCGCCGGCGTCCCGTCCATCACGAGCTGGGGCACCGTGCCGTCGGTCGTGTCACCGCCGTTGCCGGTCGAACCCGTGGTCCCCGTCGACGTACCCTCGCCGTCCTTCGTCGGACTGGGGCTCGGGTCCGGGTTCGGGCTCGGGGTCGGATCGGGGTTCGGGGTCGGATCGGGGTTCGGCGAGGTGCCCGTGGTGGGACAGGTCGCCGCGGGGACCCAGGCGAACCTCACCTCGTACGCGTTGTCCGGCTGGAGGACCAGCCGGGGCGACTCCTGCGAGGGGTCGGGCAGTCCGCTCGCCGCGTCCCCGGCCGTGTGCGCGACGACCGAGATCCTGGACGGATCCGCCGCCCCGAGCGCCTGGAAGCCGACGCTGCCGTCGCCGCTCACCAGGCACTCCTTGCCGGAGACGTTGGCGATGCGGAAGGTGCCGTAGACCTTCCCCTCGGCGTCGGGCCCGCCCGCCCGCACCGAGCTGACGGCCAGCTGGCCGGCCTCGCAGGCCGGTGAGGAGCCCCCCGCCGGCTTCGAGCCGGTGCCCGCGCCGCCGTTCGCGGATGCGTCGGCGTCGCCCCCGCCCGTGGCCCCCTGGCTCGGAGCGGTGCCGCTCGGCGTGCCGTCGCCCTTCCCGCCGCCCTCGACGCCGGTCTCGGAGCCGGTGCCGCCCTGGGCCTGCTCGCCGTGGCCGGCGTTCACGGCCTGGTCGGCGGTGATACCGCCGGAGGTGGCGACGTGCACGAAGGCGGGCACGGCCGTGCCGATGAGCACGGCTGCCGCGGCGAAACCGACGACGGCCTGGCGCTTGCGGGTGCGCCGCGCGGGCACGGCACGGCGCAGGTGCTCGAGGGTGCCGTCGGCGGGCTGGAGGTCGGCCACGGCGCCGTGGAGCAGCCGCCGCAGTGCCAGTTCGTCACCGCCGAAGAGGTCGTCGTGGCCGTCGGCCCGCTCGTTGTCCGGCCCGTCGTTCACAATCCCGTGTCCCATGTCGTCGCGGTCACCGTCGGGCAGTCCGCTCGTACCGCCGCTGTCCGCCTCGCGGTTCTTCGCCTCGCGGTTCTTCGCCTCGCGGTTCTTCGCCTCGCCGCTGTTCGCCTCGCCGGACCCCATACCGTCGGGGCTCTTGGCCTCAGGGTTCATGCCGTCGGGGTTCATGCCCTCGGGGTTCATGCCGTCGGAGCTCATGCCGTCGCCTCCATCGCGACGCGCAGCGCCGCGATGCCACGCGAGCCGTACGCCTTCACCGACCCCAGGGATATGCCGAGGGTCTCGGCGACCTGTGCCTCCGTCATGTCCGCGAAGTACCGCAGGACCAGCACCTCGCGCTGGCGCCGCTGCAGCCCGCGCATCGCCTTGATGAGCGCGTCCCGCTCCAGCTGGTCGTACGCGCCCTCCTCCGCGCTCGCCATGTCCGGCATCGGCTTCGAGAGCAGCTTGAGCCCGAGGATGCGGCGGCGCAGCGCGGAACGCGACAGGTTGACGACGGTCTGGCGCAGATAGGCCAGCGTCTTCTCCGGGTCCCGGACCCGCTTGCGCGCGGAGTGGACGCGGATGAACGCCTCCTGGACCACGTCCTCGCAGGAGGCCGTGTCGTCGAGGAGCAGCGCGGCGAGACCGAGCAGCGAGCGGTAGTGGGCCCGGTAGGTCTCGGTGAGGTGATCGACGCTCGTGCCCGAGGTCACGACGCCTTCAGTGCTCTCGCGCGGCGAGGGGATGCCGGTCACCCCGACCGCCCGGCTTCTCGTGGGCACGGGAGCGATCACCGGCATGCCGCCGGCCGGACGCGGTCGCCGGAGCGGACGCGCGACCGTGCCGCGCACGGGAACACCGATCGTGCCCCGGACGGGGATGACTGGCGTGCCGCGGAGCGGGACCACCGCTGGGATGTCGAGTACCTCTGCCACGCCTGTTGGACACGCTTCCCCCCGTCAGGGTTGTACGAGTACGCCACCGATTTATTCGGTGCACCAATTGCCCTCATACGCACTCGTTCTCCCCCCATGCCCGTTTCTCAGCACGTTTTGCGACACACCGAAAGAGCGCACGCAGAGACGCCTCCCGCCCAACCACCGGTTGCAGTAAGGAGAGAAAAGCATCGTCGAACAGGAATCACCCCAGTTCAAGGGGCATCTGGCGCCGAATTGCTCACAAGGCGTTCACAGATCCTACAAAGGTGAGCGGTGTTCCGACGTCGATTTCCGGACGCTCCCGGACGGTCAGGTGCGCTCGCGACCGTCCGGATGGTCGGCCCCCATAGGACGCTCCGGGCGAATGACCGACTCGGCGATCTGTACGGCGTTCAGCGCCGCGCCCTTGCGCAGGTTGTCGCCGCAGACGAAGAACTCCAGCGCCCGCTCGTCGTCCATGGACCTGCGCACCCGCCCCACCCAGACGGGGTCCGTGCCCACGACGTCGGCGGGCGTGGGGAAGTCGCCCGCGGCCGGGTCGTCGTAGAGGACCACACCCGGCGAGGTCGCCAGGATCTCGTGCGCCCGCGCGACGCTCACGGGCCGCTCGAACCGCGCGTGCACGGAGACGGAGTGCGCGGTCACGACCGGCACCCGTACACAGGTCGCGGCGACCGGCAGCCCGGGAAGGCCGAGGATCTTGCGGGTCTCCTCGCGAAGGCGCAGCTCCTCCGAGGACCAGCCGTCCTCCCGCGGAGCGCCCGACCAGGGCAGGACGTTGAGCGCGACCGGCCCGGGGAAGGGCCCGGTGTCGTCGCCGACGGCCCGCCGTACGTCTCCGGGATGGTTGCCGAGCTCGGTCCCGGCCACCAGCGACAGCTGCTCGCGCAGGGCGGCGACACCCGCCTGCCCGCCCCCGCTCGCGGCCTGCTGCGCGGTCACCACCAGCTCGGCGACCCCGAACTCGGCGTGCAGGGCGCCCACGGCGACGATCAGCGCCAGCGTGGAGCAGCCGGGGCTCGCGACGATGCCCCGGGGCCGTACCCGTACGGCGTGGGGATTGATCTCCGGGACCACCAGCGGCACGTCCGGATCCATCCGGAACGCCACCGAGGTGTCCACGACGACCGCGCCCTTGGCGGCGGCGATCGGCGCCCACTGCGCCGCCACCTCCTCGGGCGCGAGGAAGACGGCGAGGTCGACGCCCTCCAGTGCGTCCTCGCTCAGCGCGAGGACCTCGCTCTCCACCCCGCGCACGGCCAGCTTGCGGCCGGCCGAACGCGGGGAGGCGACGAGCCGGATCTCGCCCCAGACGTCGGCGTGCTGCGACAGAAGCTGGAGCATCACCGCACCGACGGCTCCGGTCGCTCCCACGACCGCGAGCGTCGGCTTGCAACTCATCGGTGACTCGTCGGGCGACTCATCGGGACGTCACCGGCCGGTGCCGCCGTAGACGACGGCCTCGTCCGAGTCGCTGTCGAGTCCGAAGGCGGTGTGGACGGCGCGCACGGCCTCGTTCACATCGTCCTCGCGGGTGACGACCGAGATCCGGATCTCGGAGGTCGAGATCAGCTCGATGTTCACGCCCGCGTCCGACAGCGCCCGGAAGAAGTCGGCGGTGACGCCCGGGTTCGTCTTCATACCGGCGCCGACCAGGGAGATCTTGCCGATCTGGTCGTCGTAGCGCAGCGAGTCGAAGCCGATCGCGGCCTTCGCCTTGTCCAGGGCGTCCATGGCCTTGCGGCCCTCGGCCTTGGGAAGGGTGAAGGAGATGTCCGTCAGGCCGGTGGAGGCCGCGGACACGTTCTGCACGATCATGTCGATGTTGATCTCGGCGTCCGCGACGGCACGGAAGATGGCCGCGGCCTCGCCCGGCTTGTCCGGCACGCCGACGACGGTGATCTTCGCCTCGGAGGTGTCGTGGGCGACGCCCGAGATGATGGCCTGCTCCACCTTGCGGTCCCCTTGCGGCTCGTTGCTGACCCACGTGCCCCGCAGCCCCGAGAAGGACGAGCGGACGTGGATCGGGATGTTGTAACGGCGTGCGTACTCGACGCACCGGTGCAGCAGCACCTTGGAGCCGGAGGCGGCGAGCTCCAGCATGTCCTCGAAGGAGATCCAGTCGATCTTCTTCGCCTTCTTCACCACGCGCGGGTCGGCCGTGAACACACCGTCGACGTCGGTGTAGATCTCGCAGACCTCGGCGTCCAGTGCGGCGGCCAGCGCCACGGCCGTGGTGTCGGACCCGCCACGCCCCAGCGTGGTGATGTCCTTCTTGTCCTGGGACACGCCCTGGAAGCCGGCGACGATGGCGATGTTGCCCTCGTCGAGGGCGGTACGGATCCGGCCCGGCGTGACATCGATGATGCGCGCTTTGTTGTGGACCGAGTCGGTGATGACGCCTGCCTGACTGCCCGTGAACGACTGGGCCTCGTGGCCCAGGTTTTTGATCGC